>JBDSOJ010000240.1:0-18028 GCA_039914895.1 Gaiellaceae bacterium
CCGCGCCGTCGCCCACTTCGGCGACCAGGGGATCCGGGTCGAGCAGGTGATGACCGACAACGGGCCCTGCTACCGCTCGATCGCGCATGCGCTCGCCTGCCGCGCGCTCGGTCTCCGCCACCTGCGCACCCGCCCCTACCAGCCCCGCACCAACGGCAAGGCCGAACGCTTCATCCGCACCATGCTCGGCCGCTGGGCCTACGGCGCCATCTACCAGACCTCAACGCAACGCTCCAGGGCGCTCCCCGCCTGGCTCGACTTCTACAATCAGCGCAGACCCCACGGCAGCCTCAGCCGCCAAACCCCGAACGAGCGACTCCACTCGCTCAGGAACAACCTTGGTGGTTCCTACACCTAGCGCAGAAAAAGAAGGACGTCCGGGATGGAATGACCGCTCCGCGAACGTCCTTGTGGGCCGGAGAGTTGCAAACCTGCCGGCCGGACGCAACTCACAACCGGCCGATGTTGATCCTGAGCGGCTGGCCGGCGCGCGCGTGCAGCATCTCGGCCGCGTTGCCGCCGCTGATCGCGACAGACATGTTCCGATAGCTGTCCTCGTAGAGCATGATGTCGCCCGGCCGCGCGTCGGCGAACGTGCGCGCCGCGACCGCGAAGACGCGCTCCCCGCCGAGGTCGAGCTCCACCTGCGTCCCCGGTACGATCCCCGCCTCGTTGACGTGCTCCCGGGTGACGTTGAGCGCGATGTTCCCGAACGCGTCGACGTAGAGGATCGTCGCGATGATCCGATCCCGGCGCAGCTCGGGCTGAGGCAGGTCGAGCCGGACGAGCGCGTCGGGATCGACGGGCGGACCGAGCTGCTCGATCGCGATCCCGGCCGCGAGGTGCGCCGCCGCCGGCGCGAACAGGTCGCGGCCGTGAAAGGTGCGGGAGACCGACTCGAGCGCGTAGTCGGGGTTCGCCAGCTCGTGGGCAGCGTCGATTCCGGCGCGCTCGGCAGCGGGAATCAGTAGCCCGTTGTCGGGCCCGACGAAGCAGCGGCCCTCGTGATCGCGAAGAGCCAGCGCGCGGCGAGAGCCGCCGACGCCGGGATCCACGACTGCGAGATGGCTCCCGACCGGCATATACGGGATCGTGTTTGCGAGCACGAGCGCGCCCTGGAGGATCTGCTGCGGCGGGATCCCGTGCGTGATGTCGATGATCTGCGCCTCGGGCGCGATCCGCTTGATCACGCCGTGGCAGGTGCCGACGAAGTCGTCCTGGAGGCCGAAGTCGCTCAGGAAGGTGACGAACACGCGGCGGAGCCTAGATGTTTGGTCGGGGATGCGCGTGCTTGCGGCGGCGCTCCAGACCAAGTCGGGGGCCGCACTCGCGGTTCACGACGCCGCGTCTGGGGCGTCGTCCGGAAGTGCGCGCATTGCCGACCAACCATCTAAAGCTGCGAGCAGGCCGGCGACGTCATGCGTGACCGCCTCCCGCACCACCTCGACGCCCGCCTCCCGCGCCGCACCCGTCGTCTGCGGTCCGATGCTCACCGCCGGGATGCCGACCCCGAGCCGGCCGAAGGCTCGGGCGGCGGACGCGGATGCGAGGACGACGAGATCTCCCACCGGTGGCTCCGGCGGCGTCAGCTCACGCGTGCGATAGAGCGCCACGAAGTCGGCGCCGAGCTCGTCGACGAGCAAGCGCCGGGCTCCCTCCGCGCCGGCGAAGAGCACCCGGCCGGCCGGCCGCGGCAGCTCGGCCACCAGCCCCTCCTGTGTCGAGATCGCGGGGACGAGGTCGGCGCCGCCAAAGGCGTCCGCCGTCGCGCGACCGATCGCCGCCACTCTCGCCGGGGTGCCCGTCATCCGTCGCCTCAGCTCCCTGGCGCCGTTGACGCTCGTAACCACCACCCAGTCGTAGCTGGACACGTCGACCGGCTCGTCACCGAGCGCCGCGACCTCGACCAGCGGACAGTGGACCACCTCGTGCCGGAGCTCGACGAGGCCGCGGATCAACTCTTCCTCCTGGCCGACAGGTCGCGTGACGACGACCTTCACGAGACGAACGCGAGCAGCTCACGCGCGACAAGCTCCGGATCCTCGCCCGAGCGGCGCTCGATCCAGGTGCCCTGCTCGTCCGCGACGAGCGCCGTCAGCAAGATGCCGTCGTGGAAGGCGGCGACCGGCGCAAGGCACCCGCCGCCGACGAGCGCGACGCAGCGCCGCTCCGCCTCCACACGCCGGCGCGTCTCCGGATCGTCGGCCGCCGCAACGAGCGATTCCTCGCCCGCTCGCACCTGCAATGCCAGCGCTCCCTGCCCGGCCTCGGGCAGCATCTCCTCGGGCTCGAAGCGCAGGCCGATCTCGGCGTCGAGGCCCAGTCGGTCGAGCCCGCACGCCGCCAGCACGATCGCGTCGAGACTGCGCTCGCCGCGCTTGCGCAGCCGCGTGTCGATGTTGCCCCGCAGGGGCTCGATCGAGAGCGCCGGCTCGAGCGCCAGCAGCTGGGCGCGGCGTCGCACCGACGCGGTTCCGACACGCATGCCGGGCTCGAGCTCGCCCGCCCCGCAGAGGGCATCGCGCGGATCCTCGCGCGGCGGGTACGCCCCGACCGCGAGACCCTCGGTGTCGGTCGAGGTCATGTCCTTGGCGGAGTGGACGGCGACGTCGATTCGGCCGGCGAGCAGGGCCTCCTCGAGTTCCTTGACGAAGACGCCGCGCGCACCGATCTCGCCGAACGGTTTCGTGCGGTCTCGGTCGCCCACCGTCGTGATCGGCACGAGCGCGATCTCAATCGCGTCTCCTCCAAACCCCGCGCGCAGACGGTCGGCCGCCTGCCCCGCCTGGGTGAGCGCGAGCCTACTGCCGCGGGAGCCGACGCGGATGAGCACAGCTTCGCCGCGACGCGGGCCTCGACTCGCCGCAGCCGCGCACGCCGGTTGCGCTGCTCGGCCTGATCCGCACGAACGCGGTGGGTGCCTGCAACGGCAGAGGCCGACCGGTCAGAAATCGGGTGTTCATCGCCGCAAATCCTCCTCACCGAGCCCGAACAAGTGCCGCACGACGTCAGCATAGACCACCCCATCGGCTGCCGCGGCCGCCTCCTTCATGCGAATCGTGGGCAGGTGCAACAGCTTGGCGAGAATCTGCGAGGTCACCGACTCGACGTGCTTCCGCTCGCTCTCGGAGAGACGCCCGCCGGCCCTCGCCAGCTCGCTGTCGCGGATCTCCTCTGCCAGCGCGCGCAGCGAGGCGATCGTCGGGACGACGTCGAGCGACGCCTGCCACGCACGGAAACGGTCGGCCTCCTCCGCCACGAGCCGCTCGGCCTGCGCGGCCTCGGTGCGCCGGCCCGAGAGCGTCTCGGCGACGACGGCCTGAAGGTCGTCGACGTCGTAGAGGAAGCAGCCGTCGAGCTCGTTGATCGCCGGGTCGAGGTCTCGAGGGACGGCGAGGTCGACCAGCAGCAGCGGTCGTCCCTTCCGGGCCCGCAGGGACGCGGCCACGGCAGCGCGTGAGAGCACGTGGCCGGAGGCGCTCGTGGCCGAGACGACGACGTCGGCATGCTCGAGCTCACCGTCGACCGCGTCGAGCGCGAGCGCCTGGGCGCCGAGCCGCCGGGCGAGATCCTCCCCGTGCGCGAGCGTCCGGTTCGCGACGACGGCGACGTCGGCGCCGCGCGAGGCGAGGTTACGAGCGGTCGCCTCGCTCATCTTCCCTGCACCGAGGACGAGGACGCGGCGGCCGGTCAGATCATCGAACACCTGCTGCGCGAGCGCTGCAGCGGCCGCCGGCACCGACGCGGGGCTCTCGTTGATCGCCGTCTCGAGCCGCACGCGGCGGCCTGCGTGCAACGCCTGCCGGAAGAGCCTGTCGAGGAACGGGCCCGTCGACCCCGCCTCGAAGGCGGTGCGGACCTGGCCCAGGATCTCGCCCTCCCCCGGAACGAGCGAGTCGAGTCCGCCGGCAACGCGGAAGAGGTGCAGTGCCGCCGCCTCATCGCGGAGCCGGTAGAGCGCGGCGGCCAGATCGTCGCCGCGGTCGCCGGCGAGCGCGGTCAGCGTGGCGACGGCAACCTCCTCGGCGTGCTCGTCCTGGACGACGTAGAGCTCGGTGCGGTTACAGGTGGAAAGGACGACGGCTTCGCCGTCGAGACGTGCGGCGAGAGCGCGACAGGCCTCGAGGTCGAGCGCCACCCGTTCGCGCAGCTCGATCGGCGCCTGGTGGTGCGACACACCTGCGAGGGTCAGTTTCACCGTGCCCGCCTCAGCCTGCAAAGTGGGTCAGCGGGAGGACAATCGCGACGAGCGCGAACCCGGCCAGGTTGAGCAGCGCGGCGCGGCGGCCGCGGCGGCCCTCGTGCCGGAGCACGAGCAGGGAGGCGTACGTGGCGAGGATCAGCAACGTCACCGCCATCGCGGCGTCGAAGTCGCCGCGCTCGAAGCTGGCGGCACCGACGCCGATCCCGAGTGTCAGGACGGCGAGCGAGCCGAGCACCGTCCGGGCGGCGAGCCTGTCGAGCGCGTCGAGCGGCGGCATGCGCACGCGGAGCACGCGCCGCTCGTGCCGCTTCAGCCGGCGCTCCTGCCAGAGGTAGAGCGCGGCCATTCCGGCGGCGAGCGTCAGCCCGGCGAAGCCGGCCAGCATCAGCACCGCATGCACCGCGAGCGCGACGCCGGACCGGTCGCCCTCGTCGAGCGCGGTCCCGCCGCCCGCCCACGCGAGCGCGAGCAGGACGGCTGCGACCGGCATCACCGTCAGCCCGAGCAGCCGGTAGTGAGGGGTGCAGCCCCAGATCAGGTACGCGCCGACGACGAGCCAGACGAAGAGGTTGAGCGCGCCCGCCCACGTGCCCCAGGGGAAACCCTCCGCGGAGACACCCTGGCCGGCGAGCAGCGCCGTCTGGGCGAGCCACCCGAGCCGGACACCCCAGGTGGCAAGCCGACCCGCGAGCCCGGGGCCGCGCAGCTCGCCCGCGTAGGCGAAGGCCGCCTCGCCGTAGGCGAGCAGGACCGGAACGACGAGGAACTCAGCCACCGGAGCTGCGCTTCCGCGCGAGCTCGGCGAGCTCGGCCGTGTCGCGTTCGAGCCGCGAGAGCTTCGCCGCGATGATCGCGACGTAGACGAGCAGCGTCACGAAGACGATCGCGTACGCCGCGACCACGTAGTCGCTCTGACTCATGTGGTCAACCTCATCCCGTCAGTATCTCTCGGAGCTCGCGCAGGTTCGCGTCCAGGCGCTTGCCGACCAGCTCGACCCGGTAGAGCGTGTACGCGAGCAGAGTGATCGCGAGCCAGCAGACGCAGAAGGCGAAGAACATCGTCCCCGTCATCTGCGGCCCGTCCCGGTTGAACGTCGTCGGATGGATGAAGTCCTCGGCAAGGCGAATCGCGAAAAAGCTGACCGGGATCAACGCGACGCCGAAGAGCGCGTAGACGGCGGAGACGTTCGCGCGCCGCGGTCCCTCCTCGATCGAAAAGCGGAGCATGAAGTACGCCGAGTAGAAGAGAAAGAGGACGAGGAAGAGGACGAGCTGGTTCGAGTCCCACACCCACCAGTGCCCCCAGGAGGCCTTCGCCCAGATCGACCCGGTCGCAAGCGTCAGCGCCCCGAAGATCGTCCCCTGGTGAATCGCGACGTAGCTCTCCAGGTCGTAGCGCTCGCTGCGCGTCCAGAGCAGGCGCAACGCCTTCCACGCTCCCCAGCCGAAGCAGGCGTACGCGGTCAACGCGATCGGGACGTGGAAGTAGAAGATCCGCTGCGAGATCCCCTGGTCGGCATCCTCGGGGGCGACCAGGAGCGCCAGGACGATCGCCAGTCCGACGAACGCGGCGGAGAGCGCCGCGAGCGCCGGAACCGAGACGAGAGGGACCCTGCTATTCGGAGACGACGTACTCAAAGGACGCCCAGCACAGTATCGCGAAGACCGCGTCGTAGAGCCCGAGAAACAGGAGATAGCGCCCGGGGTCGGTCGAGACGCTGGCGCCGACGCCGCCGACGACGAGCGGGATCGCGAGCGGCAGGAAGAGCAGCGGCAGGATCAGCTCACGCGTCCGACTCGCCGCCGCCATTGCCGCCAACAGCGTCCCGACGGCACAGATGCCGATGTTTGCGAGCAGGACGCCGAGAATCCCCTCCGCCGGCAACGGCGAGAAAAAAAGCGCAAACGCCGGCAGGGCGACGAGCTCGATCAGAGTCAGGAAGACGAACACCGCGGCGGACTTGCCGAGCCAGATCGCGCTCCGGTCCGAAGGTGCGAGCACGAGCCCTTCGAGCGCGCCGCCCTCGCGTTCGGGCGCCCAGGCGCGCGCGAGCCCGAGCAGCGCGGTGAAGACGAGCGCGACCCAGAGCAGGCCCTGCGCGGCGACCTCGTCCGCGCCCGTCGGCAGGGCAAAGTGGAAGACCACGAGCGTCGAGAGGACGAAGAGCAGCATCGCCGGCAGCGTGTCCCGCGCCCGCAGCTCGAGCCGGAGGTCCTTCCGGGCGAGCGCGGCGACGTCGGCGAGGTAGCTCATGCGAGCGCCAAGCGGAGGGTCGCAAGCGATTCCACCCTGGCTGGGTCGTGCGTGGTCAGGAGGACGGTCGCCGTCCCCGCGAGCTCGGCGAGCTGGCGATCGAGCAACTCGGCGCCCTCGCCGTCGAGCGCGGTGAAGGGCTCGTCGAGAACGAGCAGCTCTGGTTCGTGCAGGAGCGCGCGACAGAGCGCGAGCCGCTGCGTCATCCCGCGCGAGTACGAGCTCATCCGCTCGGCCCGCACCTCCCAGAGGCCGTAGCGTTCGAGCAGCATTCCGATCCGTTCGCGGCGCTCGGGGACGCGGTACAGCCGCCCGTAAAGGTCGAGGTTCTCGAGCGCGGTCAGGTCGCGGTAGAGCAGAGGCTCGTGACCGAGGTAGCCGAGCCCGCCCCGGTCGGCGGCGACGTCCAGCTCACCACCGGTCGGCGCGGCGAGCCCGGCGACGAGGCGCAGCAGCGTCGTCTTTCCGGAGCCGTTCGCGCCCGTGACGACGAGGAAGCCGCCGCGGCCGAGCTCGAGGTCGAGCGGCCGCAGCGCACGACGTCGGCCATAGCGTTTCTCGACGCCGCGGGCGCTGATCACGCGGCGCCCGCCGGAAACGTCCCCACACGCGCCCCCAGGGGCACCCCGGGTGCCCCTACTGAAACGCTATCGACGATCGAGAAACGAATGGCTGTCGGCATCGTCACGGGAGTGTGACGTTTTCTCCACGGGCGGCAGCGTCAGCGGACGAGGACGTCGGCGAGGACGAAGCCGAGAAAGAGGATGCTGATCACGCCGTTGACGGTGAAGAAGGCCGCGTCGAGTCGACGCAGGTCGCCGGGGCGGACGAGCGAGTGCTCGTATCCGAGCAGGAGCGCGACGGCGACGACGCCGAGCCAGTAACCGGCACCGACGTCGAGCCCGAGCCCGGCGAGCGCCAGCAGGCCGATCGTCCCGAGATGCAGCAGCCGAGCGCCCATGAAGACGCCGCGCTCACCAAACCGCGTCGCCCAGGAGTGCAGGCTCTGCTCGAGATCGTGCTCGAGGTCGAAGAGCGAGTAGAAGAGATCGAAGCCGGCGACCCAGAGTGCCACCGCCCCGCCCAGCGCCCACGCAGGCCACGCCAGCTCGCCAGTGACGGCTGCCCACGCACCGACCGGCGCCAGCCCGAGCGTGGCGCCGAGCCAGACGTGGCAGAGCCAAGTGAGACGCTTCAGGTACGGATAGACGACGAAGAGCAGCACGGGCACCGGCCAGAGCCAGCGTACGAGCGGGTCGAGCTGGAAGACCGCGAGGAGAAAGACGGCGAGCGCGGCCAGGCAGAGGCCGAGCACCTGGCCGCGCGAGAGCGCCCCGGCCGGAAGCTCGCGGCTCGCCGTGCGCGGATTGCGCGCGTCCACCTCGGCATCGATCAGGCGGTTGAGCCCCATCGCGAGCGTGCGGGCGCCCACCATCGCGACCGTGACCCAGACCCAGTCGCCTGCCGACGGGACCTCGCCGACCGCCAGCAAAATCCCGACGTACGCGAACGGCAGCGCAAAGACGGTGTGCTCCAGCTTCACCAGCGAGGCGAACCGCCTTGGCAGGGAGACGGCCGTCGCGGTCATGTCTGCCTGTGAGCCGTCTCGGCCTCGCCGAGCAGGCCGAGTGCGTGCGCAAGCGCGGGCTGCAGCACCGCGTAGCCGTCCCGGCAGCCGCCGGGCGAGCCGGGCAGGTTGACGACCAGTGTGTGCGCGTGCACGCCCGCCACCCCGCGCGAGAGCAGGGCGTGCGGGGTCTTCGTCAACGAGTCTGCGCGGATCGCCTCGGCGATCCCGGGTGCCTCGCGGTCGATCACCGAGAGCGTCGCCTCGGGCGTGACGTCGCGCGGGGCGACGCCGGTGCCGCCGGTGGTGAGTACGGCCGCCGCCCGCTCGGCGAGCTCGACGATCGCGGTCGCGATCTCGCCGGCCTCGTCGGGGACGACGCGCCGCTCGACCTCGTACCCGTCCGCGGCGAGCAACGCGGCAAGCAGGTCGCCGCTCTTGTCCTCTCGCGTCCCGGCAACGACCCCGTCCGACACGGTCAGGACGGCGGCCTTCACACCTCGACCTTGGTCTTCTCGATCAGCGTCACCTCGGCGATCACCAGGTCCTTGTCAATCGCCTTCGCCATGTCGTAGACCGTCAGGGCGGCGACCGCGGCGGCCGTCAGCGCCTCCATCTCGACGCCGGTCTGCGCCGTCGTCTCGGCCGAGGCGGTGATCTCGACACCGTCCGCGACGACCTCGAGTGAGACGTCCACCAGCGAGAGCGGCAGCGGGTGGCAGAGCGGGATCAACTCGCTCGTTCGCTTCGCCGCCATGATCCCGGCGAGCTGAGCGGTCGTCAACGCGTCTCCCTTCGGCAGCTCGCCCAGACGCCGTGCCGTCTCCGGCGCCATCCGCACCGATGCCCGCGCCACCGCGCGCCGCCGTGACAGCGGCTTGCCGCCGACGTCGACCATGCGGACGGAGCCGGACTCGTCGACGTGGGAGAGATCGCTCATCGCCGAATGCTACTCGCGTGGTCGAGGTCGGCCAGCTGCGCCGCGATCCACTCCTCGAGATCGTGCTCGTGCACGTACGCCCGCAGCGCGTCCTGCCAGGCGCGGCGCTCGTCCTCGCCGAGCTCGAGTGCGTTGTCGAGCGCGTCCGCGGTGGCGGACACGTCGAGCGGCTCGACCGGCGTCACCCAGCGCTCGAGCGCTTCGTATGCGCCTGCGTTTACTGATAAGACAACTACCCCGGCCCGCTCGTTGACCAGTTGCGCCTCCTTGGCGACGAGATTGAGCCCGTCCATGACCGCGTTCACGAGCAGGACGTCGAACTGCTTGTAGGCGGCCACCGAGGCGGGAAAGTCATCGGCGATCCGCAGCGTCAGCGCGCCGGGAAAGGCAGCCTCGACCTCGCCTGCGGCCGCCTCGATCCGGCAGCGCTCCTCGACATACTCGGGAATGTCCTGCCGGGACAGGTCCAGCAGCGCGAGCATGCCGACCCGGCCGCGCAGGTCCGGCCGCCGCTCGAGCAGAAGCCGGAAGGCCTCCAGCCCGCGGGGCACGTTCTTCGACGGATCGGTGCGGTCGACGCGGAGGATCATCAGCTCCGGCCGGCGGGCCACGAGCTCGCGCTCGCGCTCAAGCACCGGTTCGCTCCGGGCCAGCGCCGCGAACTGGTCCGGGTCGATCGAGATGGGATGCGCGGTCACGCGCTCCTCGTCCGGCTCGAGCCCGAGGGCGCGGCACGACTCGAGGAAAGCGCGGCGCCAGCGCTGCGTGTGGAAGCCGACGATGTCGCTCGCGAGCAAACTCTCGTGGATCGCTCGGACGATCGGCTCGGGCAGCACAGACCACGCGGCGGGACCGACCCAGGGAATGTGCGTGAAGTGCGCGAGAGCGGCGTCCGGGCAGCGGCGGCGGACGAGTGCCGGCGCGACGTAGAGGTGGTAGTCGTGGAACAGGACCGCGGCGTCCGGCTCTCGCTCGAGCTCCTCGACGACGGCCTCCGCAAACGCGCGATTGACCGCGACGTAGCCGTCCTCCCACGCGCAGCCGAGGTCGTGCTCGGGGTTGTGCTTCAGCTCCCAGAGCCCGTGCTGGACGAACCAGAGCACGGGATTCGCGATCACGTTGTAGAAGAGATCGTAGGCGGACGGACGGTGGTGGATCAGCCGTAGCCGGTAGCGCGAGCCGTCGAGTGCCGTCTCGTCGGCCGGCCCTTCCGAGGCGACGGCACGATCCTCGCCGGAGAGCGCGCTCGCGATCCAGGTGACGTCGTGCCGGGAGACGAGCGGCGCGAGTGCCGTGACGAGCCCACCGGCGCCGCGCCTCGCCACCCGTTCTCCGTCGTCGTCGCGTCCAAAGGAGATCGGAGCGCGGTTGGAGACGACGATCAGCTTCCGCCGTTCGCTCATCGGTCGCTGAGACTAGAGGAGTTTCACAAAACGGAGCCGCGACCCCTTGCCGCCGCGACCGCCGCCGATCTCGACCTCGTCGGCGATCGACCGGATGATCGCGATCCCGAGGCCGCCTTCCGAGAGCTCGTCGCCTGTGCCCGCGGACTCCTCCTCGGGATCGAACCCGGTGCCGTCGTCGGCGACCTCGACGATCAGGCGGTCGTCACGGAGCTCGAAGCTGATCTCGACGTGGCCCTCGGCGCCCGCGTAGGCATGGCGGACCGAGTTGGAGCACGCCTCGGTGAGCGCGAGCTTCAGGTCGGCGAGCGTCTCGGCGGGGAGCGCACGCACGCGCGAGACGCCGGCGAGAGCGAGCCGCGACAGGATGATGTACTCGGCCTTCGCCGGAATAGTCAAGCGCACGGTCCGACTCAGCTCGAGGTCGTCCGCCACCATCGCCGCCTGTTCGCTCACGAGCACGCCCCTATTCCGTCGTCGATCCTACCGAAAGCTTCCGAACTCTCGTATCTCCTGCACAAATTCTTCCCGCGGCCCGCGGGATCTAAACCGGCGCTACCGCGTCGGATTGACCGGACGCTCGATCAGCCGAACGCGCACGGTCTCCCGCTCGCCCTTGCCGCCCCGCAGGACGGTGACGGAGACGGTCTGACCGGGGCGCAGGCTGTCGGTGACGATACGAGCGATGTCGGCGGCCCGCTCGACCTTCCGGCCGGCGAAGCCGACGATCAGGTCGCCGCCGAGATCGATCGGAATCCCGTTGAAGACCTCCTCGTCGGACGAGCCGCGCAGGCCGGCGCGGGCGGCGGGCGTATCCGCCTTGACGTCCTGGATCAGGGCGCCGCGCGACGCATCGAGGCCGAAGCGGCGGGCGAGCGCCGGCGTCACGTCCTGCGTGGTAACGCCGACATACGCATAGGCGACCCGGCCGGTCGAGATCAACTGCTCCATCGAGCGCCTCGCCGAGTTGATCGGGATCGCGAACCCCACCCCCTCCGCGTTCCCGGAGTCGGAGCGAATCTGAGCGTTGATCCCGATCACGCGGCCGCGCGCATCGAGCAGCGGCCCGCCCGAGTTGCCGTGGTTAATCGGCGCATCGATCTGGATCGCATCCGAGACGTCATAGGCGGAGGTGAGCGAGTCGATCGAGCGCTCGGTCGCGGAGACGACGCCGACGGCGAGCGAGCTCTCTTGTCCGAAGGGGCTGCCGATCGCGGCGACGGGCTCACCGACGACGACGCGGCTCGAGTCGCCGAGCGGGACGGGCGAGACAGCATGATCTCGAGGATCGACCTTGACGAGACCGGTGTCGTTGAAGAGATCCCAGCCGACGATCGAGCCTGGGATCCGGTCTCCGTCGTGGAAGACGACGTAGACGCGTTCGGCGCCGCGCACCGTCGGCGCCGCGGCGCCCGAGCTGGTGACGACGTGCGAGTTCGTCAGGATGTGGCCTTCCTCGGAGACGATGAAGCCCGACCCCTGGGAGCGCTGGCCGTTCGAGAAGTAGGAATAGATCGTGACGACGCCCTCGGAGCGGGTGGCGTAGATCTGCGCCGGATCGAAGCCGTTGCCGAGCAGCGGCGTCGCGGTCGGGGCGGACGTGCCGGGCTCGGCCGCCACCGTCGACACGACGACGGTACGGACGCCGCTCTCACCGCCGACCCAGCCGAGCAAGGAGCCGACCACGAGCACGGTGACAGCCCCGAGGCAGGCGGCCACGAGCGAGACAACGGCGAGGGCGCCGGCGCGCATCGGCTCACTGTAGCGACGCCGCTTCCGTTTTCACGTGGAAACGGAAGCGGTGGGATCCTGCGCCGCCACCGACGTCGGGGCGGCGCCGAGTGCGACCCGCACGAGCGTGCGACCGGGCCGGGAGTCGAGGACGACCTCGCCGCCCATCATCTGCACCAGCTCCCGCGCGATCGCAAGGCCAAGGCCGCTGCCGGAGGCAACCGCCCCCTCGCCGCGGTAGAAGCGGTCGAAGACATGCGGTGCGTGCTCGGGCGCGATGCCGGGGCCGTCGTCCTCCACCTCGAGCAAGGCGTGTTCGCGATCGGCCCACGCCCGCAGCGTCACGCGCGTTCCCGCCGGTGTGTGTGTGAGCGCGTTGTCGAGCAGCGCGCGCACGACCTGGAGCACGCGCAGCTCGTCGGCGCGAGCGATCGGATCACCCTGGACGTCGGTCTCGACGACGTGCCGCTTCTGCTCTGCCAGGGCACCGAACTCCGCCGTGACGACGCGCGCGACCTCCCCGAGGTCGACCGGCTCCCGCTCGACCCGCATCCAGCCGGCATCCAGCCGCGAGAGATCGAGCAGGTCGGTGGCGAGCTTGGCGAGGCGGTCGACCTGCTCGCGCATCGTCGCGAGGAACTCCTGCCGCGTCGCCTCGTCGACCTCTTCGTCGGCCATCAGCTCGAGGAAGCCGCCGAGCGAGAAGAGCGGCGTGCGCAGCTCGTGCGAGGCGTTGGCGATGAACTCGCTGCGGGCGCGGTCGAGTTGCTCCAGCCGCCCGCGCATGCGCTCGAACGCCGTTGCCAGGTCGCCGAGCTCGTCGTTGCCCGCATCCGACACGGGCTCGTCGAAGCGTCCGCCCGCGATCCGCTCGGCTGCGCGCTCCAGCCGTCGGATCCGCCGTGCGTGCAGCGAAGCGGCCGCGTAGCCGACCACGACCGCGAAGAGGAGGCCGATCAGACCCGCGAACAGGAGCCGCCGCTCGATCAGGTTCAGGCTCGAGATCGGATCGGCGAGCGAGTCGCTGAGGAGGATCACAACTCCCTCGTTCTCGACCGGCAACGCCACCTCCGCGAACCTGCGGCCCCGGCGCTCGACCGTGTCACGCTCGAGCCGACGGGTGCGCGTCGCCCGCAGCGCGACCGGATCCCGCGCGACGTCCAGGGACAGGGCCGTGTTCGAGTCGCCGAAGATGAACGGCTGGTTCTGGAGGATCGAATAGATGACGACGCGCGCCTGGAACAGGGACGCCGCCCCCTCCGCAAACTCCTGTTCGCTGCCCGTCTGGCTCGGATAGCGGTTGGCGACCGTCTTCGCGTCCTCCTCGAGCTGGTCGAGCTTCGCGTTGACGAGCTCGACCTCGAGCGAGGGAACGACGATCAGGTAGACGACCCCGAGCGAGCCGGCGACGACCACGAGCAGCGCGAGCGCCAGTCGAAGGCGGATGCCGCGGAGCCTCGGCCGGCGCACCGTTGGCTCAAAGCTCCCGGAAGCGGTAGCCGACGCCACGGACGGTGAGGATCAGCTTCGGCTCGTGCGGATCCTGCTCGATCTTCTCGCGCAGGTGGCGCACGTGGACGTCGATCGTGCGCGGCTCGCGGTAGTCGGCGCCGCCGCGCAGCCGCTCGAGCAGCTGGCGGCGCGAGAAGACCCGTCCGGGCGCGGAGGCCAGCACGCGCAGCAGCTCGAACTCGACGAAGGTCAGCTGCACCTCCTCGCCCCGGATCGCGACCGTCCGTCGCGGCGCGTCGATCCTGAGCTCGCCCACCTCGATCACCTCGTCGTCCCTGCGTTCGCCCGGCCTCGGGGCGGCGGCGCGGCGGAGGAGGGCGCGCACACGGCTGCGGAACTCCCGGATCGAGAACGGCTTCGTGATGTAGTCGTCGGCCCCGAGCTCGAGTCCGAGCACCTTGTCGAGCTCGTCGTCGCGGGCGGTGAGCATGATGATCGGGACCGTGCTCTCGGCCCGGATGCGCTTGCAGACCTCGAGCCCGTCGAGCTTCGGCAGCATCAGATCGAGGACGACGAGGTCGACGTCCTCCTCGGCGAACCGTGCCAGCGCCTCGTCGCCGTCGCGCGCGTGCACGACCCGGAAACCATCCCGCTCCAGTGGGTACGTGAGCAGCTTCTGGATCGAGTCCTCGTCGTCGACGAGGAGGATGGTCGACGCGTCCGCCATGGGCGAATGCTAGAGGTGGCCGCGGCGATCCCTACACTGGCTTGCAATGACGCCGCCCAGACGAGCGTTCGCGCCTCGCGGGCGCCCCCGCCGCGGCTCCGTCGAGCGGCCGGTGAACGCACGGCTCGTGCGGGGAACGTGGCTGCTTGTCGCGCTCCCGCTGCTGCTGACCGCCTTCAGCGTCGCGCGCCCGCAACCGTTGCCGCCGCCCACGCTGCCGGCCACCTTCGACGCCGTGATCGCGGAGCAGCTCGCCCGCGAGCTCGCCCGCGAGTATCCCGACCGCTCCCCGGGCTCCTCCGGCAGCCTGGGCGCCGCCGGCTGGGTCGCCGAGCAGTTCGAGCTCTACGACTTCGATCCGCAGGTGGAGCGCTTTCGCGCCCGGATCCCGGGACGCGGCGACGTCGAGCTTCGGAACCTCGTCACGGTCGTCACGGGCGCCTCCCAGCGCGCGATCGTGATCACCGCGCACCGCGACAACAGCGGCGAGGAGAGCGGGCAGAACGACAACGCCTCCGGGACCGCGGCGCTGATCGAGCTCGCGCGCTCCTACGCCTCCGTCGGCGGCACGACGATCGTCCAGACGCAGCCCACACACACGCTCGTGTTCGTCTCGACGGACGGCGGCGCCTTCGGCGCGCTCGGCGCAGCCCACTTTGCAGCGAGCTCGCCGTACCGGGACAACGCGCTGGCGGTGATCAGCCTCGATGCGATCGCCGGTGCGGGGCGACCGCGGCTGCTGATCGCCGGCGACACCGCCCGCTCCCCGTCGGCGGCACTCGTCCGCACGGCCGCACTCCGCGTGCTCGAGCAGACTGGGCGCGAGCCCTCCCGCGCGCCCGCACTGCGGCAGCTCCTCGATCTCGGCTTCCCGTTCACGCTCGGCGAGCAGGGCCCCTTCGTGGCGCGCGGCATCCCCGCGGTGACGTTGACGACCTTGCCGGACGGCGCCGCGCAGGGATTCGAGGACACGACCTTCGACGCACAGCGGCTGGCGGAGCTCGGACGAGCCTCGCAGAACCTGGTCGGTTCGCTCGACGCGGGTCTCGAGCTCGCACAAGGCACGACGAGCTACGTCGACTTCGGCACCCGGATCGTCCGCGGTTGGGCGCTCGAGCTGGTGCTGTTGACGGCGCTGCTGCCGTTTCTGATCGGCGCGATCGACCTCTTCGCCCACTGCCGCCGCCGCCGGATCCCGCTCGCGCCGGCCGCGCGGAGCCTCCGCTCGCGACTGCTCTTCTGGGGCTTCGCGGCGGCGCTCGTGTTCGTCGCGGCGCTGTTCGGTGCCTTTCCGAAGGGCGAGGCGCGGCCGCTGCCGCCCACGTCCACGCTCTTCGAGCCCGCTCCGGTCGTGCTCGGCGTTCTCGGCGCGCTCCTGTTCGCCGGCTGGCTGGTCTCGCGCGAGCGGCTGCTCCCGCACACGCCCGCCCGCTCGGAGGAGACGCTCGCCGGCCACACCGTCGCGCTGCTGGCGCTCGGACTGATCGCTCTGCTCGTCGTCGCGACGAATCCGTTCTCGCTCGTCTATCTGCTGCCGTCGCTCTACGGCTGGCTCTGGTTGCCCCAGGCGCAGGCTTCGAGCCAGCTCGTGCGCGGCGGGCTGCTGGTGCTCGGCTTCGTCGGACCGCTGCTGCTGCTGCTGTCGTTCTCGTCGCGACTCGGGCTCGGCCTCCAGACGCCGTGGTACCTGCTCTCGCTCGCGTCGGTCGGCTACGTCCCCTGGATCGCCGTCGCGCTCAGCTTTGCGTGGCTCGCCGTGGCGGCGCAACTGGCGGCCCTGGCGGTGGGGAGATACGCACCGTACTCCGCGACGCGTCGTCGCAGACGGCGTCCGCCGCTGCGGCTTCTCGGCGCCCGCGGAACCGGCGAGGAACGCGACGCGTTGGAAGGATGATGAGACGGCTCGCCCGAATCACCGGAACCCTGATGATCGTCGCCGGCGTCGGCGCGCTCGCCTGGGCGCTGACGGTCTGGCAGTGGCAGGATCCGTTCACCGCCGCGTTGCACGGATTCGAGCAGCGAGAGCTGACCAAGAGCTTCGAGCGCCGGCTCGAGGAGGGCAACGCGGGTCTCCCCCCAGCGTCCGGCGACCGGTTGCGCACATCGCTTCCGCGCGTGGCCAGGAAGTGGCGCACGAGCTCGAAGCAAGGCGACGCTGTCGCACGGATCCGCATTCCCGCTCTCGGCGTCGGCGAGATCGTCGTCAACGGCACCGACACGGACTCGCTCAAGCGTGGCCCCGGCCGTTACCTCGGGTCGGGGATGCCGGGCGAGGGAGAGCTCGTCTACATCGCCGGGCACCGGACGACGTACGGCGCCCCCTTCTCCCGTATCGACCGCCTGCACAAGGGCGACCGCGTCTTTCTCGAGCTGCCGTTCGCGACCTTCGAGTACGAGATCACGGGCAGCCGGATTGTCCCCGCGACGCAGACCTCCGTGTTGAGGTCGAAGGGCTACGAGCAGCTCGTGCTCCAGGCCTGCCACCCGCGCTTCTTCGCCTCGCACCGCTACCTCGCCTACGCGAAGCCGGTGCGCGTCACCCCGCGCGGCAGCGACCGCGCCACGTCATTCGAGTCGCTCGGTTAGGAGAGGCTCACGCGACGCAGGCCGGCGAGTACCAGAGCTTGGTCGTCCCGTCTCGCGCGAGCTCCATGTAGGCGATCGGTCGACCGGTGCGCTCGCTGCGGATGGCGAGCGCCGCCTCGACCACGCGGTCGCGGGCCCCGTCATAGGCAAACCTGATCAGCGGCTGCCAGAGCGCCGGAGTCTGCATCAGTGCGCGCACCCGGATCAGCACGCGTCCTCGGCCGAGGCAGGTCACCTCTTCGAACCAGCGAACCGGGCCGTTCGAGAGACCGTTCGCCGAGAGCGTGACCGAGAGACGCGACCGCGCGCACCTGGCGATGCTCGCGTAGACCCCGGCGTGGCTGTACGAGGTCGTGAAGCGCTGCCAGCCGCGTGCCCGGACGGAGACGAGCTCGGATCCCAAGCCCCAGCCGCCGGAACCGGCGCCGATGAAACCCGGAGAACGGTTCTGGTGGGTCGGGTCGTGGTTCTCCTTCGCGCCGATCGGCACGGCGGTGACCTCGACGCCGCGGAGGTTGCCCGTCACGGCAGCGGGGATGCAGCCGAAGGTTCGATCGACGATACGCGATGCGATCGGAGCGCTCGCAGCACCGTCGACCCCCAGCACCGCGGCGGCGAGGAGTGCGGCTCCGAGACCGATGCTGATCGCCGCGCGCAGCATCAGCACAGCGTACGTTCGACTGCGCACGATCGGGCTACTAGTTGACGTGCCTACAGACGTTGTGAACGGCTGAGAGGTTCATCCGGGCCTCCTTCGAGGCTGTGGGTCTGCGAAGGCTCACTCTCGAAGGAGGGACCCGGATGGAGCTGCACCGTAACGCGAAGCTCGGACTGGCTGGCCGGCGGGCTTTGGTCGGGGCGATCGAGCAGGGTGCGTCGCTGAAGCAGGCGGCCGCGGCGTTTAGTGTGTCGCCGGCGACGGCGTGTCGTTGGTGGCGTCGCTGGCGCGAGGCCAGCAGCGAGGAGCGTCACAGTGGTGTCTGCTTGCTCGATCGCTCGAGCCGGCCGCGACGGATGCCGCGGCTGTTGGCGGCCAGCGAGCAGCGGCGGATCTGCGCCGCGCGCCGTCAAACGGGCTGGGGGCCACGGCTGCTGACCCTTCGCGTCGGTCACCCGCACTCGACGATCTCGAAGGTGCTCAAGCGGCACGGGCTGTCACGGCCC
>JBDSOJ010000260.1:0-2955 GCA_039914895.1 Gaiellaceae bacterium
CGGTGAAGCGCTCGGGGCTCGAGAGCTCGACCGCGAGCACCTCGACGCCCGGCAGGGCCGTCTCGACTTCCCGTCCGAGCTGCTTCGTCAGTGTCCGCTCCTTCTCGTGCGTCGCGCTCATGCCCGTTCTCCTTCAACAAAAATGGGCGCAGCGCGCCCATTTCGTCCAGCAGGTGAAAATGGTGCGGGAAGTGTAGCAAGGACGAGTTCCGCTCGGCCTCCGCGCAGCCGGCGTGCTCGCGGCGGGCGCAGCTCAACCGAGCACGATCGTCACCGGCCTGTCGTTCACGAGCTCGACGTCCAGCCAGGCTCCGAAGACGCCCCGTTCGACCGGGAGCCCGAGGTCGCGCAGCCGTCCGATGTGAACCGATGCTAGTAGAAGGAGTGATGAAAGCAGACGGCAACTGGCACACGTACGACTAGCGTCGTCGCGGACCGGCACGTCGGCCCGACGTCCGTCGCTGAGGGCGGAGCCACCAGCGAGATCCCGTCGCCGTCGCCTCCCGCCACCAAAGTGGAAGGCCCGCCACGTGTGACGGGCCTTCCACAGCGGCTTCGGTCTCCGGTGGCCTCGACGCTAACGGCGGGCCAACGAGCCGATCACTCGCCCTAGTTCCCCCTGCACGAAACGACGACGCCGGGGAAGATCTCGAGACCGAGACCGGGTGCTCCAGGCGGCCCGTCTGCGGGAGTCTGCACCTGCTTGCTGTTCTGGCCGATTAGAGAGTCGTAGTCGTTCAGGCCACTAAACGCACACAACGATCTGGCGTGCGTAGCGCCGGTGGCGTTGGCCGGCGTGACGATGCCGCCTGCTACTGGAGCGCCCTGGTACGGAGGCCCCTTCACCTCACCGGCGAGCGCAGCGCTAACGCTGACGCCCAGCACCGCGGCTGCGCAAAGCGTAACCGCAAGCAACCTCTTGATCATCCCTATCCCCTCTCCCGTTGGACTGTTTACGCGCACTCCGCTGGTGCGCGCTCACGGATCATCGCCATTGCGAAGCCTGATGTCTAGGGTTCTCGGCTCTCCAGGTTTAGACGCCGTGCGTGGTGGCGCGCGTCACGCGCTGGACGACCGCCCTCATGTCGGTCGCAACTATCGCCGATACACCCGTCGTGGAAGCTGCGTCGATTCCGCCGTCACCGTCTGCGGACCCGTACGGGCGGCCCGAGGGCCGACCTCAGCTCGGCGCGCTCTGCTGCGCGACGGCGTCATCACCGTCGAGCAGCTCGAGGCCGCGCTCGCGGAGAAGAAGGCGGAGGGCGGCCGCCTCGGCGAGATCCTGCTCCGGTACAACGTCGCCACCGCCGCCGCAGTCGCCCGGTCGCTGGCCGAGCGGTACGGGTTCGAGTTCGTCGAGCTGAGCCGGGTCGAGCTCGATCCGAGGGCGACGAGTTTCCTGCCCGAGAACGTCGCACGCCGCCTCTCCGCGCTACCCGTCGCCTTCGACGAGAACGGAACGGCCGTGGTCGCGGTCACCGACCCGACTGACGTGATGGCCTCCGACGACCTCCGCCTCGCGCTCGGGCTCCAGCTCCGCTTCGTCGTCGTCTCGGTGTCCGATCTGGCCCGCACCCTCGACCGCTGTTTCCGGGCGAACGTGCAGGTCGAGATGGAGTCGGACGTGCTCGTCGAGGAGGAGGACGAGCTCGAGGACATCACCGACGGGGACGCGGACGACGCCCCCGCGATCAAGCTGACGAACCAGATCATCGCCAACGCGATCGCCGAGGGCGCCTCCGACATCCACTTCGAGCCGAAATCGCACGCGATGGTGATCCGCGCCCGCATCGACGGCGTGATGCGGAAGGTGGCGGAGGTGCCGACGGGGTTGATGCCCGCGGTCACGAGCCGGCTGAAGATCATGGGCGAGCTCGACATCGCCGACCGCCGCAACGCCCAGGACGGTCGCGTCTCGATCCGCTACGACGGCCACCCGATCGACCTGCGCATCGCCGTCCTGCCGACGACGTTCGGCGAGAAGGTCGTGCTCCGGATCCTGCACCGTGCCTCTGGCCGGCTCGGGCTCGACGACCTCGGGATGGATCCCGAGGCTGCCGCGGTCCTCGCCCGGGCGCTGAAGCAACCCTACGGCGCCGTGCTCACGGTCGGCCCGACCGGCTCCGGCAAGACGACGACGCTGTACGCCGCGCTCGAGTTCCTGAACGACGCGGAACGCTCGCTCACGACGATCGAGGACCCAGTCGAGAACCAGATCCCGGGCATCACGCAGGTCGAGGTTAACGTCCGCGCCGGGCTGACCTTCGCAAGCGGTCTGCGGACGATGCTGCGCTCCGACCCGGACGTGGTCCTGATCGGCGAGGTGCGCGACGAGGAGACGGCCCGGATCGCGATCCAGGCCGCGATGACCGGCCATCTCGTCCTGACGACCTTGCACACGCACAACGCCGCCAGCTCGATCGCGCGCCTGCGGGACATGGGCGTCGACCAGTCGCTGATCGCGACGTCGATCAACTGCATCGTCGCGCAGCGGCTCGCACGCCGGCTCTGCGTCCACTGTCGCGAGCCGTACGTCCCGACCGACGCCGAGCAGATCGCCGACGGCCTCAAGGGCACGCTCCACCCCGGCGAAGTGCTCTACCGCCACCGCGGCTGCGCCGAATGCGCCGACACGGGCTACAACGGCCGCGTCGCGCTCTACGAGGTGATGCCGATCACCGGCAAGATCCGCCACCTGATCGAGGCGTCGACGGAGGAGATCTTCGCGGCCGCAGTCGAGGCGGGGATGATCACCCTGCGCGACGACGGGATCCGCCTCTGCCGGGCCGGCATCTCCTCGCTCGAGGAGATCCACCGGGTCACCGGCGACCGGCTCATGTAGCCCGAGTCGCCCGGCTAGCCGGTTTCGCCCTCGGCCGCGTCGTCGAGCTGCATGATCCGCTCCGCGTAGGTCTCGCTCTTTGGCGAGAGCGAGCTCGCGAGCTTGTAGTGCCC
>JBDSOJ010000002.1:0-2578 GCA_039914895.1 Gaiellaceae bacterium
ACCGCTTCTACGGCCGCGAGGCGCTCGCCTACGTCCGCTCGCGCAAGGACTCGAGCGACTACACGCGGATGGCGCGGCAGCGCTGCTTCCTCAGCGCGATGGCCGACCAGCTCGACCCCGTGCGCGCTCTCCGCAACTTCGGCTCGCTCGCACGAACGATCGAGACGAACGTGCGCACCGACATCCCGCTGAACCGGCTCCCATCGCTCGTCCGGCTCGTCGGCTCCGTCGACTCGCGCGAGACGCTGACGGTCACCTTCGGGACCGACTACTTCTTCGGCCGCCAGAAGTCCGGCAACTATCCCGTGCCCGCGCTCGGCCGCATCCAGCGGACGGTGCGCCAGGCGATCCTGACCCCTGAGCGCCTGCGCCGAACCGGAACGGCGGCCACGGCGAAACAGAGCTGCTAGACGGGTATCGCTCGAACGGGGGAGGCGTCCGGGCCTCGGACAAGTAAGGCTATGGACTCCCTGTACAGTCGGCGCCTTCGCGCCTACACTGGGGGTCTTACGAAAGGGCTGCGGTTCGGTTTTGAACACTCTTCGCGTACTGGTCGCTGACGATCACCGCCTGATGCTGGCGGCTGTACGTCGCGCGCTCGCCGATGCAGCGGACTTCGAGATCGTGCACGAGGTCTCGGTCGGCAGTCACGTCCTCCCCGCGGTCCGCGAGGCGAAGCCCGACGTCGTCCTGCTCGACCTGCGCATGCCCGAGCTCGACGGTCTCGCGTGCCTGGAGCGGCTGCGTAAGCACGATCCCAGCATCGCGGTCGTGATCCTCTCGAGCTACAGCGATCAGGAGCAGATCGAGGCCGCCCGCAAAGGGGGCGCGCGCGGCTACGTGGTCAAGACCGTCGCGCCGGTCGATCTGGCGACCGTCCTGCGCTCCGCCATCTCCGGCACGTCGTTTGCCGTCTGGGGAGCGGAAGCAGATCCTGGTCCGGTCTCGACCGTCGGTGCAGCTTCGCTCAGCGAACGCGAGGTAGCCGTACTCGAGGCGGTGACGCGCGGGCTCTCGAACCGTGAGATCGGCCGCCAGCTCTGGATCAGCGAGCAGACCGTCAAGTTCCACCTCCGCAACGTGTACCGGAAGCTCGGCATCTCGAGCCGCACCGAGGCGGCCCGCTACGCCTACAGCTCGGGCCGCGTCGCGGCGCTTACCGTCGAATCCGCGTAGCTCGAGGGCACAGGTTGAGCGACGCGGCCGAGAGCCCCGAGGCGCGATCCTACGACCAGGGGTTGGCCGCAGCGAACGAGCGGCTGCTCGTGCGGCTCGGCTTCGACCTCCACGACGGCCCGCTGCAGCAGGTGTACGTCCTCGCTCAGGACGTGCGGCTGCTGCGCGAGCAGGTGGTGATGCTGGTCGGGAGCGAGCATCACGACCCGGTCGTCGGTGGCTTCGCCGATCTCGAGTCGCAGCTCGCCGAGTTGCACCAGGACCTTCGCGATCTCGCCCACTCGCTCGAGCCGCGTTCGCTGCTGCAGCTGCCGCTGCCGGACGCGGTCGCGCGGGAGCTTGCGGTGCTGAGCCGGCGCACGGGGATCGCGACCTCGATCGAGTGCGACGGCTTGTTCGACTCGCTCAGCGCGTCGCAGCGGATCGCGCTTCTGCGTGTGCTGCAGGAGGCGCTGAGCAACGTCCGCCAGCACAGCGGCAGCTCGACGGTGGCGCTGACGTTGCGCGAGGACGCCGTCGGCGTCCTGATGGAGGTCCGCGACGACGGCCACGGCTTCGATCCCGAAAGCGTCGTCCCGCACGAGGACGGGCAGAGCGGCATCGGCGTCGTCGGGATGCGCGAGCGCCTCCGGCTGCTCGGCGGCCTGCTCGAGCTCGAGAGCGCCGCCGGCGGGCCGACCGTTGTCAGGGCGATCCTGCCCCGCTGGTCGGCTACGCCACGATCCTGATCGGCGTGCCGGCCGGAACGAGGTCTCTGAGGCGGAGGATCGCCTCGTTCGCGACGCGCACGCACCCGTGCGAGACGGCCTGTCCGAGCAGCGACGGCGTGTTCGTGCCGTGGATCCCGACGACACCGCCGCCCGGCCATTCGCTCAGCTTCGAGTACGCGGTCGTCTCGAACGCGTACGCGCCGAGGATCGGGGCCGTCGGGCGGAACTTCGCCATCACGTAGAAGCGGCCGAGCGGCGTCTCCATCCCGGGCGCGCCGACCGCGACCCGAGTGTGGAGCACGACGCGGCCGGCATCGCGGAGCTCCAGCGTCCGGTCGCTCCGGTCGATCACGATCTCCTTCCGGATCGGCTTCAGATCGACGCTCGCGGCGGGGACCCAGCCTGTGCGCCCGTTCGGGCGGCCCGGCAGGCTGACCCGGTACCAGTCGGGCCGGCCGCGGTTGTCGAGCCGGACGCCGACGGCGAGCACGACACGGGGCCTGAAGTCGGCGCGGAACTGCGTCAACACCGCCACCCGAGGCGCGATCCGGCTCGGCTTCGCCCGGACCGCCACCTGCGCCCAGTCGATGTGCCCGGCTGCCGGGACGCTCGCGCGTGCCGCCTCCGCTCGCGCCTCTCCCGTCCAGCAGAGAAGCGCGAGCGCGAGGCAGGCGGCGAGGCTAGCCCGTGAC
>JBDSOJ010000010.1:0-9847 GCA_039914895.1 Gaiellaceae bacterium
ATCCATCATCAGGATCAGTCCCGCGCGCACCTGCGGGTACTCGAGGCTTGCGAGGTCGAGGCCGCGAATTGCCGCGAGGATGATGTGGTCGAGGTCCCGCTCGCCGCCCCGGTTTCGCTTCATCGGATTGAAGCGGAGCTCGAGCGTCGTGATTCGCTGCGAGCGGTACGCGCCCCCGATCGCCCCGTGCACGGAGCGCTCGACGGCGAGCGGCGAGGACTGGATCAGCTCCGTCCAGTGGTAGATCTTGTCGAGCTCGTCGAGGTCCTTGACGCCGCGGGTGTCGGAGACGGTGACGAGCGCGTCGAACTCCCAGAAGTCCTTGACCGGGAGCGCGATTCCCTGCTCGTGCGCGAGCGACCAGAGGATGTCGGAAGCGACCGAGCCGCCGAGATGGGTGTGCAGCTCAGCGAGACCCTCGGCGAACATTCGGGCGACTCTATCCTTCGCGTCTGTGCTCGACGGCATCGACCACGTCCAGCTCGCCGCGCCGGCCGGCTGCGAGATCGAGGCACGCCGCTTCTTCGGCGGGCTGCTCGGGCTCGAGGAGCTGGAGAAGCCGGCGCCGCTGCAAGCCCGCGGCGGAGTCTGGTTCCGGGTCGGAGCGCAGCAGCTGCACGTCGGCGTCGAGCGCGAGTTCGCGGCCGCGCGGAAGGCGCACCCCGCGTTCATCGTCTCCCGCTACGACGAGCTGCTCGGGCGGATTCGAGCGGCGGGCGGCGAAGTGGTCGAGGACGACTCGATTCCGGGCTTGCGCAGGTGCTTCATCGCCGATCCATGGGAGAACCGCATCGAGCTCGTTGCTGTTGAGAACAACAGTTGAGAACAGCCCGTAGCTCCCGATAACGCAACGATGAGCACACCGACTCCCAGCGACCGGATCCTGATCGTCGACGACGAGGATCAGATCCGCACCCTCCTCGCCCGGCTGCTCGGAGCGCACGGCTACGACTGCGTCACCGCCGAGTCGGCCGCAACCGCACGCCGCCTGCTGCAGGAGACGCGGTTCGCGCTCGTCCTCAGCGACGTGAACATGCCCGGCGAGTCGGGCATCGACTTCACGCGCGAGGTGCTCGCACGGCACCCCGACACCGCCGTCGTGATGGTCACCGGCATGGACGACCGGAGCTACGCCGACGCCGCGATCGAGCTCGGCGCGTACGGCTACGTATTGAAGCCGTTCAAGCCGAACGAGCTGATCATCAACGTCGGCAACGCTCTGCGCCGCCGCACCCTCGAGATCGAGAACCGCACGCACCGCGACCTGCTCGAGCAGACCGTCCTCGCCCGCACCACCGCGCTCCGCGACACGATCTCGCAGCTCGAGAGCTCCGACGCGGAGCTGCGGCGCCTGCGCGAGGAGACGATCCGCCGGCTGTCGTGGGCGGCCGAGTTCCGCAACCAGGAGACCGGCGAGCACATCGTCCGGATGAGCCTCTACTGCGCGCTGCTCGCGCGCCTCGTCGGCCTCGACCCCGACCGGGCCGAGGCGATCCGGATCGCCAGCCCGATGCACGACGTCGGCAAGATCGGGCTCCCCGACGTCGTCCTGCTCAAGCCCGGCCGGCTCACCGACGAGGAGCGCAAGGTGATGGAGGCGCGCACACCGAGATGGGCCACCGGATCCTGGCCGGCTCGGGGGTGGAGCTGCTCGACCTGGCCGCCGAGATGGCACTCACCCACCACGAGCGGATCGACGGCACGGGCTACCCGGCGGGGACGGCCGGCGACGAGATCCCGATCGAGGGCCGGATCTGCGCGATCGCCGACGTCTTCGACGCCCTCACCTCCGACCGCGTCTACCGGCAGGCGTTCCAGCCGGACGAGGCGCGGGCGATGATGGCCGAGGGTCGCGGCACCCAGTTCGACACCGACCTGGTCGACCTCTTCTTCGCCTCGTTCGACGATGTGCTCGCGATCAGACGTGCCGCCGGTACCGGCACGGCCGAGCAGACGCTCGCGATCGCGCTCTCGCACGTGTCCAGCGCCGCCTAGGCGGCGCTCAAGCGGAGTCGCGGCCTGCCGATCACCCGGTCGACGGCATGACGTACTCCGTTTCCGACCACGATTCCCGAGACGCCACCGGCTGAGGTGCTCGCCGAGCTCGACGCCGCAGCGGCTGCGCTCGACGAGCTGACCGCCCGCGCCGCCGAGCTGACCCTGACGATGGACGCGCAGAGCCGACGCCTCCGGATCGAGCTGTACGAGGACGGGTCGTCGCGGCGGCTGAGCACGCGCCAGCTCTTCGACCTGCTCGGGTAGAACGTTACCCTGGCCGCGTGGCCGCGTTCGACACAGAGATCGTCGTCGTCGGCGCCGGGGTGATGGGACTCGCGACGGCACGGGCGCTCGCGCGGGCCGGACGCGACGTCGTCGTCTGCGAACAGTTCGAGCTCGGCCACGACCGCGGCTCGAGCCACGGCGGCGCACGGATCGTCCGCCTGTCCTACCCGGACGCGCGCTGGGTGCGGCTGGCGCAGGAGAGCTTCCCGCTCTGGCGCGAGCTCGAAGGTGAGGCCGGGCGCGCGCTGCTCGACCTCCAGGGCACGCTCGACCTCGGCGACTGGAAGCCGAACCGCGACGCGCTCGCCGCCTGCGGGGTGCCGTTCGAGGTGCTCGACGCCGCCGAGATCGAGCGGCGCTTTCCGATCCGCGTCGAGGCAGGCGACCGCGGCCTCTTCCAACGCGACGGCGGCATCGTCTTCGCGGACGCCGCGCTCGAAGCGCTCTCGAATGGGGTCCACGTGCGCGAGCGGGTCCGGGTCGACGCGGTCGAGGAGGACGGCGACGGCGTCAGTGCGGGCGGTCTGCGCGCGCGGGCGGCGGTCGTCACCGCGGGTGCGTGGGCGCCGCGGCTCGCCGGCGTCGACGCGACGCCGACGGTCGAGACCGTCTCGTACTTCCCGTTCGCCGAGTCGCTGCCGTCGGTGATCGACACGACGGCGGATACCAGCCACGGCTACGCGCTGCCTTCGCCCGGCAGCGCGCTGAAAGCCGGCCTGCACCAGTCCGGCCGGCCCGCTGATCCCGATGCCGCCAACGCCCCCGACGACGAGCTCGCGGCGCGGACCGCAGCCTGGGTCGAGCGCCGCTTTCCCGGCGCACGGCCGGCGACGCGCGTCGAGACCTGTCTCTACACGAGGCGCGAGCACGACGAGTTCCTGCTCGAGCGCCGCGGCCGAATCGTCGTCGGCTCGGCGTGCAGCGGGCACGGCTTCAAATTCGCGCCGGTGATCGGCAAGCGGCTCGCGGCGCTGGCGCTCGGAGCGCTGGCCGCGAAGCGGCCACTTTAGGGGTCTTGCGCGACGGGGGATCCGCTTCTGCGGATTCCCCGTCTTGCGCCGGCTAAGTCAGCGGAAGAGGTCGAGCTCCTCCGGGATGGGAATGTCCGCTCCCGTGCCCTCGCCCCGGAAGTCCACTCCGCGAATCACCGCGGCCGGGATCCCGCTCACCTTCCCCAGCACGAGCTCGGCGGCGCCGGCGAGCTCGTCCGCGACCGCGATCTGGGTTGCGTGCAGCTCATAGCCGGCGCTGTCGCGGACGCCGCGAAGATCGAGCAGCGGCGTCAGCCCGGCGACGCCGAGCGCGACGTCGGTCGTCCCCTGGCGAAACGCCCTGCCGAACGAGTCGCTGACGATCACGCCGACGTCACGGCCCGTCCGCTCGCGGATCGCCTCCCTGATCCGGGCAGCCGAGCCGTCGGGATCGAGCGGCAGCAGGATCAGCGTCCCCTCGCCTTTCGCGTTCGAGGCGTCAACGCCGGCCGACGCGCAGACGAAGCCGTGCCTGGTCTCGGCGATGAGCAGCGGCGGGCGGACACGCACGATCTTCGCGCTCTCGCGCAGGATCCACTCGACGTGGCGCGGGTCGCGGTCGTCGGCGAGCTCGCGCGCCCGCTCGGACGCCTCGATCTGGTCCAGCCGCACCACTCGCCCCTCGACCTTCGAGACCGCCTTCTGCGCCACGACGAGGACGTCCGCGTCCTCGAGCCCGCCGGCCCGCCCAGCGGCCGCGAGCAGTAGCTCCGCGAGATCGTCGCCCTCCTCGAGCTCCGGGATCCCCTCGAGCGGGATCACCCTGACCTCTTGCACTCGCTCCGACGCCGGCAAAGCCGGCATCTCCGCTCCTGGCGGCTCCGTCAAGCCTACGCCGCCGGTCACTGAAGGCCGGTGAGCCGGACGCCCGCGTGCGCCTTGTAGCGCTTGTTCACGTTCACGATCACGGCCGTCATGCCCTCGAGCGCGCGGGCGCTCGCGAGCGGGCCGCAATCGACGGCGCGACCGGAGACGAGGCGGCCGGCGAGGTCGAGCGCAAGCTGCTTCGCGGTCGCGTCGTCGCCGCAGACGAGGGCGTCCTCCTCGGGCGGCGCCTCGGCGAGGTTCGAGGCGGCGAGCGAGTGCAGGCCGGCGACGACCGGCGCGTCCAGCTCGTCCTCGATCCGTTTCGCGATCGAGGTCGCCTCCCAGGTCGGCTTGACGCCGCCGGGGCCGAAGGAGAGCTCCGCGCAGACAGAGAGCACCGGCGTCGAGCCGATCGACTGCCGCAGCTCGCGCGCGGTCCCGACCGCCGCATCCGCCTTGACGGCGAAGAGGACGAGGTCGACGCCCCGGACGGCGTCGTCGTTCCCTGCCCCGGACGCGCCGAGGGGTTGCGCGATCTCGCGGGCGCGCTCGGCATCGCGGGAGCCGATCACGACCTCGACCCCCGCTTCGACCAGCCGCTTCGCCACCGCACGGCCGAAGCTGCCCGTGCCGCCCACGACCGCAACCTTCACGCGGCGGCCTCGAGCGCGGTCTCGGCGAGCCGGCGTGACGCGGCGAGATCGGTCATCAGCGTGCTCGTGACGACGCGGCGCACCGCGAGCGGGCCGGCCGGATCGGACTCGTCGACGACGAGCGCGTCGATCAGCCCCGCGTAACAGCTTGCGACGTGCTCCGGTGTCGTGCCGCCCGCCATTCGCGCGAGCATACGGTCTGCCGGTCCCTTGACGGCCCGGCCGCCGACGAGCGGGCTGACCGCGACCGAGGGGACGCGCCGCGCCGCGAGCGCCGCCCGGAGCTCCGGCACGGCCAGGATCGGCCAAATGCTGACGTAGGGGTTGGAGGGTGCGATCAGGATCGCGTCCGCCCCCTCGATCGCCTCGAGCACGCCCGGTGCGGGATGGGCCTCTCCCTCGAAGCGGACGCCATCGACCTCGTCGCGATGGCCGCGAGCGACGAACCACTCCTGGAACTGGAAGCTCCCGGCCGGTGTCTCGATCCAGGTGCGGAGACGGTCGTCGGTCGCCGGCAGGATCGCCGGCTCGATCCCGAGCGCCTGGGCGAGCCGCGCGGTGACCGCCGACAGCGGCTCACCTGCCCGCAGCGCCTGCGTGCGGACGAGGTGAAGGCCGAGATCGCGGTCGCCGAGCCGAAACCAGTCCTCGCCGCCGAGCGCCGACACCGTCCCGAGCGCCTCCCACGTCTCGCCGGCGCGACCCCAACCGCGCTCCTCGTCGTGCAGGCCCGCGAGCGCGTAAAGGATGCTGTCGAGGTCGGGCGAGACCGACATGCCGAGCACCTCGAGGTCGTCGCCGACGTTCCCGACGATCGTGACGTTCGCGCCCCCGGCCGCATCGACGAGGCCGCGAGCGAAGCGGGCGCCGCCGACGCCGCCGGAGAGCAGAACGACGTTCACTCGTGGAGCGCGCGGGCGAGCACCGCCTGAGTCCGCGGCCCCGCGCGCAGCCCGACCCGGCGCAGGTCGTCGAGCGTGTCAACATCGTCGCTGAGGTTCGGGATCGCACACGAGATCGCGGTGACGCCGAGGCTGTCGGCGTGGTCGCGGAAGCGGGCGGCGCTGCCACCCCCGTACAGGGGCGCGAAAAGCTCCATGCTCGGCAAGCCGAGCGCGTTCGTCGTCCCGTCTTCTGCCTCGACGTAGCCGATCGCACCCAGCTCGGCCGCGCCGGCGAGCGTCCGGAGGTCGTGAGGAACGACGCAGGGCAGATCGGCGTTGATCACCAGAACGACACCCTCAGCGAGCAATGGGAGCGCGGCCGCGACCGCCGCGCCGTGGCCGCTGCCCGGCTCCGCGACCGCCTCCGCACCCAGCTCGTCCGCGAGGCCACGAGCCACCAGGTCGCGGGTGACGACAAGCGTGCGGCCGGTCGCCGTCGCCGCGGCAAGCACGTCGCCGAGCATCGCGAGCGAGAGCTCCGCCCGCGCCTCCTGCGAGGCGTCGAGCCGCTGCTTTCCGCTCTCGCCGCGGAACGGGATCACGATCTGCGTCATCGAGCCAGACTCTACGTCTACGCGGCCGAGGCGCCAGGGCCGCGCTGGGCGTACTCGCGCACCTCGTACCAGTGGGTGGCGCGCAACGCTTCCGCCACCTGCGAATCCGTGTGCCCGGCATAGAAGACGTGGTGCTCGAGGTCGCAGCAGATCGCGACGTCGCCGAGCGAGACGTGGTCGATGGTCGTCAGCACGTCGACAGGCAGCTGCGCCTCGGCGACGGTGTAGTGCATGAACTGGAGGTCGGGAGCGAGCTCCATCAGGTCGGGCCAGTCGGGGCAGCTGCGAGAGCTCATCGGCCGGCGCCCGGCCCGTGAGCTTTAGGGGGTGTGGGGGAACTTGGGAGTTCCCCCACAGAGCGGAAGAAGGGGGCTCGTGGGGGAAACATGGTTTCCTCCACGGGAACCAGCCGAAGGCGAGTGACGCTCATCGCTCGACCGAGTTCTTCTCCACGGCCCAGCTCCCTGCCAGCCGGACGACCCCGCGCTCCTCGCCGGCGGGGTAGACGAGGAACGTAAGCGCATCGTCGAGCCGGTGCAGGACGTGGGCACCGGTCGCGTCGACGAGCCCAAGCCGCAGGTGAAAGCGTCCGTCCGAGAGCGGCAGCCGGTCGACGTCGTAACGCAGCTCGCGAGCGCCGTCGGCCCAGCCGACGCGGCCGGTGTCGAGCACGTCCGAGGCGACGAGCAGGCCGGCCTCGTCGCGCAGCTCGAGCTGGAGCTGCGGCGGCGCGATTCCGTTCTCGGCCTCGATCCGGAGCCGCAGCGAGAACGCCTCGCCGGCCAGGAACTGCTGCCGCTCCTGCCCCTCGCTGCCCACGAGCCGGGCTGCCGCGATCGTCGCCTCGCCGGTGCCCCACTCGCGCAGCCCTGCGGCCCGTTCCGCCGGGTCGGCCTCCGCGGCGAGCATCCTGCGGTAGCGGACGATCGCCTCGTGGGTCGGCCCGTCGAACTCGAGCCTGCCGTCGCGGAGCAGGGCCGCGCGCTCGCAGAGCCGCTCCACCTGCGTCGCGTCGTGCGAGACGAAGACGATCGTTCCGCCGCGCTGCTTGAACTCGAAGACCTTGCCGAAGCACTTGCGCTGGAACGCCTCGTCGCCGACGGCGAAGACCTCGTCGAGCAGGAGGATGTCGGCGTCGAGGTGGGCGGCGATCGCGAAGCCGAGCCGCATGTACATCCCCGACGAGTAGGTGCGCACAGGCCGGTCGATCGCCTGCTCGAGCTCCGCGAAGGCGACGATCTCGTCGAAGCGCTCGCGGATCTGCGTCCGCTTGAGCCCGTAGATGGCGCCGTTCAGGAAGACATTCTCGCGGCCTGAGAAGTCGGGGTGGAAGCCGGCGCCGAGCTCGAGCAGGGAGCCGATCCGGCCGCCGACGGCGACGCGACCCGAGGTCGGCTTGATGATCCCGGCGATCAGGCGTAGGAGCGTCGACTTGCCCGAGCCGTTGCGGCCGACCAGGCCGACGGCCTCACCCGGCTCGACCGCGAGCGTGATGTCCTCGAGCGCCTGCACGTCCTGCGCCTCGGTGCGGCCACGGAGAACGAACAGCTCCTTCAGGCTGCGCGCCTCGTTCGCGTGGACGCGGAAGCGGCGTGAGACCCCATCGACCCGGATCTGGCCCGTCTTCACGCCACAGACGGTACAGCCGCGGCGCCGGCCACTTCACGGCGAACGAGCCCGGCGAGCACGCGGATGAACGCCGGGTCGGCGTTCGGGAGCTCGATCCGATCGAGCTCGAGCTCGACCTCCGCGGCCTTCTCCTGCGCCTCGACGTCAAGGTCCCACCTGATCTCGAGGTGGTCGGCGACGAAGCCGACCGGCGCGACGAGCACCTTGCGGATGCCGTCCGCGCCGAGCTTGTCGAGGTGGTCGAGGATGTCCGGCCCGAGCCACGGCTCGCCCGTCGGCGACTCGCTCTGGAACGAGAACGACCAGTCGCTGAGCGCTGCGCGCTCAGCGATAGACGTCGACGTGGACAGCAGCTCGTCCTTGTAGGGGTCTCCCTCGGCGAGGATCCGCTCGGGCAGCGAGTGGGCGGTGAAGACGACGTGCGCGTCCGTGCCGCGGACTCGCTCGGCGAGCAGGTCGACGAAGCCTGGCTCGTCGCCCCAGCGCTCGACGAAGCGGATCTCGACGCGTCCGGCGACGGCGTCGACGAGCTGCGCGCGGTAACGCTCGATCGACATGGACGAGTAGTGCGGCGCCAGCACCAGGCCGACGATCTCGTCCGCGCCGCCCCTGAGCGCCCGCTCGACAGCCTCGGCGATCCGCGGCTGCCAGTGGCGCATGCCGGTGAAGACGGGCAACCCGAGCTCGGCCTCGAGCGCGGCGCGCGTCGCCTCGGTGATCTCGTTCAGCGGGTTCGACTCCTCGATCCCGAGCCGGCGGTAGCGCGAGACCAGATCCTCGAGGAGCTCGGGCCTGATCGGCCGGCCGCCGCGGATGTCGGCGTAGTAGGCCGGGACGTTTTCGAGGCGGTCGGGCGAGCCATAGGCCATCAGGACCACGGCGGTGCTCACGCAGGCACCCGGGCGGTCTGCTCGTGCACGAACGCGCGCAGGCGGCCGAGCACGTCGGGGTCGGTGTCGGGCATGACGCCGTGGCCGAGATTGAAGATGTGGCCCGGACGGCCGGCGGCGCGTGCGAGCACGTCGAGCGTCGCCGCCTCGACCCGCTCCCAGGGGCCGAAGAGGATCGCGCCGTCGAGGTTCCCCTGGACGCCGCGGTCGTCGCCGACCTGCTGCCAGCCCCAGTCGAGCGGGATCCGCCAGTCGAGCCCGATCACGTCGCCACCCGCGTCGCGCATCTGCTCGAGCAGCGTCGCGGTGCCGGTGCCGAAATGGATCGTCGGACAGTCGACCGCGGCGAGGATGCGCGCCGAGTACGGCTGCACGAACTCGACGTAGTCCTGCGGCGAGAGCGCACCGACCCACGAGTCGAAGAGCTGGATCACGTCGGCTCCGGCGCGCACCTTCGCGGCGATGTAAAGCGAGAACGCATCTGAGAGCTTCTCCATCAGCGCGTGCCAGGTCTCGGGTCGGCCGTACATCATCCGCTTTACGTTCAGGAACTCCCGGCTCGGCTTGCCCTCGATCAGGTAGCCGGCGACCGTGAACGGGCCGCCGCAGAAGCCGATCACGGCCTGGTCGGGTCGGAGCTCGCGGCGCACGATCCGGATCGCCTCGAGGATGAACGGAACCGATTCCTCCGGGTCGGGGGTCGTCAGCCGCTCGACGTCCGCCCTCGTCCGGATCGGCTTCGCGATCACCGGGCCGACGTTCTCGACGAGCTCGACGTCGACCCCCATCCCGAGGAGGGGCAGCATGATGTCCGCGAACATGACCGCCGCGTCCACGTCGTGGCGGAGCACCGGCTGCAGCGTCACCTCGGCGCAGAGCTCCGGCTCCTGGCAGACCTCGAAGAGCGTGTGCGTCTTCCGGATCGCGCGGTACTCCGGCAGCGAGCGGCCGGCCTGGCGCATGAACCACACCGGCGTGCGCTCCGTCGGCTCGAGACACGCCGCGCGGACGAGAAGAGGAGCCTCGGACATCGCGAAGTAGGCTAGCTGCGTCATG
>JBDSOJ010000065.1:0-16227 GCA_039914895.1 Gaiellaceae bacterium
GAACCCGAAGCTGCCGGTGTTCATCCCCTTCCTCGGCGCCTACGTCGCGATGAAGAACGCGCCGTTCGACCCGTGGCGCAACCTGCTCGTCTCCGCGGCCGGGCCGGCTCTCGGCGGCCTCGCCTCGGTCGCGCTGTGGGTGATCGGCGAGGCGAACGACTCACGTCTCCTCGTCGCGCTCGCCTACTCGGGTTTCTTCCTCAACCTCTTCAACCTGATCCCGGTGCGCCCGTTCGACGGCGGCTTCATCTGGCGCTCGCTCAAGGCGCTGCGCTACGGCCGCCGCGACCATGTTGCCTGGGCGTCCTCCAGCCGCCTCGCCGGCGGCGGCGTCCTCTACGTCGGGATGATCGTCGCCTTCGCGCTCGGCATGCTGGCGACGCACCTTCCCCAGGACCGCCTGTGACCGACGATCGCCGCGTGCTCGAACGGACACACGACGATCTCCAGAACGACGTCGCCGTGATCGCGTCCGAGTTCCTCGGCGGCTTCCAGAAGGTGCTCGAGATCGACCGGCCCGCGGTGTCGATCTTCGGCTCTGCCCGCGTGTTCGAGGGCAGCGCTCCGTACGAGCAGGCGCGCGCGACGGCGAAGCTCTTCGCCGAGGCGCACTTCGCCGTCGTCACCGGCGGCGGGCCCGGCGTGATGGAGGCGGCGAACCGCGGCTGCAAGGAGGGCGGCGGCCTCTCCGTCGGCTTCAACATCGCGCTGCCGCACGAGCAGGGCGGCAACCCGTACTGCGACATCGCGATGACGTTCAAGCACTTCTACGCCCGCAAGACGATGTTCGTGAAGGCGGCCGAGGGCTTCGTCATCTTCCCCGGCGGCTTCGGCACGCTCGACGAGTTGTTCGAGTCGCTGACGCTGATCCAGACCGGCAAGGTGCTCAACTTCCCGGTCGTCCTCTTCGACTCGGACTACTGGCAGGAGCTGCTCGATTGGGTCACCGGCGAGGCGCTCGCGGACGGCATGATCTCGCCCGAGGACCTGGATCTCCTGCACCTGACCGACGATCCGGCCGAGGCGGTCCGGCTCGTCGTCGACGGTTTCGAACATCGCCACACCGCGCCTTCTCCGGCCGAGCCGGAGAAGGCGGACGCGCAGTAGCCCTAGCTGGCGGGCGGCGGTTCCGCGGCCGGAACCGTGCGCTCACCCCTGCGCAGCAGCAGGTAGAGCCCGGCAGCGATCAGCCAGATCGCCCACGCGAAGATGCCCACGGCGACGATCGTGGCGAACGAGACGACGCCGAGGGCGAGGCTGACCCAGCCGGCCCACTTCGGGATCCAGCCGTGCTCGAGCGCCGCCAGCGAGACGGCGACGTCGTGACTCCGATCGAGATCCCGGCGAGGCCGAGCAAGACCCAGCCGGCGTCGTCGAATGTGAGATAGGCCTCCGCACCAGCCTCCGTCAGGTCGCCGTTGTCGAGCAGCGGGGCCGCCCAGAGCGTCAAGCCGACCGCAAGGAATGCCGCGAAGAGCGTCCCGCCGATCAAGGTCAGCGCACGAAGCCCCTCGTGTGCCGTCCGCAGCCGCATCCAGAGGCTCGCGACAAAGACACCGATCAGGAGCGGGGTGAGCAGGGCGACGATCTGCAGCAGCCAGATGCCGGTCGTGCTGTCGTCGGCATCAGCGATCAGCTCCGCGGCTGTGTTGCCCGAGTCGCCCGAGGTGAAGAAGCTGATCAGGACGCCCACCGGGATCAGAATCGCCCCGATCGCGCCGAGCTTGTGGATCCAGGCGACGCCGCCGGATCCGGCAAGAGCTGAGTGCAACGTGACCCCTCCTCTGGAGGGTGGTACAGACCTGCGCGAGCCTACTGCTGCGGCCGGACGGTCAGTCCTTCCAGGCCCGCGCCTCCTTCGAGACGAGGAAGCGGGAAACCTCGTCGTAGCGCCCGCCCTGGTTTGCGAACTCGACGTAGTTGCGCGCCGTCGCGAGCCACTCGAGCGTGCTCGGCCGGAATCCCTCCAGGGCCGCATCGACGTGCTGCTGCGTCAGCGGCGGCTCGTCGCCGCTGACGAGCGCGTCGTCGATGACGCGGTCGACGGCGCGCTCGACGACGGCTCGCAGGTCGGCGCCGCTGAAGAGCGGCGTCCGCTTCGCCGTCGCCTTGACGTCGATCCCCTCCACCGGCCGACCGCGCAGGTGCAGGCCGAGGATCTGCGCGCGCGCCGCGGCGTCCGGCGGCGGCACGAAGACGAGCCGGTCGAACCTGCCGGGACGCTTCAGCGCCTCGTCGATGTCCCAGGGCGCGTTGGTGGCCGCGAGCACGAGGATGCCCTCGTTGTCGGCGCCGATCGCATCGAGCTCCTGCAGCACCTGGTCGACGAGTGCCCGGCCCGCGCCGCCGGAGTGCTTGCGCCGCGCGAACCCGATCGCATCGAGCTCGTCGAGGAAGAGGACGCACGGCGCGAACTGGCGCGCCTGCACGAACACGTCGTGCAGGTTCCGCTCCGAGATCCCGAAGTACGGGTCGAGGATCTCCTCGATCCGGACGTTCGAGAACGGCAGCCGGCACTCCCCCGCAGTCGCGCGCGCGAGCATCGTCTTGCCGCAGCCGGGCGGCCCGAACAGCATGATCCCGCCGCCCGCGCGCCGGCCGTAGCGCTCGTAGAGCTCCGGCCGCTGGTAGGGCAGGATGATCGTGCGGTTGATCGACTTCTTGATCTCCTCGAGCCCGCCGATGTCGCCGAACGTCACCGCCTCCTCGGAGTCGAGCTCGAGCAGTGGCGCGCCCTCGTCCTCGTCGTCCGGCCCGCGGCGCACGAGCCGCAGGGTCCCGTCGAGCCCGAGATTCGAGTCGATCGCGCGACGGAGCTCCGCCACGCCGTCGACGATCCCGGCCTCGGCCGCGCGGTCGGCGTACACCGAGGCGCGCTCGATCCTGCCCAGGTCAGCGTTGACCCGGCCCCCATCGAGCAGCGCCTCGGTCGGGAGCATGCCCGCGTCGAGCAGCGCGTCGTACTCGCTCGCCGACTCCTCCAGCCGACCCGCGTCGCGCAGCATCTCGGCGAGCAGGAGCCGCAGGCCGGGCGCATCGGGCGACGCTTCGAGCGCCTCCCGAAGCGCCTCGATCCGGTCGGCGCTCAGCGGATCCTCCGCTGCATCCACCAGCGCGCGAGCGGGGCGACCGTCCAGCTGTAGACGACCATGAAGAGATAGAGGCCGACGAGCCCCGCGATCAGGTAGGGGTTGCCGATCAGCGACACCACCACGAACAGCGCCAGATACGCGCCCCAGACCTTGAACATGCCAAAACGCTGCACGGGGTAGATCGGCCATTGCAGCCAGTGGGTCAGTGTGCGGTTGTGGCGGACGACGTCCGCCAGCTCCCGGTCGCTCGGGTCGAGGCGCACCGCCTGCTCGTGATGACGGACCGCCTCGTAGACGTTGCTGCCCTCGACGTGGAGGTTGCCCCGCAGCATGTGCCCGACCCGGTCCTCGGGCTCGACCGCGAGCAGCTCGTCGACGCGCCGGCTCGTGGCGCGCTTGTCGCCGATCAGATAGGCGACCTGAGCCCGCGCGCGAAGAACGTCGACCGACTCGGGGTCGAGCCGCGCAGCGCGCTCGACGAGCCGTTCCGCCTTCTCCTTCTGCCCGTGCTGCGCGCAGGCGAGCGCGTAGTGGCAGAGCAGGATCTCGTTCTCGGGCCAGAGCTCGAGGGCGGAGAGGAGCGCTGTCTCCGCGCCGGCGAGATCGCCGAGCTCCATCAGGTTCAGCGCGAGCACGTCGAGCAGGCCCAGGTCTTCCGGATCGAGCGCGAGCCCGCGCCGCGCCGCCTCCGCCCCCTCTCGGTAGCGGTCGAGCTGGTACAGCGACTCGCCACGCAGCGACCAGACCTCCGGGTCGTCCAGCGCCTCGAGGCCGTCGAGCGTCTCGAGTGCCCGCGCCGGCTGCCCGATCGCGGAATAGTGCCGCGCGAGATCGAGCCGGCGTTCCTCGACGTCGCTCACGTGAGTCCCCGAAGGAGGGCGAGGGAGCCGATCCCGCAGACGAGGACCGCGACGAGGCCCGGCTGCCAGAGGGAGTCGTAGGCCAGCTCCTCGTTGCGGTTCAAGCCGTAGTAGCGGTCGGCTTCCTTCTGCAGCTCGCGCGCGGCGGCGAACGACGCCACCCCCGCGACCGCGACGAGCAGCCTCGGCGTGGCGGTCTCGAAGTCGAGCAGCAGCGCCGCCGCGACAACCGCCGCGAACGCGGCGATCCCGATCCCGGCGATCCAGAGGGCGCGCACCCGCGGCAGCCCGAGGCGCTCGGCGTTGAGAAAGCCGATGGCGCCGAGGGCGAGCGGCCCGCCGAAGAAGGCGACGTAGAACTGCGACCCCAGCCGCCACGGCCTCGAGCCGGCCGGCAGCTCCCGCCGGGAGGTCTGGCTGAGCGACGGCGAGAGGAGATCGTCGTCGCCCACGAGGGGATTCTGTTCCATCCTCGCGCTCAGATTCGCGGCAGCACGAAGTAGGAGCCCGGGATCGAGCGGCCGGGACCGTAGATCGCGGTCGGGCCCACGGCGATGTAGCTGCTCGTCGTCGCGTCCCGGCGCAACAGCTTGCCGCGCTCGTAGACCCTGCGGGTGACGGTGACGTCGAAGCCGGACTGGTTCGAGCCCGAGACCGTCCGCACCGAGCCGCGCGGCGCGTACGGGTCGAGCGCATAGGTGGTCTTCGGCGCGCGCCAGTTCGTCCGCTCGCCGGTGGAGGTGACGACGCGCCGGTTCGGGTCGGTGCCGTAGAAGCTGAAGGTGAGCGTCGTGCTCGTGTAGCTCGTCGTGATCAGGATCCCTGTCTTCAGGTCGTTCTCGAAGACGAAGTCAGGCCCGCCCCACGAGACGGTCGCGTCACGGCCCATCGGATAGTGCGAGATGTAGAAGCTGTGGTTGTACCGCTCGACGATCGGGAGGCCCAGCTCGAAGGCGTTGTTGAAGAGCGTCGTCGCGGTCTGGCAGACGCCGCCGCCAATCGAGGGCAGGAGGAGCGAGCCGATGATCATCTGGCCCTCGCGGAAGCCGCGATCGACCGTGCGCGGGCCGACGCGATCGTTGAACGAGAACGTCTCGCCGGGCCGGATCACCGTTCCGTCGATGTAGTCCGCCATCAGCTGCACGTTGTGGATCCGGTTCGAGGACGACGTCCCCATGTCGGTCGTGAAAGTCGAGATCCGCTCGCGGATGCCGAGCTGCTCCGCCTCGCCGGTGGTCAGGTCGGCGCGCACCTGTTTGAGGCGCAGCGAGGCCTGGTGGATCGACGCGGCCGCAGCCGCCGCGACCGAGTCGGCGACCCAGGGACCGTCGACGGCGAGGCCCGGCCGCGATGGTCTGATCCGGACGCGTGTGCCGGCGGCGATGAAGCGGGCGTTGACGGCCCGGGCGCGCCACGGGGTCAGCATCGGCTCGACCGCCTTCGCGAGCCGCTGGGGATGGAAGGAGACGCGGAAGCGCGTTCCGTCGGGCCGGAAGCGGAGCAGCTTCGCGAGCCGTGCGGGCGCCAGCGAGCCGACCTCCGCGCCCTTGAAGGTGAGCGTCACCGGCTCGTCGACGAGCGCCTTCGCCTCGGCGACCGCCTCCTCGGCTGCCGTCGTCGTCAGCTCCGGCTCGACGTGCGTGAGGGCGGGCGAGAACGTGCGCGCGCCGGTCAGCGACGCCTCCGCGAGCGAGGCCGCGAGCCGCCGCGGGTCGACCGCGTCGCCCGACCGGGCGGGAACGATCCGGAAGCTGTGGGAGACGACCTGCGCTCGTCGCGGTCTCGGCAACGGAGCCGATAGTCGCTGCGCCACTTCCTCGACGTCGGGTCGTGGCACGAGCACGGGGTCGACGAGGAGCGCCGGCGGGGTCGGATCGACGAGCTGGCGGATCCGGCCGAGGAAGGACGTGCGACCTGCCTGCCAGAGCCTGGCACGCGTCGCCGCGCGGTCGAGCCGGACCGCCTCGCCGGGCCGGACGGCGGCGGCCGTGCCGCCCACGGTGACGCTCACGGGCCGCTCGAGCTCGGATCCGCGGAGCTCCGCGCCCGGCAGCGGCCGGTCCCAGTAGTAGGCGTCGCGCGCGCCCACCGCGGCCACGGCTGCCCCGGCCAGACAGGCGAGCACGGCAGCCGAGATGACCCCGAGTCGTCTCACGATCGCAAGGTAGCCGCTGCGGCCGGACTACACTCGATTTTCGTGAGCTTGCGGGATCTTCCCTCGGTGGACGAGCTGGCGCGTGACGTCGACGATCCGCTTGCGGTCGCCGCCGCACGCGAGCTGCTCGAACGGGCACGAGAGGAGATTCGCGCCGGCTCCGAGCCGGGCGATCTGCGTGCGCGACTGACCGAGGCGCTGGCCGTGACGCGACGACCGGCGCTCCGGCGGGTGCTGAACGCGACCGGCGTGCTCGTGCACACCAACCTCGGCCGAGCGCCGCTGGCGGCGGCCGCGCTCGACCGCGTTCGCGATGCGGCCGGCTACTCCAACCTCGAATACGACCTCTCCTCCGGCTCGCGCGGCTCGCGGCAGGATCACCTGGCGCCGTTGCTGCGCCGTCTCACCGGCGCGGAGGCCGCGATCGTCGTCAACAACAACGCGGCCGCGATGCTGCTCGCGCTGGCCGCGCTGGCGGAGGGTCGCGAGGTCGTCGTCTCGCGCGGCGAGCTGATCGAGATCGGCGACGGCTTCCGGATCCCGGACGTGCTCGCCCGCTCCGGCGCCCGCCTCGTCGAGGTCGGCACGACTAACCGCACGCGCGCCGCCGACTACGAGCGCGCGATCGGGCCCGAGACGGCGCTGCTGCTGCGCGTCCACCAGTCGAACTTCCGCGTCGTCGGCTTCACCGAGCAGCCGCGGCTCGAGGAGCTGGCGGCCATCGCGCGGCGGCACGAGCTGCCGCTCCTCGACGACCTCGGCTCGGGCGCGCTCGTCGACGTCGAGGGCGAGCCGACCCCGGCTGCGGCGCTCGCTGCCGGCGCTGATCTCGTCTGCTTCTCGGGCGACAAGCTGCTCGGCGGCCCGCAGGCCGGGATCGTCGCCGGCCGCGCCGACCTGGTCGAGCGGCTCCGGCGCCATCCGCTCCACCGCGCCCTCCGCTCGGACAAGCTGACGCTCGCCGCGCTCGAGGGAACGCTCCAGCTCTACCTCGACCGGCCGGACGAGATCCCGGTGCTGCGGATGCTGCGCGAGCCCGCCGACGCCGTCCGTATCCGCGCCGAGCGGCTCGCAGAGACGGTCGGCGGCGCCGTCGAGGAGACGGTCGCGCGCGTCGGCGGCGGCGCGCTCCCGCTCGCGGAGCTGCCGAGCTTCGCCTGCGCCGTCGAGGAGGAGCTGGCAACGGCGTTGCGCCAGCACGAGCCGCCCGTGATCGCGGTCGTCCGCGACGGCCGCACCCTGCTCGACTGCCGCACGCTCACCGACGCCGAGGCCGACGAGGTCGCGCTGGCGGTCGCCGCATGCCGGCCGTCCTGAACGACTGGCCCTGGATCGAGGCCGCGTGTCGGTTGCGGCAATGGTCACGGATCGCTGACCTCGCAGAGCGGGTCGCGGCAGCGCCGCATCTGGCGGGCCTGCTGCTCCTCGGCTCGTTCGCTCGCGGCGAAGCTGACTCGCTCAGCGACGTCGACTTCATCGTGGTCATCGAGCCCGGGCGCTTTGACGAAGCGTGGCAGAAACGCCACGACCTCCATCCCGACGGCGCGGTGTGCTGGGATTACCCGAGGCCGGATGACCGCGAGGTGGCGGCGCACCGCTGGCTGACCGAGGATCTCGTCCTCTTCGACGGCCTGATTGCGACTTCGTCGGGTACTCGGGTAGCCGACCCGCTCGTGGTTCTGGTCGGAGGGGCCGCCCTCGTCGATTCCATGACGCGGTTCGATCCGACTGCCGAGCGCGACGGCGAGATCGAGCTACACGAGGTTGAGCGGCTCTACGGAGGATTGAAGCTCGCCGCTCGAGCTGAGAGAAGGACGTGATGCGATGCCGCTCACGGTAGGCACAGCCGGCCACATCGACCACGGCAAGACGTGGCTCGTCCGGGCGCTGACCGGAAAGGACACCGACCGGCTCCCCGAGGAGCTGCGGCGCGGGATCTCGATCGACCTCGGCTACGCGCCACTCGACCTTCCGGATGGTCGCCGGCTGTCGCTGATCGACGTTCCCGGGCACGAGCGCTTCGTCCGGACGATGGTCGCGGGCGCGACCGGGATCGACCTCTTCCTGCTCGTGCTCGACGCGGGCGAGGGGGCGCGGCCGCAGACGCTCGAGCACCTCGCGATCCTGCGCCTGCTCGGGATCGCGCACGGCGTCGTCGCAGTGACGAAGGCGGATGCGGTCGACGAGGAGATGCTCGAGCTGGCGCTGGAGGAGGCCCGGGAGCTCGTCCCGGAAGCCGAAGCGGTCGCGGTGAGCGCGAAGACGGGCGCCGGTCTCGACGACCTGCGCGCCGCGCTCGCGCGCGCGGCCGAGCTTGTGTTTCAGAAACACAATGTGGAGAACGCAGCGCGGCTCCACGTCGACCGGGTCTTCTCGCTGCGCGGGATCGGCACGGTCGCGACCGGAACGCTCTGGTCCGGATCGGTCGGTGAAGGGGATGTGCTCCGCGCCGAGCCGGCAGGCCGCGACGTCCGCGTCCGCAGCGTCCAGGTGCACGACCGCTCCGTCGAGCGTGCCGAGGCCGGGCAGCGGGTGGCGCTCGCGCTCCCGGGAGTGGAGCGGAGCGAGCTGCGCCGCGGCGACGTGCTCCTCGAGCCCGGAAGCCTGCGGCCGAGCTACCGGCTCGATATCGCGCTCGAGGAGCTCGAGCCGATCACCGACGGCGCCCGCCTCACCGTCCACCACGGCACCGACGCCGTCGCCGCGCGCGTCGTCAGGTCGGGCGCCTACGCGCAGCTGCGGCTGGCGGCGCCGGTCGTCGCCGCACGCGGCGACCGGGTCGTCCTCCGCGGCGCGACGACGGTCGGCGGCGGCACCGTCCTCGACCCCGCGCCCGCTCGCCACGCCGACGCGGCCCGCTTCGAGCAGGCGCGCCGCGGCGAGACCCGTGTGCACGCACCGGTGCTCGTCGACGATGCGTGGCGCTTCTCCGACGAGTGGTTGGCCGAGCTTCACGCCACGCTGGAGCGGGCGATCGAGCAGGCCGACCTGCTCGACCCCGGGACCCCCGCTCCCACCGAGCCGTGGTCGCGGGACGTGCTCGCGCGGCTCCCGTATGAGCGCCGCGGCTCGAAGCTCTACCGCCCGGGCTCGACCGGGACGCTCGGGCCGCGCACGGCAGAGGCGGAGGAGCTCGCGTCCGCGCTCACGGCCGCTGAGCCGGGCGCGGCGAGGGCCGAGGACGCCGAGCTCGCCCGCTTCCTCGAGCGCGAGGGTCGGCTCGTGCGGCTCGGCGACGGCTGGGCGGTCTCGGCGGCGGCCTACGAGCAGGCGCGGGTGCTCGTCGTCGAAGAGTGCGGGCGCGCCGGCGAGATCGCGCTCGCGCGCTTCCGCGACCTCGCCGGCTGCGGACGCCGCGACGCGCAGCTGCTGCTCGAGCGGCTCGACGCTGACGGCGTCACGCGCCGCGTCGGGCAGGCGCGGGTCCTGCGGCGGCGTTCGGCCTGACGCCTGCAACACTGGCGTCGTGCGTCTCGCGCTCCTCATCGCGCTCCTCGTCGCCCTGCCGGCCACCGCCTGCGGCTCGACGGGGATCGACCGTGGCACCGCCAAGATCACTACCCAAGCCGGCACTGCCGTCGTCGTCAGGGTCGAGGTCGCCCGCACGCCGGCGGAGCGGCAGCGCGGCTTGATGAGCCGCCGCTCGCTGGCGGCGAAGGCGGGGATGGTCTTCGTCTACCCGCAGGACGTCCGCGGCGGCTTCTGGATGAAGAACACGCTGATCCCGCTCGACATCGCCTTCTACGACGCCCGCGGCAAGATCCTGCGGATCCTGACGATGCAGCCGTGCCGCAGCGACGCGTGCCGGATCTACGACCCAGGCGTCTCCTACCGGTCTGCGCTCGAGGTCAACGCCGGCTCGTTCCGCCGCTGGCAGGTCCGGGCGGGCGACCGGATCGCCGTCACTCGAGCGGGGTGACCGTCAGCCGGAGCACGTCCGGGCGGTGGTAGTGGCCCGCCGGGTCGAACCGCTGCCGCGCCTGCAGGAGCAGATCCGGATCGAGCTCGGCGTAGAGGATCGACTCCTCGCCGTAGAGGGGCCCCGCGAGGTAGCTGCCGTCCGGCGCGAGGATCGCGGAGCCGCCCCGTCCGAGCAGGTCGCGCCCTTCCAGCAGCGCCCGCAGCGGGAAGTCGTCCGGGTAGGAGCTCGCCCGCTGGAAATGACACGGCGCGATCACGAAGGAGCGCGACTCGAGCGCGATGTGCGTAAGCGTCGCCTGCCAGGAATCGCCATCGTCGGCCGTCGACGCGATGTACAGCTCGATTCCCGACTCGTAGAGCGAGAAGCGGGCGAGCGGCATGTAGTTCTCCCAGCAGATCAGCCCGCCGAGCCGCCCGAGCGGCGTCTCGATCGCCCGCAGCCCGCGGCCGTCGCCCTGACCCCAGACGAGACGCTCGTGGTTCGTTGGCACGAGCTTGCGGTGGTGGAGCACGAGGTCGCCCGCCGGCGACCAGTAGAGGAGCGAGTTGTAGAGCGTTCCCGGCCGCGCCGGATCGAGCTCGTTGACGCCGACGACGAGCCAGACGCCGTGCTCGCGGGCGATCGACGCGAGCCGGTCGGCGTCCGGTCCCGGCAGCTCGAGCGACTCCCGGTGCAGGAGCGCGAACGCCTCCGTCGCTCCCGGCTCGCCCCAGCCGGCGAGCGCCTTCGCCCACGCCGAGGACGGGTAGGCGGAGACGAAGGTCTCGGGGAAGACGACGAGCTGTGCGCCGGCTCCGGCCGCCTCGGCGGTGCGCTCCGCGACGCGCTCGATCGTCGCGGAGCGATCGAGGATGACCGGCTCGACCTGGACGCAGGCGGCGGTGACGCACTCTCTCATCAGGCCCAGTCCGGTGGCGTATGACCGCTCGTCCTCGGCGCTGAGACGATCAGCACGACCGCGTCGGCGTCGCTGCGGTTGACGACCGTCCGCTTCGGCTCTGGGTCGAGCCGCGCGAACGTCCCCGCCGGGGCGGGATGATCCTCGCCGTCGATCACCATCGTCGCCTCGCCGGAGAGGACGATGAAGACTTCCTCCTGGTCGCTGCCGGTCTCGTCGTGCTCGGGGATCGTCTCGCCCGGCGCCAGCTCGGCGACGTTCATCCCGAACGACCGCAGCCCGAGCGAGCGACGCGCGAGCGCCCAGTTCGGAAACGGGCGCTCGAAGTCGTCCAGGTGCACAATCGTGAAACCGCTCATCTCACTCCTTCCATTCGGGCTCCGGGCCGATCCCGACGCCCTCGGCGATGCGGTTGATGTAGTTGAAGTAGGCGATCACCTGGATCGCATCGTGGATCGCCGCATCGTCCCAGCCCTTCGCACGCAACGCCTTCACGTCGTCCGCGCCGACCGCCGCCGGTGTCCGGGTGAGCTTGACCGCGTAGTCGCAGAGGGCACGCACTGGCGCGGGCAGGTCGGCCTCGCGGTAGTCGTGGGCGCACCTCTCCACGAGCTCGTCGGCTGCTCCCTCGGCACGGAGGTCGTCTGCATGCGAGCGCGTTCAGTAGTGGCAGTCGTTCTCACGCGAGACGACCGTCGCAAGCAGCTCGCGCTGCTGACGGGAGAGCCCGGACGAGCCGAACATGATCGCCTTGTAGAGCTCCATCGAACGCTGGAGCACGCCCGGCCGCAAGCTCATCGCCTTGACGATGTTGAAGACCTTGCCAGCGCGGCCGATCGCCGCGTTGTACTCGGCGGCAAGTGGACCGGTCGCCTCGTCCACCTCGGTCAGGCGCAGATGAGCCACGCCGCGATCCTCGCAGGTCGATCAGATGCTTGGTGCCATGAGGCCGTCCCGAGCGCAAATCGTGGCATCAGTCATCTTGGCCCGGGGAAGCTCGCGTGGAGCTTCCCCGGGCCGCGACTCCCCCGAACTACCGCCGCAGGTCGACGGGGAAGGAGACGAGCCGGCGCGTCGAGACGCCGCCGAGCACGTCCTCGCCCGGCTTGCGGGCGCGGGCGAACACGACGAGCAGCTGCTGGCTGCGCGCAGCCGGGAAGCCGCTCAGCTGCGTGACCGTGAACTGGGCCCAACCGTCAGCACCAGTGGCCGCCTCAGCGGGGTTGGTGAACTGGTTGAACGGCACCGCCGGTGCGTACACCAGGGCGCCCTGCACCGCCTTGCCCTTGCACGAGACGTGGAAGCGGAACGTGATCGACTGCGTCGAGCGGCCGACGATCGTCGGGTTCATCGTCTGTCCGTCGATGTTCAGCCGGTCCGGCAGCGAGATACCGGCGATCGGGAGCGGCGCGTTGCCGTTGCACCCGGCCGCAGGCGCCGCCGCGGTCGCAGCGCGGATCAGCGCCGTCGGCACGGAGGTCGCGTTGACCGATCCATCGCGGTTTGTGGCGGTGACTCGAACGCGGAGCGTGTTGCCCACGTCCGGCCGCTTGAGCACGTACGTCCGCTCGTTGGCACCGCCGATCGCGGAGCAGCTACCGCCGTCGCTGTCGCACCGACGCCACGAGTAGGCGTAGGTGATCGGCTCGGTGCCGGTCCAGCGGCCCGTGCTCGCTGTCAGCGTCTTGCCATCCTCGGGCGTGCCCGAGATCGTCGGCGGCGACTGGTTCGCCGGTGCTACCTGAGCCGCCGAGTCGGCGATCTCCGCACGGCCGGCGACCGCTGCGAGCACGACCAGCATGCTCGCGAGCGCCGACCAGAGAAACTTGTGCCGTTTCATGTCAAGCCCCTTTCGTCCTTTGGTTGGTCCGCGCTAGCAGGCGCGGCGGTAGGTGATCTCGCGGCTGAAGGCGCCGAGGTACCCGGCACCCGCCTGGTTGACCGACATCGCAATCCGAAGCCGGTTCGAGCCGCACGGAAGCACGGCCTGGAAACGGGCACGTGAGCTCAGGTCGAGCGAGATGCGCTTGATCGTCACCCACTGCCCGAAGCTGGAGCGGCGCTGGAGCTGCACCTGCTTGCGCGCCATGCTGCGGCCGGCATAGACACGCGTGATGAACCCGTTCAGCCGTCCGAACGAGATCGAGGGCGCGACGGCCGTGCTGACCTGGAGGCTGGACGCCCCCTTCCACGTCGCCCGGTAGGTGGTGAGGATCTTCGGGGAGACGTTGTATGCGAAGGCGCCGTCGGTGCCCGTGATCACGGTCGCCAGCACGATCTCCGACGCCTGTCCGTAGGGCTGGTAGCTGAGCTGCACGTTCTCGCCGGCCTTCTTGCTGTTCACCTGGCCCGACAGCGTCACCCGCGTACCGAAGTTGATCTGCGGCAGCGAGGTTCCGAGCGTGACGGCTGGAGGAGCGCCCGCGACCTTGATCGTGCCGGTGCTACTGGGGTTGAGCGCATCGCGGTAGCGATACGTCCCGGCGACCTCGAATCTGAACGTGTACGTCCTCCCGGGCCGGAGCACGGGCGAGGCGAAGGTGCCGGTGGTCGAGACGACCTGGTGATCGCGGGTGTCGTCGTTGCGCCAGCGGATCGAGTCGCCCGCGACGATGCCGACCGTGGCGGGCGAAAAGGCCGCCCGCTTGATCGAGACGGTCTTCGTCGCCGCGGCTGCCGGAGCCACGAGCGCCAGCGCGCCGACGATCGACGCGAGCGTGAGAAAAGTGCGTCGCATAATGACGTGCATCCCCTCGAACGCCGCCCTCAACCGCAGACACGAGCGCTCTTACGGAATCCGTACACGCCGCTGACGTCGTGCTCACAGTCGGCCGCGCCTCTAGGCTGTTCGCTGGAGCGGCACGGGCCCGGTGGCCCAGCCGGTCTTCAAAACCGGTCCGGTCGTGTAACCCACGGCTTGGTGGGTTCGACTCCCACGCCGCTCCGTCAGACCGTTTGGTCTACAGGGTTGAACCTCCGCGCCGCCTGAAATCCGGAAATCGATACGCGCTCTTGATCCGCTCCGCGCCGTCGCCGGACACGACGAGACGTGACGTCAGGCGAAGCTCCTCAGCTGGACGCCTGCCTCCGAGACGGCCGCTCGAATCCCCGGGCAGCACAGCGACTCGAGCTCGATCGTCCGCTCGATCCCGTAGGCCCACGTCGGCTCGACGCGCTCGGCCGGATGGCAGCAGAGCTCGGTCGTGCCGGAGGGGAGGCTCGTGATGAACGCCTCTAGCGCCGCCGGCGCGATCGCGGCCCGGAGCGGCGCGCCCTCGCGGTCCTGGCCGTAGAACCCGCCGTAGTACCGCGCGGCGGAGTGGTGCCGGAGCGGAATCCCAAGCGCATTCGCGAGCCGGACGAGAAGCTCGCGCGCAGGCTCGTCGCGATGGACGTGCTGGTGCGAGTCGAGATGCGTCGGGTCGCGTCCAACGAGCTTGCGGAAGGCGCGCAGTTGCCACTCAAGCTCGGCCGCGATTGCCTCGGCGTCCGTGTCCTCGGCCCAGAGGTAGCGCGGCCGCCAGTCGCCGTCGCGGCGCTCCCATTCGCCGAGATCGAAGTGCAGGCCCACCGACAAGTCCGGGCATGCGCTCGCAGCCGCAGCCGCCGCCCGGGCTGCCGGCTGCCTCACCATCAGGCTCGCGCTCGTGACGATGCCCTCGCGGTGGGCTCGGAGAACGCCGGCGTTCACCCCATCGGCGAGACCGAGGTCGTCTGCGTTGACGATCAGCGTCCTCACAACTCGAGCCGCCCGATCAGCTCGAGTGCGACAGCCGCCCAGTCCTGTCGGTGCTCGGGCGGAGGCGACCAGCCGGGCGACCAGCCCGTCCACTGCGCCGCGAGCAGCAGCCGGGCGTAGTCGAGGTCGCCGGGCCCTGGTCGCAGCTCGGGTGGGCATGCGTCGAGGTACGCCCGCTCGATCTCCATTCTCCGAGCGCCGTCCCACGCGCCGGCGGTCAGCGCGGCGAGGTCGAGCACGCCGGGGCCGACCCCGACGGTCTCCCAGTCCACTGGGCGCACCCGCACGCGTCCTGGCTCGCGCTGGACGAGGACGTTGGAGGCATAGAACTCGCCGTGGATAAGCACCGTCGGGAGCCCGGCGAGGCGCTCGGCGACCCGGATCCCGATCTCGGCCACGCGGGGAAGCGAGCCCGCCAGCGCGAAACGGCGGCGGAGGTGCTCGGCGTCGTAGCGCAGCAGCCTCGCCGAGGCCGGCTCGGGCGAGGCGTGCAGCGCGGCCAAGCAGCGCGCCGCCTCCTGCCAGACCTCGAGCTCCCCTACTTGCCACAGGGGCACTCCGTCGACGAGCTCGAGGAAGAGCCAGGCACGATCCGCGTCGACCAGTGAGGCGCGGTAGCGCGGCGCGTCGACGCCCACGTCTCCGAGTACGTGGGCGTAGGCGTTGATCTCACGCCGCCGGTCTGAGAGGAAGCCCGGGCGATGCAGCTCCTCCGAACGCGTCAGGTCCTTGAACAGCAGGGCGGGGGCTCCCTCGATCTCGATCCTTTCCATCGGCAAGCTCGAGGCGTAGGGCCACGGTTCCCGCCGGACGTGCTCGACGCCCAGGACGCTGGCGATCCGCGCCGCAGTCACAGGCACGCGAGCAGCCTCGTCAGGACGCGGTCGGAGGCAAAGACATCCTCCGCGAGCTCTCGTGCGGCGCGGCGGTGACGGGGGTAGTCGATCGCGATCTCCTCGAAGGCGCCGGCCGCCTCTTCGGTCGTCGAGTAGGCGAGGAGGCCCTCGCCGATCGGCAGCCATTCCGGGAAACCGGTGTCCTGGGCGACGACGGGACGGCCGGAGGCCAAATAGCAGACGCTTCTGTCGCTGAACCAGCCGCAGCGAGAGACGACGTAGCCGAGCTTCGCAACGCCGAACTCGGCCCAGGAGCCCTGGACGAAGGAGCGATAGTCGGACGGCGTACCCGCCACTACGTCCGGGTCGACGAGCGTCCAGCCGTGGCGCTCGAGGGCGATCAGGTCGTCGTCCTCCCCCGGATCGATCCCGAGCGCGAGCAGGAAGTCGTTGTCAGACAGCGCGGCTAGACCGAGCAGTCCCCGCATCGAGTGCGCCCGCTGCCCGTAGTGGACGTCGTTATGGATGATCGAGCCGTACCCGCGCCAGTGGCCGACGGTCGTGGCGGCATCGTGCGTGAGGACCGTCGCGACCGGCCAGTGGTCGAGGACGACGGGCTGCGGCGTCGCGATCCACGTCAGGCCACAGGTCGGCATCACACAGGCAGGCGTACCCAGCGCCGCCCCCACGGTGACGAAGCGGTCATGGCGATCGAAACCGAGATC
>JBDSOJ010000146.1:0-8710 GCA_039914895.1 Gaiellaceae bacterium
TCCTCGCGCACGGTGCCGGGCGAGTCCGCGCCGAGGTTGAAGGTCGCACCCGCGACTGGCCGCTCGGCCGCGAGCAGGACCGCGTCGACGAGGTCGTCGACGTCGAGGAGTTGGTAGCGGTTGCGACCAGGCCCGAGCGTGTAGACATTCCGGCCTTCCTGGACGAAGCGGAAGAGGATGCCGAAGATGCCCAGCCGACCCGGGCCGAGGAACGCGGTCGGCCGCAGCACGACGGCAGCCCGAGCCAGAGCCAGCTGCTCGGCCTCGAGCTTCGCGCGCCCGTAGTCCTCGATCGGCTGCGGTTCCACGGCCTCCGCGATGGGCGGAGGCTGCAACCCGTAGACGACGGCCGTCGACACCATGACGATCCGCCGAACGCACGCCTGCTCAGCCGCCCTCAGGAGCACGGCGGTGCCATCGACGTTCACCGATCGCAGCTCGGTCGCGGTGCCGCGAATCGGTAGAGCCGCCGCCGTGTGCACGAGGATGTCGGTGCCGCGGCAGAGCGCAGCGGCGTCCTCCGGCCGGCGGATGTCGCCGACGATCGCCTCGACCCCCCGCTCGCGCAACGGGACGAGATCGAGGGTGCGGACGCGGACTCCGCCAGCCACCAGCCGGCGCGCCAAGCGCACACCGAGGAAACCGCTGCCGCCGCTGATCGCCCAGACTGTCACGAGTAGCGGGCTACCACCCTCAGCATGATCGCGCCCGCCCGCGCCGACGGCCCGAGGCGCCCGGAGATCTTGGAGCGCCCGCCCCGCCGCACGCGACAGCGGATCTCGACCTCCTCGACCGAAAGCCCTGCCCGCGCGGCCTTGACCAGCATCTCCGTCGGCCAACCGTACGTGAGCTCGCGCAGCGCGAGCCCTTCGAGCACGTCCCGGCGCACCGCCCGCATGGGCGGCACGTCGTGCACCGGCAGACCGTAGACGAGCCGGAGGAGGAGCACGACAAGGGCATTGCCGAGCCGCTGGTGCGGCAACTGCGCGCCGGCCTCGCCCACCACCCGCGAGCCGAGCGAGATCGCCGCCCGGCCGGCCAGCACGGGCTCGAGCACCGCGGCCAGGGCGGCCGGATCGTCGCTGCCGTCACCGTCGAGGAAGACGATCACGTCGGCGTCCGTCGCGGCGGCGCCCGCGGCACACGCTCGCCCGTAGCCGCGCCGCGGCTCGACGACGACGCGTGCGCCCTGCGCCCGCGCCGCGTCGGGGGTCCCGTCTCGGGAACCGCCATCGACCACAACAACCTCGTCCACGACGCCGGCGGGCAGCTCCCGAAGGAGCGCCGGCAGCGCCTCGACCTCGTCCAGTACCGGGATCACCGCCACCACATGGGGCCGCTCCGGCAACGGCTCGAGGTCCACGAGAGGCGGCCGCCTGGGTGTGACCAGCCGCCACGCGATCCAGGCGGCGAAAGGCCCGTAGACCCCCAGCCGCACCCACACCGGCAGCGGGCCGTCGTCGAAGAGGTACAGCAGCGGCAGCGCGCCCGTGAGCCAGAGCCATCCAGGCGCGGACGTCACGACCAGGAAGGGCAGCAGCGAGAGCGCGTGCCAGGGCTGGACGTAGCCGGCGACGAGCAGGAGCCCGCCGAGCACGAGCAGGCACGAGCGGGCGAACCCCTCGACGGACTCGTGCTCTCGCAGCGCGACGACGACGACGATCGAGAGCAGGATCGCGCCAAGGACGAGCGCCGAGGCGACGTCGCCTAGCGCCTGGCCTGTAAGCCAGTAGAGGCTGCCACCGAAGCGCTGCCGGTCGACGTAGTCGGCGATCGAGCCGGTCACGAGCGTCCCCGCTCCGAGATACGGCACGTAGGCGAGCGCGACGAGTCCGAGCGACACGGCGACGAAGCGGCTCCCGCCGCCCCGTGCGAGCGCCGGCACGAGCATCAGAGGGCCGAGCTTGGCGAGCGCACCGAGAGCGACCGCGGCGCCGCCGAGCGCGAACCGGCGTGCCTGCCAGGCGGCGAGCAGCCCTGCAACCGCGACGAGCACGAGCGCGTCGACGTGGCCGTTCGCGGCGATCTCGCTCACCGCGAGCGGGTGCCAGGCGAGCAACACGACGCGTTCGGACGGCGCTCCCAGGCGCGCGAGCACGAGCAACAGGAGGCCGATCGCCGTGGCCTCGGCGAGCAGGAAGAGCCATGTTGTGGCGCGTAGGCCGGTGCCAAAGACCGCGCGCGCGGCGAGATAGCTCGCCTCGGCGCCGGGCGGGTACACCGTGCGCCACCGCTTCAGATTGATGTCCGGCCAGACCACGTCGTCCCTGAGGTGAGCGAGGCGCTCGTCGTCCGGCGCGTAGCTGTACGGGTTGATCCCGCTCGCTTGCACACGGGCATCCCAGGCGTAGCGGTGCAGGTCGGTGGAGAGAGGCGGCGGCGCGCCGGGCTCGAACGCCGCCGCGCGCATCACGACGCCGAGCACGAGGACGCCCACGACCGCCCCGCGGCCGATGCCTAGCCCGCGCCAGAGCAGCGCCGCGGCCGGCACGAAGAGCGCGAAGGCGAGGAGTTGCCCCGCGACCTGCATGCCGGCGTCCCGCTCGCCGCGCAGCTGCAGCTCGACGGCGACGAGCGCCAGCCCGAGCGCAGCGGCTCCCGCCGCTCTCGGGATCAGCCGCGCACCCACGCGGGCAGCCGGTCGAGGGGAGGCCGGCTGAGCAAGCGCTCGTCCAGGCTGTAGGCGCGCGCCTCCGGCAGCCAAGCGACCGCGAACGCCGCCAGCGCCGGGAAGACGAGCGACCACGTCCACTCGTTCGGGACGCCGAGCTCGCTGATCCAGAGCGAGGTAAGGAATGCCCAGGCAACGACAGCCGCGATGCGGGTAAACAGCCCGAGTGTGAGTAGCACGCCGAGCACCAGCTCCGTCACCAGCTGCAGCTTCGAGAAAACGGCCGCGCCGGCGGCGATCGCACCCATCAGGTCCTTCCAGACGCTCGGCGCCGCGCCGTCCTCGGCGTACGAGCGGATCAGCGCCGCGTACTGGTCCGCGCCGTAGAGGCCCTTGTTCACGTTCGAGCCCCAGACGGTCAGGAAGAGCACGCCGAGCGTAAGCCGTAGCCCCACCAGAACGATCTCCGTGCGCCGCGACCGCGGCGCCGCACCTACGCTCATCTGATGTTGCGGACGACGTCGGCGCCCACGGCCTGATCGGCGACGATCCGCAGGAACGCGGCGGCTGGTACCTCGAGCGGCGCGATTTGCCGGCTCACCAGCAGGTCGAGATCGGTAACTCCGTGGCGCACGGTCGGAGCGAACGGGTGCAGGAACGCGCCGTCCGCGGTCAGGGTGAGCTCCGGAAGGATGTCGTGCTCGCCCGGGACGACGCCCATCCCTTCGACGTCCGCACGGCCCCGGCGGACGACCGAGCGGACGATGTGGTCGTCGTCCGGAATGCCCCAGCTCCGGTGGAGGACGCAGACACCGTCGAGCTCGGCGGCGTCCTGCCCGTCGACAGTCGTCGCGATCCGCACGCGGATACCACGCGCCACGAGCTTGGGGACGGCTTCGACGACCTTCGCGAAGTTCTCCGGGCCGCGCAGCGCGTCGTTCCGGTCGGGGACGTCGGAGTCGAGCGAGATCTGGAGCGCGGCGTCTGCGCCCGCGAGCCGCTCCAGCCGTTCCAGCACCCGGTCGGTGAACAGCGTCCCGTTCGTCAGCGCAACCGTCGGCAGGATCGACGCGATCTCGGCGAGCGTCTCCGGAAACGAGGGCAGCATGAAAGTCTCGCCGCCGGTGATCCCGACGCACGTGAAGCCGAGCTCCCGCGCCTCACGTGCCGCCCGCACCATGGCTTCGTCCGAGAGTCGGCGACGGTCGGCGATGCGCGGGTGCGACTCGGTCAGGCAATAGACGCAGGCGAGGTTGCAGTGATAGGTCGCGTACAGCCACAACCGATCACCCATGCGGCCGTCTGCGATCGCGGTCTCGAGGACATCGCGCATGTCAGGACGGGGGAATGCCGAACGCCGTGCAGTACTGGTTGAGCATCGTCGTCACGCCTGCAACGAGCGTCAACTCGACGAGCTGATCCTCGCGCACGTGGTCGAGCAGCCGCGCCGTCAGCTCGTCGGTGACCTCGGCCGGCGCGAGCGTGACGAGGTCGGCCCAGTCGACGATCGCGCGCTCCCGCTCGGGCAGCTCGGTCAGCGGACGCTCGTCGCAGAGCGCTGCCACGTGCTGGACGGGAACGCCCGCCTCGACTGCGGCCGGCCGGTGCGCGGCGAGGCAGTAACGGCAGCCGTTCAGTTTCGAGACCCGCAGGATGACGAGCTCCTTCGTGGCGAGGTCGAGCGAGCTCTCGCTGTAGATCTTCGCGAGAAACGGCATCAGAGACTCCAGCACGTCCGGCGCCGTCGCCAGCGAGCGCGTCAAGGGCGAGGCGCCGCCGTCGTTCCGGAACCAGCGGCGCGACGGCAGCGGCGCCGAGTCGCGTTCAAGCAACCGGATCCGACTCAAGGATGCTCCTCCTCGGTGGTCTCCGCCTCCTCCTCGGTGGTCTCCGCCTCCTCCTCGGTCGTCTCCGCCTCCTCGGAGGTGCTCGTCTGCTCCGTTGTCGTTCCGCCCGCCGGCGCCGGATCGTCCCCGTCCTCACTTCCACACGCGACGGGCACCAGCAGCAGGAAGAGCGCACTCAGGAGAGCCGCAAGCGTTCCTCGCGTTGTCAACGGCGTCACAGAAGCTATTCCTAGCGGACGCAACGGGACGATGCACGCGCTCGGCGCGGAGTTCAGCAATTCGTAAGGCGTTCGAGAACCGGCGCGCCGGTAGCCGCCGCTCAGCCCGGGACGCAAAGGCCTCACCGAAGCGGGCCTCGCACCCGGCCACGGAAGCGGCTCGGGGAAGCACGGATTCTGGCGACTCTGGCCGGCAGAAGGCGAGTTCGCAGATACAGCTCGAAGGACTCCCGGAGCGAGCTCACGGTCTCGGCCGGCAAACTGATCGATGCGATCGGTCGTTCGGACCACGGCGTCCGCTACCAACTGCAATCGTCGTCGGCTCCGCCGTTTAGCGAGTCGCGGCCGGGCAGCAGAAGGGCAGCGAACGCCCGAAATCGAGCCTACGCAATCGTGCGCAAATCGCACGCCAGACCGGCAGACCCGCATGAATAGAGCGATAGCGCGTCAATCGCCGCCAATCGTCGTCTTGGCGGAACATGCCTGTCACGCCGGAGGTCGCGGGTTCGAGTCCCGTCGCTCCCGTCTTTCAAAGTGCCTGTAAATAGCCAGGTGTCGTTGTCAGCTTGGACGTGGCCCAGGCCGCTCGTGGCCCATTCACGGCCCGTTGTCTGAGTAGCAAAAGCCCTGCAAAATGGGATTTCACGAGCGGGCTCGTAGCCGGTCGCACGACCAAGAACGGGTCAGCGGGGGCGGCGCTCGCTCGTTGCCGGTCAGGCGAACGTGCCTGTCGATCATCGCCTCGCCCCGCGGGCCATTGTTGCTCTGACCGTGCGCCCCTAGACTTCCGCCGTGGCTACGTGCGCCGTGTGCGGGTACGAGGCGGCCGACTCCTTCAAGTTCTGTCCCGAGTGCGGCGCGCGGAAGGACGGTCGTGGGCGGGAGCAGCGCAAGGTCGTGACCGTGTTGTTCTGCGACGTCGTCGGTTCGACGGCACTCGGGGAGTCGGTCGACGCGGAGGCGCTCCGCGCCGTGCTCGCCCGCTACTTCGAGCGGATGAAGTCGATCGTCGAGCGCCACGGCGGTGTCGTCGAGAAGTTCATCGGCGATGCCGTGATGGCGGTCTTCGGGCTGCCGGCCGTGCACGAGGACGACGCCGTGCGCGCGCTTCGGGCGGCGGCGGAGATGCAGCTGGCGCTGCCCGGACTCGGCATCGAGGGGCGGATCGGCGTCAGTAGCGGCGAGGTGGTCACGGGCACCGAGGAGCGGCTCGCGACGGGGGACGTCGTCAACGTCGCGGCGCGGCTGCAGCAGGCCGCGCAGCCCGGCGAGACCTTGCTGGGGGAGGCGACGCTGCGCCTGGCTGGGGAAGCGGTCGAGGCGGAGCCCGTCGAGCCGCTGGCGTTGAAGGGCAAGCGTGACCCGTTCCCCGCATGGCGGCTCGTCTCCGTGCCGACCGTGACAGCGGAACGGCGCTTCGACTCCGCCCTGGTCGGGCGTGGCCGTGAGCTCGAACTGCTCGGCGAGGCGTGGGAGCTGGCGCGCAGCGGCCACGAGTGCGAGCTGGTGACGGTCGTCGGAGCGGCAGGGCTCGGAAAGTCGCGTCTGGTGGCCGAGTTCCTGGCCGACGCCGACGCGACGGTCGTCCGCGGACGCTGCCTCTCGTACGGAGAGGGGATCACCTACTGGCCCGTCATCGAGGTGCTCAAGCAACTCGAGACACAGCGATCGCGACTCGACCTCGATCCCGCCGCCGAGGAGGCGCTCGCCGCGCTCCTCGGGCAAGGCGGCACATCCTGGACCGACGAGATCGCGTGGGCGTTCCGCAAGGTGCTCGAGGCGGTGGCCGCCGATCGGCCCGTCGTCGCCGTGTTCGACGACATCCAGTGGGGCGAGGACGTCTTCCTGGATCTCCTCGAGCACGTCGCGTTCCTGTCTACGGGCGCTCCGATCCTGCTGCTCTGCATGGCTCGGCCGGAGCTGCTCGACCGGCGAAGCGGCTGGGGTGGGGTCGTGCGGCTGCAGCCGCTCGGCTCCGACGACGCAGAAGCGCTGATGGCGGCGCGGCTCGGGGGGCGGGAGCTCGGAGCGGCCGAGCGCGAGCGCATCCTCCGCAGCGCAGGCGGCAACCCGCTCTTCGTGGAGGAGATGGCGGCGATGATGCAGGCCTCCGGCGACGGCGCAGTCGAGGTGCCGCCGACGCTCCAGGCGCTGCTCGCAGCGCGCCTCGATCAGCTCGACCCACCGGAGCGCTCCGTGCTCGAGCGCGGCTCGGTCGAAGGCGAGGTTTTCCACCACGGTGTCGTCCAGGCGCTCGCGCCCGGCGAGGAGCGACTCACCAACCTGCTGACGGCGCTCGTCCGCAAGGAGCTCATCCGCGCGGACACGCCTCTGTTCCCCGGAGAGGATGCGTTTCGTTTCCGCCATCTCCTCATGCGCGACGCGGCCTACGAGGGCCTGCCCAAGGCCGAAAGGGCGGAGCTGCACGAGCAGTTCGCCGACTGGCTCGAGAAGCATGCCGCGGAGCTGGTCGAGCTCGACGAGCTGGCCGGATACCACCTCGAGCGGGCCTATCGCTACCTCCGAGAGCTGGGGAAGGAGGACGAGCACGGGCGGCCGCTCGCCACCCGAGCCGGCGAGCGGCTGGCGCTCGCCGGGGTTGGGGCGTTCGTGCGACAGGACTACCGTGTCGGGCTCAACCTCCTCGAACGAGCGGCCGACCTGCTGCCCGACGAGCGGCGCGATGGACGGTTCCAGATCGCGCTGGGCTTGGCACGCTTCACCACCGGGCAGGGTGCCGAGGCGGTGTTGCCGGGTCTCGCCGATGCGGCGGAGCGCGCAGCGGCCGCCGGCAACCATGTCGCCGAGCTCGGCCTGCGCCTGGACCACGCCGCCTACGAAGCCGTGTTCGAGCCGACGGAAAGTGCCGCGGAGCGCATCCGCGAACTCGCCGAGGAGGCGCTGCCGGTGTTCGAGGCCGCCGGCGACGATTGGGGGCTCAGTATGATGGAAAGCGCGCTGCTCCTCGCCGAGGAACTACAGGGCTCGTGCGCCGACGTGGCCGCAGCAGCCGAGCGCGCCCTCGGACACGCGCGACGAGCAGGCGACCACACGATGACCGACTGGGCGGAGCGCGAGCTGATCCATGCCCAGTACAAGGGGGCGACGCCGGTGTTGGAGTGCCTGCGCTGGCTCGACGAGCACCCTGAGGTCGAGCGGCGCAGCGTTCTCCCTTACCGAGATCGCCTCCTGGCCATGCTCGGCCGCTTCGACGACGCGCACCGGCTGCTCGCCGAAGCAGCGGACCGCGTGGCTGACCTCGGTGCCGTCAGATTCCAGACCACTCTGGCAGTGCATCGCTTTGATATCGCGATGCTCCAGGGCGACGCAGCCAGCGCGGAGGCGGCAGCGCGAGAGAGGTGGGAGAGCGCGCACGCCAGCGGCGAGCTCGCCAACTTCATGTGGTTCTGCTGCAGGCTTGCCCAGGCGCTGCTCGAGCTCGGCCGCGACGACGAGGCGGAGCAGTGGCTCGAGCGTGGGCGCGAGACCCCGAGCGAGGAGCGGCTCCAGCAGATGCTGTGGCGCCAGGTGCGCGGCAAGGTGCTCGCACGGCGCGGTGAGCTCGAAGAGAGCGAGCGACTCGCGCGCGAGGCGGTCGCCCTCGCCGAAGAGAAGGACATGCTGAACGCGCACGCAGACGCGCTGCTCGACCTCGCCGAGGTGCTGACCCTTGCGAGCCAGGATGCGCGGCCGGAGCTCGACCGGGCGCTCGCGCTCTACGAGCGGAAAGGCAATCTCGTTATGGTGGAGCGCACCCGATCGAAACTCGCGGAGCTCACCGCGCTGCGGTAAGTGGTGATCTCGCCGGCGGACGTCCATGACGATCTGCTGCCCTGATTGACAACATTTCGTGGCTCACTGATGGCCCAAACGTCGGTTGGAGGATTGGCTCAACCATGCGGAGCGGAGGCAGCGCTTGGGGAAAAATCCCCTGCAAATGACGCCGTTCGGCAATGTTCGTCGTTGAGCGTCAGTGTGCCCGACTCGGCCTGTCACGCCGGAGGTCGCGGGTTCGAGTCCCGTCGCTCCCGCTC
>JBDSOJ010000212.1:0-3923 GCA_039914895.1 Gaiellaceae bacterium
GATGGAGAAGAACGGCACGCCCGCCTCGCCGGCGACTGCGCGCGCAAGCAGGGTCTTGCCGGTGCCGGGAGGCCCGTAGAGCAGGACGCCCTTCGGGATCCGCGCGCCGAGCGCCTGGAACTTCTTAGGGTTCTCGAGGAATTCCTTGATCTCGTGGAGCTCCTCGACCGCCTCGTCCGCGCCGGCCACGTCCTTGAAGCCGATCTTCGGGGTGTCGGGCGTCATTCGCTTGGCGCGCGACTTGCCGAAGCTCATCACCTTCGAGCCGCCACCCTGAACCTGGTTCATCAGAAAGATCCAGAAGCCGATCAGGAGCGCGAACGGGAGCAGCGAGATCAGCAGGTTGCTCCACCACGCCGACCCCTTGCCCTTCGAGTCGTAGGGGACGTTCTCGTCCTTCAGCACCTCCTCGACGGCGAATGCGGAGAGGTCGTTCGGGTAGTTGACCTTGACCTTGTCGCCGCCGACGAGCGTCGCGTCGATCTGCTGCCGCGTCGGCGTGAACTTCGCCTCCTGCACGTTCCCGGCCTCGGCCTGCTGGATGAACTCCGAGTAGCTGACCTTCTTCTGGGCGTCCTTGCGCGGGATCAGCGTCTGGCTCGCCAGATAGACGAGCAGGACGATCACGATCAGGGGGAACAGTGCGCTGCGGAAAAATCTGTTCACAGGGTCTGGGGAGGGTAGCAGCCTCGTTGCCGCACACCCATCCCGGGACACATTGGCTGCGGAGCCGTAATCCCCTGTTAATGCGGCGGAATCAGATCCGGGTGCAGCACCGCGACATAGGGCAGGTTGCGGTAGCGCTCGGCGAAGTCGAGGCCGTAACCGATCACGAACTTGTTCGGGATCTCGAAGCCGACGAACTTGACCGGCACCTCGATCTCGCGCCGCTCCGGCTTCGTCAGCAGCGCGCAGATCTCGAGCGACGCGGGCTTGCGCGCCCTGAGGCTCCGCATCAGGTACGAGAGCGTCAGACCCGAGTCGATGATGTCCTCGACCACGAGCACGTCGCGCCCGGCGATGTTCGTGTCCAGGTCCTTGAGGATCCGGACTACGCCGGACGAGTCGGTCGCTGCGCCGTAGCTCGAGATCGCCATGAAGTCGATCTCGCAGGGGATCGAGAGCTCGCGCATCAGGTCGGCCATGAAGAAGACCGCGCCCTTGAGTACGCCGACGAGCAGCAGATCGCGACCCTCGTAGGCGGTGGAGATCTCCGCGCCGAGCTCGACGATCCGCGCTTGCAGCGGTTCCTGCTCGATCAGGATCTCGCCGACCGCATCTCTCACCGTCTCCACGTCACTGCTCCTTCCCAGCCGGGCGCCGCCGCGACACCCGGAACCGCGATGACCTCGTCACCGCTGACGACCAGCGGCCAATCGTCCCGCTCGGCCCGGGGCACCTTCGCGTCCACGAACAGATCCTGCACTTTCTTCCGCCGGCCCGCGAGCCGATCCCCCGGCCGCCTGGTACGTACCTCGAGGCCCGGTACCTCCGACTCGAGCGTCCACGGCCCCCACTCGACCGAGCCCTCGAGCCGCAGCGTGCCGTACTCGCGCACGGCACGGACGCCGGCACCGAGGTCGGCCGCCTTCGTTCCGTCGCGGCCGTCGAGCAGCTCCGCCAGCGTTCGCTCGAGCGTGCGCGGCAGGCGCGGGCGCTCGTCGGCGAGCGCGAGCAGCGAGGAGCGCGCACGCGGGTCGAGCTGCTCGAGCAGCGGCAGGATCTCGTTCCGGATCAGTCCGCGCTTGGAGTCCGGATTCGACGAGTCCTCGCGATAGGGCAGCCGCCGCTCGTCGCAGTAGGCGCGCGTCTCCTCGCGCCAGAGGCCGAGCAGCGGCCGGACGACACCGTCCTCGCGCCGCGCCTTGATCCGCTGGGGTGAGCCGGAGGCGACGAGGCCGAGGAGCACCGACTCGACCTGGTCGGAGGCGGTGTGGCCGGTCGCGCGGAGCCGGTCGGTCGCGAAGGAGTAGCGGAGCTCGCGCAGCTCGGCCTCGGTCGCGCCTGTCGCCTCGACGACCTCCGCGCCGAACGCCCCGCGGCAGAAGCTGGCATCCTCATCAGACTCCGCCCCGCGCAGGCCGTGCGCGACGTGCAGCGCCGAGACGCGGTAGCCGAGGGCGCCGAGCGCGTGCCAGAGGCAGGTCGAGTCGGTGCCGCCGGAGACGAGGCAGGTCACCTCGCCGCCAGGCTCGATCAGGCCGTGCTCCCGGATGAACGCGTCGACGCGCTTCAGCATCGATCCATTGTGACTCAGAAGGCGGGTGACGCCGCCCACGCGTCGAGCAGGTCGATCGCCCGCTCGAGCTCGGCGTGCGCGAGCTCGTGGGGCTCGGCGGGCAGCACGTGCTCGAGCAGCGGAGTGGGCGCCGTCCCGGCGGACGCGAGCAGGAGGTATCGCACCTGCGCTCCGTGGGCGACGAGCGCGATCCGTTCCTCGGCGCGCCCGAGCAGAATCCGGAAGCCGCGGACATAGCGTCTTGCCGCGGCGACGCGGCTCTCGCCGCCGCCCGGGCACTCGTCCTCCGGGCCTGCCTCGCCGACCCACGCGGCGTAGCCGTCTGTCCACCGCGTCCCTTCCCAGCGTCCGAACGCGATCTCGTTCAGCTCTGGAACCACCAGCGCGGGCACGCCGTGCCACGCCAGCTCAGCGGTCTCACGCGTCCGACCGAACGCCGTGTACGCGACGAGGTCGACCGGCCCGACCGCCCTCCCGAGCGCGCGCGCGTGTTCGCGGCCGCGGTCGGTCAACCGCACGGGCACCGAAGGATCGCCGTTGAGGACGTCGTCGAGGTTCAGCTCACTCTCGGCATGCCGCGCGATGACGAGCGACTTCACAGGAGGACGCTTCTGTAGTCGAGGACGTGGCTCATCCCGACGCTGTCGTAAAGCGCGATCGCGGCCTCGTTGTCCGCCCGTACGAACAGGCAGACGGTCGGCACCTGCTGGAGCAGCAGCCGGATCAGGTCGCGTAGCCCGCGGCTGCCGTTGCCCGCGCCGCGAGCCCCCGGATCGGTCCACACCTGCTGTAGCTGCACCGCCTGCGGCGTCCAGGCCGAGGCCTCCGCCTTGAAGAGGATGACGCCGTCCTCCTCCCAGAGCCACGATCGACCCTGGTCGATCTGGGCGCGCGTCCGCCAGCGGAAGCCGTCCGCGTCGCGGCGGAGCGGGTCGATCCCCAGCTCGCCCTGGTGAGCGAGCGCGCAGGCCGGCACGAGCAGGTCGAGATCGGAGAGCGCCGCGGATCGAAGTCCCGTCTCCCCCGGCTCCGGAGCCGCCGAGATCGCGTAGACGGGCTGGCCGGGCCGGTCCTCGCGCGCAGCGGGGAGGTGCCTCCGCGCCGCCTCCCAGAGCTCCGAGACCGCGCGCTGCTCGCCGATCAACATCGCTGCTCGCGCACGAACGGCCACGCCGGCGTAGACGCCGCAGCCGCGCCCGGACGGGACGATGTTGGCGCCCACATGGCACAGCGAGACGAGCCGGCCGCCCTCCTCGACGCCGGAGAAGCGGCCGAGCCCCCGGCGGGCGACGTCCTCGAGGAACACGCGCTCAATCGGATCCTCGGCGCAGTACTCGAGGATCTGATCGGGGCCGGGTTGCACGGTGTCGACCATCGCGCCTGATCCTGACGGAACGGCCCGGTCGGCAACGCGCCGGTGCGTGTTTCGGCCTCGGCGCGCCGGGAAAAGACCTATTCGCGGCCAACGTTCGTCCAATGTCTGCCGCGAAAAGGGGGAACTCATGCAGAAGTACACGGAAGCGGTCACCATGCTCGAGCGGCCCGAGACGCGGTCGCGGTTCCTGCGCAAGCTTGGGCTGGGCGGAGCGGGTCTGCTCGGCGGCGGCGCGCTCCTGGGGAGCACCGCGGGCATCGCTCGCGCGGGCCACGGGGACACGATCCCGGACGTGGACGTGCTCAACTA
>JBDSOJ010000229.1:0-17472 GCA_039914895.1 Gaiellaceae bacterium
CAGACGCCCTTTTCGGGATCGTCGCTGCCCTCGACGAGGCGCTTCGGCAGCACGCGCACGCTGTTGATGCGCGGGCCGAGCGTGTACAGCAGCGCCGGCAGGAGCGTGATCGCCGCCAGCACGGAGACGGCCGGGATCAGCATCCCGCCGATCCCGATCGAGCGGATGAACGGCACCGGCAGGATGATCATGCTGAGCAGCCCGACTGCGACCGTCGAGCCGGACACGATCACCGAGCGGCCCGCGTGCTTCATCGTCTGGCCGATCGCCCCGTCGCGGTCGGCGCCGTGCCGGATCTCCTCACGGAAGCGGAAGATCATCAGCAACGCGTAATCGATCGCCACCCCGAGCCCGACCAGCGCGACGAGGAACTGGACGACGATCGAGACGTCGGTGATGTACGTCAGCAGCCAGATCAGCGAGAAGGTGTTGAAGATCGACGCGATCGCGATCAGCAGCGGCATCGCGATCGCCGGCAGCGTGCCGAAGGTGAAGAGGAGGATCACGAGCGCGCCAAGGCCGCCGATCGTCGCCTCGACGAGCACGCTCACGGGCTCGGTGCCCTCCGCCGTCTCGCTCGACTCGGCATAGAGCGCGTCGATGCCGGTGACGTAGCCGTCGACCCCCTCGGGCAAGGACGCGGCGAGCGCTTGCTTCGTCGGCTCGAGATCGACGGGCTCGATCGTGATCTGCCCCGCGGCGTAGACGTTCGCGAACGTGACTTTGCGGTCGTCCGAGACGTAGACGTCGTCGCCCGTGTTGAAGAACGAGCTGACGCGGGAGCCCGGATTCGCGGCGGCCGTCTGCTCGATCGCCTCCTCGACGCCCGGAACCTTCGTCACGTCCTCGTCGGCGCGGATGGCGATCACGTACGGGAAGAGCTCGCCGTTCCCGAGCTTGGCGGCGGCGCGCTGGTCGGCCTCGTAGCCGGAGGCGCCCGGGATCGAGAAGTCCTCGAGCCAGCGGTCGGCGACCTGACCGGCGGAGAACGCCCCGAAGGCGGTGAGCAGGATCCAGACCCCGATCACGATCCGGCGGTGGTGGACGACGTAGTCGGCGAGACGTTCCATCCTGCTCAAACCTACCTTCCGGTGCATTGCTAGGTGGTGAAGAAGTGGTTACGCGTGGCTGCGTCTGCACTAGAGACGGACGGCCGAGCGGAAACTCATCGGTCGGTCTGACCGGCCCGATCCCACCGCCGCCGGAACCAGCCGCGCGCGTCCACGCGGTCCATCACCGCCTGGTCGAAGCTCGCGCCGCGCTCGAGCAGGATCTGCTTCAGCAATTCCGTGTCGCCGCTGTCCAGCTCCGCCGCGAGCGCCTTGATCGCCTCTGCAAAGGAGGCGCCGGAGTGCTCGTCCGCGAGCTCTGCGACCCGCCGCTCCAGCTCGGCGCGGTTTGTCATGCTCCCTTCTGCGCCTCGAGCTGACGGGCTTCGCCCAGCTCGCCGGAGAGGTCCGGATGATCCTCGAAGCCGTACTTGACGACCGCGCGCTTCGCCGCCTTGACCTCGTCGAGCCTGCGGACGGGCCGAGAGGTCGGAGCCTCCTTGAGCAGCTCCGGGCTCTCCGCGGCCTCGCCCGCGATCGCCAGCATCGCGTCGACGAACGCGTCCAGCCGCTCCTTCGGCTCGGTCTCGGTCGGCTCGATCATCAGCGCCTCGGGCACGACGAGCGGGAAGTAGATCGTCGGCGGGTGGTAGCCGTAGTCCATCAGCCTCTTCGCGACGTCGAGCGCCGTGATCCCGTGCTCGCGCTTGAGCGTCCGCGCGCTGAGAACGAACTCGTGCATCGCGAGCCGGTCGTAGGGCAGGTCGTAGGCATCACGCAACTTCGCGAGCAGATAGTTCGCGTTCAGCACGGCCGTCTCGGACATCTCACGCAGCCCCGGCCCGTAGGCGCGGATGTAGGCGTACGAGCGGACGAAGACGCCGAAGGGGCCGGTGAAGCCGCGGACCTTGCCGATCGACCTCGGCCGGTCGTGGTCGAGCCGGAACGCGTCGCCGTCCTTGACGACCGCGGGGACGGGCAGGAACGGCTCCAGCCTTTCGCGGACGACGATCGGACCGCCACCGGGACCGCCGCCGCCGTGCGGCTGCGAGAACGTCTTGTGCAGGTTGATGTGGACGATGTCGAAGCCCATGTCCCCCGGCCTGGAGATCCCGCAGACCGCATTCAGGTTCGCGCCGTCGTAGTAAAGGAGCGATCCCGCCTCGTGGAAGATGGCGGCGACCTCCTCGATCTTCTCGTCGAAGAGGCCGAGCGTCGAGGGGTTCGTCAGCATCAGCCCGGCCGTGCGCTCGTTCACCTTCGCGCGCAGGTCGTCGACGTCGAGGTTGCCGCGCGCGTCGGTTGCGACCTTCTCGAGCTTGTAGCCGGCCATCGTCACGCTCGCCGGGTTCGTGCCGTGGGCCGTGTCGGCGGTGACGATCGTGTCGCGCTGCTCGCCCTGCCCTATCTCCTCGAAGTAGGCGCGCATCAGCATCAAGCCGGTCAGCTCGCCCTGAGAGCCGGCGGCCGGCTGCAGCGAGCACGCGTCGAGCCCGGCGACCTCCTTCAGGATCTCCTGCAGCCGCCACATCAGCTCCAGCGCGCCCTGCGCCCCGTCGTCCTCCTGGTGCGGGTGGAGATCCTTGAAGCCGGGGAGCATCGCGACCCGTTCATTCACGCGTGGGTTGTGCTTCATCGTGCAGCTGCCAAGCGGGTAGAAGCCGGTGTCGATCCCGAAATTGCGCGTCGAGAGCTCGGTGAAGTGGCGTACGAGTTCCGGCTCGGCCAGCTCGGGCAGGCGCGGCGGTTGGGCGCGGCGCAGCTCCTCGGGCACGTCGGCTGCGGGCAGGTCGTAACGAGGCAACGTCGAGGCGCGGCGGCCCGCCTTCGACTTCTCGTAGATCAGCTCCATCAGGCCCCCTCCTCCGCCAGCACCTCGGCGAGTCGGTCGATGTCAGCCGGGGTGCGCTTCTCGGTGACGGCGACGAGCAGCACGTTTTCCATCCCTTCGTAGTCGCGGCCGAGCGCATAGCCGGGGTGGACACCGCGCTGCCGCGCTGCCCGAATCACGTCGCGCACCGGTCGCGACGTCCGCACGGCGAACTCCTTGAACGTCGGCCGGTCCGGGAAGACGAGCGGCAGCCCGAGCTGCTCCTTGGCGTAGGCGCCGAGGCTCATGCACGTCTCGCCGACCTCCCGCAGCCCCTGCGGGCCGAGCCAGGAGAGGTGGACGAGCCCTGCGAGCGCGAGCAACGTCTGGTTCGTGGTCATGTTCGACGTCGCCTTCTCGCGGCGGATGTGCTGCTCGCGCGTCTGGAGGGTCAGCACGTACCCGCGCTCGCCGTTCAGGTCGGTCGTCTCGCCGATGATCCGGCCCGGCAGCCGGCGCGTGTATTCCGCCTTCGAGGCGAGGAATCCGTAGTGCGGGCCGGCGTAGGACTGGTAGTTCCCGGCGCCCTGGCCCTCGCCGATCGCCAGGTCGGCGCCGTAGTTCCCCGGCGCCTCGAGCACGCCGAGCGAGACCGGGTCGACGTGCGCGATCGCCAGCGCCCCGGCGTCCTTCGCCGCCGCCGCCAGATCTGGCGCGGGCTCGAGGCAGCCGAAGAAGTTCGGCTGCTGGAAGATGACCGCGGCGGCGTCCTTCGCCGCGGCGGCGACTCGGGCCGGATCGGTCGTCCCGCCGTCGTGCGGCACCTCGACGATCTCGAGCCCGAAGCCCACGGCGTACGTCTTGACGACCTGACGCACCTGCGGGTTGAGCGTCTCGGCAAGCACGACCTTGGAGCGGCCGGTCACATGCTTGGCGACGAGGCAGGCGTCGGCCGCCACCGTCGTCCCGTCGTAGCCGGACGCGTTCGAGACGTCCATGGCGGTCAGCTCGCAGATCGCGGTCTGGTACTCGAAGATCGCCTGCAGGACGCCCTGGCTCATCTCGGGCTGGTACGGCGTGTACGCGGTCAGGAACTCGCCGCGCTGGAGCACGGCGTCGACGACCGCCGGCACGTAGTGGTCATAGATGCCCGCGCCGAGGAACGAGAGCTCCCGGGTCGTGTCGACGTTCTTTGCGGCGAGCTCCTCCAGGTGGCGGACAAGCTCAGGCTCGGACAGCGCAGGCTCAAGGTCCAGCCGTCCCTGGAATCGGACGCCGGCCGGGATGTCGCGGAAGAGCTCGTCGACCGAGGTGACGCCGATCGCCGCGAGCATCTCCTCGCGGTCGGAGTCGGTGAGAGACAGCTGTCCCACTATCCCCGCTCCGGCGCCGGCAAAGCCGGCACCTCCGCTCTTTGGATGAGCTCCGTCGAGCCGACGCTCATTGCTCAGACAGGTGCTGTTTGTAGGCGTCCACGTCGAGGAGGCTGTCGACCTCGGCGGGGTCGGCGAGGCGGATGCGGACGAGCCAGCCCTCGCCGTACGGATCCTCGTTCACCGTCTCGGGCGCGTCGACGACCTTCTGGTTCACCTCGAGGATCTCGCCCGAGAGCGGCGCGATCACGTCCGAGACGGCCTTGACCGACTCGACCTCGCCGTAGGACGCGTCCTTCTTCGTCGAGTCGCCGTCCGCCGGGGCCTCGAAGTGGACGAGCTCTCCGAGCGCGTCCTGCGCGAACCACGTCACGCCCAGGGTGGCCTCGTCACCCTCGATCCGCGCCCAGTCGTGCTCGGCGTGGTACTTCAGGCCTTCGGGATAGTCCTCGGCGGCTGCCAACTACGACTCCTCTCGCTTGTAGATCGGTTTCGGGACGACGGTCGCCCGGCGCTCCTTGCCGCGGACGTCGATCGTAAGCTCGTGGCCGGGGCCTGCGGCCGCCGTGGGGACGTATCCCATCCCGATCCCCTTGTCGAGCATCGGCGAATGGGTGCCGGACGTCACGCGGCCGCCTCCTGCGATCGGCATCCCGTTCCGGGGGATCGCCTTCTCCTCCATCACGAACGCCACGAGCTTCTGCTCCGGCCCGGCTTCCTTGATCAGGCGCAGCTCCTCGACGCCGCTGAACTCCTTGTCGAGCGCACACGTCCAGCCGAGCCCGGCGGAGATCGCGTCCGTCTCGGGTGTGATGTCGTTCCCGTGCAACGGGTAGCAGACCTCGAGCCTGAGCGTGTCGCGCGCGCCGAGCCCGGCCGGCGTCACTCCGCGCGCGGCGATCGCGTCCCAGAGCTCCTCGGCGTCCTCGGCGGCGCACATCAGCTCGACCCCCGGCTCGCCGGTGTACCCGGTGCGGTTGATCATCACCTCGACGCCGTCGAGCTCGCCTATCCCATGCGTGAACGGCTTCGCGTCAGGCAGGCCCAAACGCTCGAGAGAGCGCGGCCCCTGGACCGCGAGCAGCCCGTACTCGTCCGAGGCGTCGCGGATCTCGGAGCCGCGAAGCTCGCGCTCCTTCATCCACGCGTACGCGGCGTCGTGGTTTCCCGCGTTGACGACGACGAGGTAGTGGTTCGGGTCGATCCGGTACGCGATCAGGTCGTCGACGATCCCGCCGCGCTCGTTCGTCAGGAGCGTGTACTGCGCCTCGCCGTCGACGATCTTCTCGAGGTCGTTCGAGAGCAGCGACTGCAACAGCTCGGTCGCACTCGGACCCTCGACGTGGAACTGGCCCATGTGCGAGACGTCGAACACTCCCGCGTCGCCGCGGACAGCCCTGTGCTCGGGGATCACTCCCTCGTACTGGACCGGCATCTCCCAACCCGCAAACGGCACCATGCGGGCGCCGGCGGCGACGTGGCGGTCGTGGAGCGGCGTGCGAAGCAAGGTCTGCACGCGCCGGACTCTACCGCCCCGAGAAAGCACGAGGCCCCGGCGAACCGGGGCCTCGGACCGGGTCTCCTAGACCGACCGGGCAGGTCGGCCAAGAGGGCATGCGCAGGTGATTCCCCGCACGCCGGGCCTCAAACGTCAGCTGTCGCGTAGGAAGGACGGGATCTCGAGATCCGCGTCGGGGCGCTCGGAGGGCTGCCGCTGCTCGCCGCCGTTCGTCGGCGCTTGAGGCTGCGCGGCCTCGATCCGCCGTCGGCGTCGCTGGGCGCCGAAGCCGGTCGCGATCACGGTTACGCGCACCTCGTCGCCGAGCGAGTCGTCGATGACGGCCCCGAAGATCACGTTCGCGTTCTGGTCAGCCGCACCGGTGACGACCTCCGCGGCCTCGTTGACCTCGAACAGGCCGAGCTCGGAGCCGCCGGTGATGTTGAGCAGGATGCCGGTGGCGCCGTCGACCGACTGCTCGAGCAGCGGCGAGGAGACGGCGGTGCGCGCGGCCTCGGCGGCGCGGCTCTCGCCGGATGCCGTCCCGATGCCCATCAGCGCCGAGCCGGCGTCGCGCATGATCGTGCGCACGTCCGCGAAGTCGAGGTTGACGATCCCGGGGACGGTGATCAGATCGGTGATGCCCTGGACGCCCTGGCGGAGGATGTCGTCGGCGATCCGGAACGCCTCGGTCACGGGTGTCTTCTTCTCGACCACCTGGAGCAGGCGGTCGTTCTCGATCACGATCAGTGTGTCGACCCGGTCGCGGAGGTTCTGGATCCCGATCTCGGCCTGATCGGCTCGACGTCGCCCTTCGAAGGCGAACGGCTTCGTGACGACGCCGACCGTGAGCGCCTCGAGCTCGCGGCCGAGCTCGGCGACGATCGGCGCGGCACCGGTGCCGGTGCCGCCACCCTCGCCGGCGGTGACGAAGATCATGTCGGCGCCCTTGAGCGCCTCCTTCAGCTCGTCGCGGCTCTCGTGCGCGGCGGCCTGACCGACGGCGGGGTCGGCGCCGGCACCGAGGCCGCGGGTCGCCTGCGCACCGATGTGGATCTTGACGTCTGCGTCAGCCATCAGCAGCGCCTGCGCGTCCGTGTTGACAGCGATGAACTCGACGCCGCTGAGGCCCGCGTCGACCATGCGGTTGACCGCGTTGGTGCCGCCGCCGCCGACGCCGACGACCTTGATCACCGCGAGATAGTTGCCTGTGGAGTCTCTCATTGCAGAAGTGTCTCGATCTCTCTCGACCTGAAGCTCGAGTAGAGCATCGGGGTGAGGACGTTCCTTTCCGCGTGCAGGGTACGTTTCCTTGTCGGCTCTGTCAATCCGAACCTCAAGGGGTCGTCGAGATCATAGGCTCGACCTCGACCTGAGAGTTGAGGGTTTCTCCTGCCACCGGCCGCTCCGGAACGCTGACATCGAGGTAGCCACGCAAGTCGCCGAGTTGGGGCAGCACGCGGCGCGCGACCTCGAGCTTGACGGCCAGATCGATTGGATCGCCGAGCCGCAGCACGATGCCGGAGCGGAGCGCCAGCGTCAGCTCGTCGCGGCCCGCCACGACCGAGTTGACGGCGGACGGAAGCGGCCGTCCGATCAATGGCGCCACCGCGTTGACCGCGCGCCGATGCAGCCCCTGCAACGACTCCCCCACCCGCACGTCGACGCCGCGCTTCAGCCAGACGCGAGGGAGGCCGGGGCGCGCGCGGCCGTCGAGCTCGGCAACAACCCTGCCGCCGGCCGCGGCGAGCCAGGACCGGGAGCCCTGGCGCAGCACCGCGACCGGCACCTCGGGGACGACGGCAATCTCGAGCGTGTGCGGAAAGCCCCGGTCGAACGACGCGCTCGCGACCATCGGAACGGTCTCCGCACGCCGGATCAGATCGTTGAGGTCGAGGCCGAGCAGACTCTCGCCGAGCGCGGGCTCGAGAGCCTTACCGACGTCAGCCTCGACCTCGGGCGACGCACCCTGGACGGCGATCCGGTCGACGGCGAACGCCGAGGTCGTGCGCGCCGCCGCGTAGAGGCCTAGGCCGGCCGAGAGGATCAGGAGCCCCGTTAGGAGAGACCGGCCGGAGGGAGCGAAGCGGGACAGCTCGAGGCGACCGCCCAAGGCGCCGCGCCGAACGGAAGCAGCAGTAGCGCTTGCCGCGCGCGCACGCGGACGCGAGCGGTTCCGAGATCCTCTCCCTCCGGCCACGTGGCGGGTTTCGCCGCGGCGCAGGCGCTTCCTACGTGACGTTGATCGGCCCGAGCAGCTGCACCTCGTGCTTCAGCTCGACGCCGAACTGCTCGCGGGCGCGGCGGCGGGCCTCGGCCATCAGCGCGAGCGCGTCGGCTGTGGTGGCACCGCCCGCGTTCTCGATGAAGTTCGCGTGCATCGGCGAGATCATCGCGCCGCCGATCGCATGAGCCTTGAGGCCGCACTCCTCGAGCATCCGGCCGGCGCCGAGCTCGTGCTCCGGGTTCTTGAAGACGCTCCCGAAGGTGCGCTTGTTCGTCGGCTGCGTCGCCTTACGCCGTGCGATCAGCTCGCGGACCGTCTGCTTGATCTCCTCCGACGGGCGAGGCGCGAGCCGGTACTCGACCTCGGCGACAACCTGGCCGGGCCGCAGGTCGGAGTGGCGGTAGGAGAGGCCGAGCTGCTCAGGCGTCAGCCAGGCGTCACCAGCGGCCGAAACGACACGCGCGCGGACGAGGATCGCCGACCAGTCGCTGCCGTAGGCACCCGCGTTCATCCTGACGCCGCCGCCGGCGGTGCCGGGAATCGCGCACGCGAACTCGAAGCCGCCGAGTCCGGCCGCTCTGGCGCGGTGGAGGCACACGGCATTCGTGGCGCCGCCGCCGGCGATCAGCAGCTCGCCCTCGGCGCGCGCCGCCGCGAGCTCGCCGGCGAGCGTCAGGACGAGCGCCTCGACGCCCTCGTCGGCTGCGAGCAGGTTCGAGCCGAGCCCGACGGTCGCGATCGGAAGGTCACGCTCGGCGGCCCAGGCGAGCGCGCGCTCCAGCTCGGCGAGCGACGACGGCCGCGCGAACGCCCGGGCCGCACCTCCCGTGCCGATCGTCGTCAGGCGGGCGAGCTCGACGCCCTCCTCGATCGTCACCGAATCGCCTCGAGCACGAGCGGCCCGGCCAGCTCGACATCGCCGGCACCGACCGTGAGCACGAGATCTCCGGCCCGAGCCCAAGACGCCACGATCCTCGCTCCGTCGTCGACGCTCGGCGCCCAACCGGCGCGAAGCCCCGGTCGCAGCGCGTCCACGACGAGCTTCCCGCTCACTCCCTCGATCGATTGCTCGCGCGCCCGGTAGATCTCGGTCACGCACGCCGCGTCCGCCATCGAGAGCGCGGCACCGAGCTCGTGCGCGAGGTGGCGCGTGCGGGAGTAGAGGTGCGGCTGGAAGAGCAGGAGCACGCGCCCGTCGGTGCGCTCGCGGGCCGCCGCCACCGTCGCCTCGATCTCGGACGGATGGTGCGCGTAGTCGTCGATAACGGTGACGCCACTCTTCTCGCCGACGAGCTCGAAGCGCCGACCCGCGCCGCGGAAGCGCGCCAGGACAGGCTCGGCGTCGGCGCGTGGAACTCCGGCCAGCTCGAGCGCGGCAAGCGCCGTGGCCGCGTTGCGCCGGTTGTGCTCGCCCGGCACGGCGAGCTCGAACGTGACGGGCTCGAGCTCCCAGCCGCGGACGACCTGCGGCACCTGGGCGAGCCAGCCGTCGAACATCGCCGCCACCTCGGCCTCCGAGCCGAAGGTGGAGTGGTGGTCGAGCTCGACGTTCGTGACAACGCCGATCTCGGGGCGCAGCCGCTCGACCGTCCGGTCGGACTCGTCGCCTTCGACAACGAGCCAGCCCTGCCCGACGCCGGCGTTGCCGCCGAGCTGCGCGATCTCGCCGCCGACGAGCCAGGCGGGGTCGAGGCCGCGCTCGGCGAGGACGAACGCGATCATCCCGGTTGTCGTTGTCTTCCCGTGCGCGCCGGCGACGACGATCGAGCGCCGCAGCGAGACGAGCTCGGCGAGGAACTCGGCTCGCGAGGTGCCGGGGACGGACGGGTAGGCGCTCGAGACGACGGACTCCCAGCCGTCGCGCACAACGGGTTCGGGCGTCACCACGACCTCGATCCCGTCGAGCGTGCGTAGGTACGGCGTCTCGACGCGATCCCAGCCGCCGACGTCCGCTCCCCACGCCCGCGCCAGGAACGCGTACGAGGACAGCCCGGCCCCGCCGATACCGACGAACCACAGCCGCCTACCGTTCAGCAAGCGCGATCAGCTCCTCGGCGATCTCGTCCGCCGCCTCGGGACGCGCCATCGAGCGCATCGCCGCGCTCATCGCGTCGAGCCGCCTCGGATCGGCGAGGAGCTCGTCGACAAGCGCTGGCAGGCGGTCGAGCTGCGTCTCCAGGACGACGACAGCGCCGCCGCCGCGCTCGAAGTGTCGCGCGTTCAGGGTCTGGTGATCGGCGGTGGCGTGCGGGTAGGGCACGAGGATCGCGGGCGTGCCCGACGCGGCGAGCTCCCAGACTGTGCCGCCGGCCCGCGAGATCGCGAGGTCGGGCGCAGCAAGTGCGGCGCCGAACTCGCGCGTGGACGGAACGAGCACATAGTCGTCCCGCTGCACGCGCGCGAGCAGGCGCTCGTAGTCACGCTCGCCCGAGATGTGCAGGACCGCCGGACCCGCGTCGCCGTAGGTCTCGACCGCGAAGTCGTTGAGGCTGCGCGCGCCGGCGAGCGCGCCGAAGAACGCGAGCACCGGTCCCTCGACCGGCAGTCCCAGCCGCTCGCGGCCGTCGCACCTGGAGACGCCGCGGTGCGCGGCAGGCACCGGCCGCCCGGTCACGCGGTACTTGGCGCCGTCGCGGCCCGGGATCGCGTAGGCGAGGAAGACGCGGCGCGCGAACGGCGCGGCCAGCCTGTTTGCCAGGCCGAGGTGCGCGTCCGCCTCCGTCAGCGCTGCGGGGAGCTTCCGGCGCCATGCCGCGTAGACCATCGGCCCGGCGACGTAGCCGCCGCCACCGAGCACGACGTGTGGGCGCCGGCGCGTCAGGATCGCGGCACACGCTCGCGGTGCCCGGCCGGCGCGGATCAGGGAGCGGAGCAACGCCGCGGAGGGCCTGCGCGGGAAGCCCGAGATCTCGAAGGTGTCGAGCTCGTAACCCGCTTCCGGGACGAGCCTAGCCTCGACGCGATCCGGCGACCCGGCGAACGTCACGCTGGCGCCGCGCGCCCGCAGCACTTCGGCCACCGCGAGCGACGGGAGGACGTGCCCGGCCGTTCCGCCGGCGGCGATCAGGACTCGCAACGCGCTGGGGTGCCCGCTCATCGCCTGCGATGTTAAGGAGGATGCCGACACATGCGAGCAGTACGACGAGGCTGGAGCCGCCGTAGGAGACAAACGGGAGCGGAATTCCTGTCAGCGGCGCGACGCCGAGGACGGCGGCGAGGTTGACCGCGGCCTGGCCGCAGACGAGCGACGTGATCCCGGCGGCGAGCAGCTTCCCGAACGGATCGCGGCAGCGGAGCGCGACCGTGAAGCCGGCGAACGCGAACGCGGCGAAGGCGGCGATCACGGCCGTCGTCCCGATCAGACCCAACTCCTCGCCGATCACGGCCAGGATCATGTCGGTCTGCTGCTCGGGCAGGTAGTTGATCTTCTGGACACCCTCGCCGAGCCCCTTGCCGGTGACGCCGCCCGAGCCGATCCCGATCAGCGCCTGCACGGTCTGGAAGCCGGTGTCCTCGGGATCCGCCCACGGATCGAGGAAGCTGAAGAGGCGTGCGCGACGGTACGGCTCGACCCAGATCGCGGCGAGCCCGCCGAGCGTCGCGATCGAGGCCGCGGCGGCGAGCGTCCCCCCGGGCACGCCGGCGACGACGAGCATGCCGCCGACCATCAGCAGCAGCGCGATCGTGGTGCCCAGGTCCGGCTCGATCACGATCAGCACGGCAAAGAGAGAGGTGAGCATCCCGACCGGCTTCCACAGCTCGCCGAGGGTCCGCGGCGCTCCCTTCCGCGCGAGGTAGGTGGCGACCCAAAGCAGCAGCGCCAGCTTCGCGAGCTCGGACGGCTGGAACGTGAGCGGTCCGGCCGTGAGCCAGCGCCGGGCGCCGTTGATCTCGGGCGCGATCGCGAGCACGGCGACGCACAGGCCGAGTGCCGTTAGGACGAGCGGCGGCGCGAGGTTCCGGAGCTGCCGATGGTCGAGTCGCGACCCCACGACCAGCAGCGTGACGCCGATCAGCGCGTAGATCCCCTGCCGCTTGAGGAAGGTGATCGGGTCGGCGTTCCCGAGCGCGGCCGCCGCCGAGGTGGCGCTGTAGACCATGACGAGACCGAACGCGACGAGCGCGAGCGTGACGAGGACGAGCAGGCGCTGCTCGAGCTGGCTTGTCGAAGCCTTCACGCTTGGAGGTTCTCTACCAGCCTCCTGAACTCCTCTCCGCGGTGCTCGTAGTCGCGGAACTGGTCGTAGCTCGCGCACGCGGGCGAGAGCAGCACGAGCTCGCCCGGCCGGGCTGCGCTCGCAGCCTCCGCGACGGCCCGCTCGAGCGTCGCCGAGAGCAGGAAGGGGACGCTCGCGTAGCCGAGGTCGACGGAGAGCGGCTCGGCCGCCTCGCCGATCAGGTACGCGATCACGACGTTCGCCGCCGCGATCTCCCGCGCCAGCTCGTCCAAGCTCTCCCCCTTGCCGCGACCGCCGAGGATCAGGTGCAGCGGCGCGTCGAAGGCACGGAGAGCGCGGCGGGCGGCGGCCGTGTTCGTTGCCTTCGAGTCGTTGACGTAGCGGACGCCACCGATCTCGGCGACCAGCTCGAGCCGGTGCGGGACACCCGGGAACGTGCGCAGCGCCGCCGCGATCGCCTCGTCGTCGAGACCTGCGGCGCGTGCGGCCATGGTCGCCGCTGCGGCGTTCTCGCGGTTGTGCTCGCCGGGAATCAGCGGCTCCGCCGGCAGCTCGTCGTCGCCCGCGAACTCGACCCGCCGGGCGCCGCCCGGGATCGGCCCGAAGCCGCGCGGAACGACCGCGACGTCCTCCCCGGTCTGGTTCTCGAAGATCCGCAACTTGGCGTCGCGGTAGGCCTCGAAACTGCCGTGCCGGTCGAGGTGGTCGGGCTCGAGGTTGAGCAGCACCGCGATCCGAGGCCGGAACCGCTCGACGTCCTCGAGCTGGAAGCTCGAGAGCTCGCAGACGATCCAGTCGCCGGCCGGCACGTCACCGACGAGCTCGCTCAGCGCCGTGCCGACGTTGCCGGCAGTGCGCGCTCCGAGCATCGCGCCGAGCAGCTCGGTGGTCGTCGTCTTCCCGTTCGTGCCCGTGACGCCGAGCACGGGATTCGGCAGCAGCCACGACGCCAGCTCGATCTCGCTCCACACCGGGATCCCGCGCTCCCGTGCCGCCGCCACGAGCGGCGCCTCGCCCGGCACGCCGGGGCTCTTGACGAGCGCGTCGACGCCGTCGAGCAGGGAGAGATCCTCGTCGTTGCCAAGGGTGCGGTCTGCGGCGACGACCTTGGTTCCTCCCGCCTCGAGCGCCGCCTGCGCCGCCCGTCCCGAGCGAGCGAGACCGAGAACGAGCACCCGCTTCAAAGCCGAAACTGGATGTAATAGCGGTAGTAGAGGACGAAGCCGCACGCCGCGAGGATGGCGGCGACGATCCAGAAGCGGACCATGATCTTCGTCTCCGACCACGCCTTCATCTCGAAGTGGTGGTGGATCGGCGCGATCAGGAACACCCGGCGGCCCCAGTACTTGAAGCTGACCGTCTGGATGATCACCGAGAGCGCCTCGACGACGTAGATCCCGGCGATGAGGACGAGCAGCGCCTCGGTGCCCGTGACGATCGCGAAGCCCGCGAGGGCGCCGCCGAAGGCCATCGAGCCCGTGTCGCCCATGAAGAGCTCAGCGGGGAAGGCGTTGTACCAGAGGAACCCGATTGCGGCCCCGATCAGGGCTGCGGCGAGAATGGCGAGGTCGAGCTGGAAGTCCGCGCGGGCCCCCACGTCGCCGGAGCGGATGTAGCCGATCACGTTCATCGACAGAAACGTCAGCAGCGCGATTATCCCGACGCCCGCCGCGAGCCCGTCGAGGCCGTCGGTCAGATTGGCGCCGTTCGCCGCGCCTGCGATGACCAGGAAAAGGAACGGGTAGTACGCGTACGAGAGCGGGATGTCGACGTTCGCGACCGGGATGTAGATCGAGGTATCGAGCTGGTCCTGCGCGTGAACGGCGAAGCCGACGACGACGGTGCTCGCGGCAAGCAGGAGGAGCTTCCACCTGCCTTTGAGCCCGAGCGAGCGACGGTGGCGGAGCTTGATGAAGTCGTCGAGAAAGCCGATCGCAGCGCACGAGACGGTGAGAAAGAGAACGGTCAGGGCCGGCAACGTGAACTTCGAAAGCGCGAGGAACGGCAGCATCGCGCAGAGCAGGATCAGGAGACCGCCCATCACCGGCGTCCCCTGCTTGACGACGTGTCCCGCCGGACCCTCCTCGCGGATCGGCTGGCCGAGCTCGTTCCGGCGCAGGAACGCGATGAACTTGGGGCCGATCACGACGCAGACGACCATCGCGATCAGGCCGGCGATGAAGACTCTGACCACTACCGAGGCTCGTTCGCCAGGGTCGGGGCGATGCCTTCGAGCGCGACGGCCCGGGATGCTTTCACGAGCACGGCGTCGCCGGGCTGCACGAGCGCGTGCGCGGCGTCGAGCGCGCCGGCCGCGTCGGCTTCCCAGGCGGTGGCGCCGTAGGCGCGCGCGAGCTCGCCCACCGCGAGCACCTCGATTCCGAGCTCGTCCGCCAGCTCGGCGATCTCGCGATGATGGCGCTCGGTGTGCTCGCCGAGCTCGGCCATGCCACCGAGGATGGCGATCCGTCTCCGCCCCTCGCCCCGCTCGGCCAGATGTCGCAACGCCGCCTCCATCGAGGTCGGGTTCGCGTTGTAGGCGTCGTTGACGACGAAGCCGCCGCCGGGAAGCACCAGCTCCTCGCCGCGCCACTTCGAGAGCCGCACGCTCGCCGCGCTCGCTTCGAGTCGGTCGAGCGGCAGATCCATCGCCTCGTACACGGTCAGCGCGGTGAGGGCGTTCTGCGCCTGATGACGCGAGGTGAGCGGGAAGCGGATCCTGCGGCTGCCAAAGGAGACGTGTGCGCCGTCCTCGCGAAGCTCCACGTCGACGGGCGGTACGCGGACGATCTCGATGTCCCCGCGGAGGTGCGCCTCCAGCTCGGCCGACTGCGGGACCACGGCGATCCCGTCCGGAGGGAGCGCGGCGACGAGCTCCGCCTTCGAGCGCGCGACCCCGTCGACCGAGCCGACGAGCTCGAGATGAACGGGACCGACGGCGCTGATCACGGCGACGTGCGGGCGCACGATCTCGCAAAGCTTCGCGATCTGACCGAAGCCGCGCATGCCCAGCTCGACGATGCAGATCTCTGTCTCCGGCTCGAGCCGGCCGAGCGTCAGCGGCACGCCGAGCTCGGCGTTGTAGCTCTCCTCGGTCCAGACGGTCGGCGCGACCGACGCGCAGAGAGCGGCGAGGATGTCCTTCGTCGATGTCTTCCCGGTCGAGCCGGTGACGCCGACGAAGCGGGCCCGGCTGCGGCCGCGCAGCGCCTGGCCGAGCACCGCCATCGCATCGAGCTCGTCGTTCGGCACCAGCGTCGCCGCACCGCGGCTCCGCGCGTCGTCGACGAAGTCGCGGCCGCCGCGGATCGCGACGAAGAGGTCGCCTGGGCCGACGCGGCGCGAGTCGATCTGAAGCCCCGTGATCTCGCCGTAGCCGTGAAGCTCCCCGAGCCCGAGCGCGGCGAGCTCATCGATCGCGATCGGGATCACGCGTTCCGCCGCTGCAGGCGCAACGCCTCGCGGGCGACAACGCGGTCGTCGAACGGCAGCTTCTCGCCGGCAACCTCCTGACCCTGCTCGTGGCCCTTGCCGGCGATCAGGACGACGTCGCCGGGCTCGGCAAGCTCGACCGCGCGGACGATCGCGGCGCGCCGGTCGGGATCGATCTCGACGTCGGTGCCAGTGCCCTGGAGGACATCCTGGATGATCGCGAGCGGGTTTTCGCTGCGCGGGTTGTCGGAGGTGACGATGACGACGTCGGCGAGGTCGCGGGCGACCTTCCCCATCAGCGGGCGCTTCTGCCGGTCGCGGTCGCCGCCGGCGCCGAGGACGACGATCACGCGCCCTTCGGCCAGCTCGCGTGCCGTCCGCAGCACGTTGTCGAGTGCATCCGGCTTGTGCGAGTAGTCGACGACGACGGCGAACGGCTGGCCCTCGTCGACCGTCTCGAACCGCCCCGGCACACCCGGGAGCGCCGCGATCCCCGCCGCGATCGCGTCCCCGTCCACGTCGAGCAGGATCGCGGCCGCGATCACGCCGAGGACGTTCTCGACGTTGAAGCGGCCGCGAAGGCTCGAGCTGATCTCGATCCCGCCGGCGGTGAAGCTCGCGCCCGACGGGCCGAGATCGAGGTGCTCGGGACGGATCTCGGCGTCGTCCGCCAGGCCGAACGTAACGAGCGGCGCGCGGTTGAAATCGGAGAGCTCCTCCGCAAGCCGGCGTCCCCAGGCGTCGCCGACGTTGACGGCGGCGGGCGGCGGCGCGGCGCCGACGAAGAGCTTGCGCTTGGCCGCGAAGTAGTCCTCCATCGACTCGTGGAAGTCGAGGTGATCCTGGCTCAAGTTCGTGAAGACGATCGCGTCGAAGCGAACGCGGTCGAGCCGGTGCAGGACGGACGCGTGCGACGACGCCTCGAGCGCGACGCTGCGATCGCCGGCGTCGAGCATCTCCCGGAACGTGCGCTGGAGGTCGATTGCCTCCGGGGTCGTGCGGACGACTGGCCGCACCTCGCCGCCGACGCGGCTCTCGACGGTGCCGAGCAGCCCCGGTCTCCGGCCGGCCGCTTCGAGCACGGAATGAAGGAGGAACGCGGTTGTCGTCTTCCCGCTCGTGCCGGTGACGCCGGCGACCTCGAGCTCGCGCGTCGGCTCGCCGAAGAAGATGTCGGCGGCCGTGGCCATCGCGGCGCGTGCCGACGGGACGACGAGCTGTGGAACGTCGGCGTCGACCGCGCGCTCGACGACGAGCACGGAGGCGCCGTTCTGGACCGCCTGCGCGGCGAAGTCGTGCCCATCGGCGCGCTCGCCGGGAACCGCGAAGAAGGCCGCGCCGGGAGTGACGGCGCGCGCGTCGTAGGCGAGGTCCCGCACCTCGACGGGGTCGGGGCTACCGAGAACCGCCTCAGGTGCGAGCGCGGCAACGAGGCGCCCGAGCTCCATGACGCGGAACGCTAGCGGGTCTGATCGGGAGCGAAGCGACCCTTCAGGGATTTGCGCGCTCGGAGTCCGCTTCTGCGGACTCCGAGCATGCGTCGGCTAGTTGTCAGGCGCGATCTCGAGCTCGACGAGGCTCGAGCGGGCGATGTCGGCGAAGGCCGGTGCCGCGACGACCCCGCCCCAGATCGCGCCGCGCGGCTCGTCGATGGAGACCAGCACGACGAGCCGCGGATCCTTCGCAGGCACCACGCCGACGAACGAGGCGACGTACCTCGAGGTCGAGTAGCCGCCCGGCACCGGTTTCGCCGCCGTGCCAGTCTTCCCCGCCACGGTGTAGCCGGGTACGGCGGCGGCCGCGCCGGTGCCGCCCTCGGCCGAGACGACGTCGCGGAGCATCGCCATCATCTGCACCGACACGGTCTTCGAGAGGACGCGGCGGCCCTTCGTTCGGTCGCGCCAC
>JBDSOJ010000059.1:0-15147 GCA_039914895.1 Gaiellaceae bacterium
GATTCGCGTCATCCTTCCGGCCGATCTGCGCCCGTCTATGCTGCGCGGCGTGCCCGGCCACTGGGAGCTGATTGTCCTCGGCGTCGTGCTGCTGCTGCTCTTCGGCGCCAAGCGGGTGCCGCAGCTCGGCCGGCAGCTCGGACGAGGCGTACGCGAGCTGAAGGACACGGTGCGCGACGTCGACCCGCGCGAGGAGATGCGGCGCGCGATGGAGTCGCCGGAGGACGAAGCGCGCGCTGCCGGTACGGACAAGCGCGACGAGCCGTAGCAGCCTGCGCCGACAATACGGTTGGGCTGCGGAGCAGCCCCTTCAGGGGTCTTCGCGCATTCGGAATCTGCTGCCGCGGATTCCGAGTCTGCGTGTGTGTGGCGTTCGCGCTCTTGGGCTGCGGAGCAGCCCCTTCAGGGGTCTTCGCGCATTCGGAATCTGCTTCCGCAGATTCCGAATCTGCGCCAACAATGGAGCGTGCCGGGATCGAACCGGCGACCTCCGCGTTGCAAACGCGGCGCTCTCCCAGCTGAGCTAACGCCCCGAGGCGGGTTTCAGTGTAGAGGCTCGTCGGGATCGCGGCCGCCGCGGAGCCCGCGCGTCTCGAGGGTGCGGAGGCCGGCGCTGAACGTGGGTTGCTCCGCGGGGCGTCCGCGTCCGCCCTGCTCCAATCGTCGGATCCTGGACTCGAGCGCCTCCAGGTCGGGCGTGGGCTCCGGTGCCTCCCGTTCCGCGAGCGCTCGCTCGCGCGCCGTCAGCTCCGCCTCCCGCTCGGCGAGCGCCTCGCTGCGGGCCGCGAGCTCGTGCTGTGTCCGCGCGAACGCCTGCTCGGCGTCGCCGAGCTCCGCGAGCTTCTCCTCGATCTGAACGAACTCGTCCGGATCCCGCGCGGCCTCGGGACTCTGTGGTGAATCAACACTTTCTTCCTCGCGCGTCTCGATCGACCGCTCGTGCTCGGTGAGCTCCGCGGCGCGGGCCTCGAGCTCCGTCTTCCTCGTCTCGAGCTCGGATTCCCTCTCGGCAAGCGCTTTCGCCTCGTCGGCGAGCTCGGTCTCGCGCACGTCGAGCTGCAGCGTCCGTGCGTCGAGCTCGACGGGAGCCGCCGCCGGTGCAGGAGCTTGTGTTGAATCAACACGTGCCGAATCGACGCTGTCGGCAGGCGTCGCGCGAGACTGCTTGGCCTCGGCCAGCCGAAGGCGGACGGCGTCGAGCCGCGAGCCGCGCGTGGCCGCCGCATCGAGTTTCTGCTCGCGCTTCTCGACCCGGGCGAGCGCGTCGGCGAGCTCGCGCTCGCGTTGCTGTACCTGCGCAACGCGCTCGGACAGCGTCTGTTTCAACACCCCGAGCTCTGCCGCAGCCTCCACACGTTGGCGGCGCAGCGCGTCCCGCTCCGACTCGACGTCGGAGGGATCTTCGTTCCGGCCACGCAGACCCTTCGTGCCCATCCAGTTGGATCGTACTACGCGGCTCTTTCGAGCCTTTCTTCCTGACGGGCCCGACGCACGATCTCGTCGCGCTCGCCGAAGCGGATGCGCGCCCGCTCGGCGCGGTGCTCGTCCCAGAGCGTCACCAGCTGCGCGTCGATCTGCTTGATCTCGTCCACGAGCGCCTGCCGGCGTCCGTGCGACAGCTCCTGCCACAGCTCGCCGCGCACCTCGCTCAGACGCTCGATCTCCGTCTGGATCTCGGGAATTGTCTTCATGCTTCTTTGCAACGTGGTCCCAAGGCGAATGATTCCTCGGCCGCGGCACGCTGAACGAAAACGCAACAGTGCCGTTTGACCTGGCTCCGAAAGAGCCATACGCTCGACCGAACTGGGGAATCCAAGGGGAGGGGGAGGTCTTGATCAGGAAGACATTGATTGCGGTTGTCGTCGCACTCGGGCTGTTTGTCCCGGCCGCGACCGCAGCACCGACCGTGCTCACGGGTGAGCTGAACGGCGCGCCCTACCGCATCGTGGTACCGGAGGACTGGAACGGGACGCTCGTCGTTCACGCGCACGGTTATCGCGACGCGGCCGACCACGCGGGCGAGGTGGATGACCGCTCCGCCCCGGCGTCGCCGAGCGCCGCGCTCGAGCCGACGTTGCTCGGGATGGGCTACGCGCTCGCCGGCTCGGCCTACAAGACGAACGGCTGGGCGGTCCAGGACGGCATCCACGACACGAAGGCGCTCGTCTCGCACTTCCGCAGCGCCGTCGGCAAGCCCAACCGGACGCTGCTCTGGGGCTTCTCGATGGGTTCCCTCGTCACGCTCGCGCTCGCGGAGCAGACGGCCGGGCACTTCGACGGCTACCTCGCCGCCTGCGCCGTCGCCGCTGGGGCGCCGCGGGCCTGGGACGGGGCCGTCGCCACCTCGCTCGCCTACCACGCGGCGTTCGGCTGGCCGGCGGCCTGGGGGAGCATCGGCGACGTGCGCGACGACCTCGACTTCGACACCGAGGTGTTCCCGAAGATGTTCGGAGAGTTCCTGAACCCGGCGAACTTCTTCAAGTTCGAGTTTATCCGGCTGGTGACCGGGGCTGCGCCGAGCGCGTTCCCGTCGCCGGCTTATCCGAGCTGGATCGCGACGAACATGTTCTTCGCCACCGAGGCACGCGCAGAGCTGGAGCGGCGGGCCGGCGGGCCGGTCGGCCAGAACCTGACGCATGTCTATTCGCTCTCACCCGCCGACAGGGCCTACCTGATGACGTTCGGCGTCAACGTGGATGGTCTGCTCGCAACCATGAACGCCGGCCGGACGATCTCGGCGCCGCCGTTCGCGCGCAACTACGTCGAGCACTGGGCCGACTACAGCGGCAAGATCAAGAAGCCGGTGCTGACGATGCACACGCAGACCGACACGCTCGTCCCGGTCTCGCACGAGGCCGCGTATGCAGCGACGGTCGCCGGCGCCGGCCGGAGCGGCCTGCTCGCACAGGCGTTCACGAGCGGCAACGGTCACTGTGCGTTCACCGGCCCGCAGCTCGTGACGGCGCTGACCGCGCTGGACGGGTGGGTCGCAACGGGCCAGAAGCCCGGGGCGGCGTCGTTCCCGGCCGCGTTCGGGTTCCTGCCTGGCTTCATGGCGCCCGCCTGGCCGCAGCAGTAAGCGACACGGACGACCGGATCGCCGACCTCAGTCGTAGCCGAGGTCGGTGATTCGGTCTTCCTCGAAGCCGAAGTAGTGGGCGAGCTCGTGCAGCACCGTGATCCGGATCTGCTCCTCGAGCTCGGCTGCGTCGGGGAAATCCTGCTCGAGTGGCCTGCGGTAGATCGAGATCTTCGCCGGCATGTATTCGGGCCAGTCGAAGAGGCCGTAGAGGTCGGGCTCCTCGCGGTTCTGCGCCTCGACCACGACCGCCACGTTGTCGAGCGCGTCCGCCAGGTGCGGCGGCAGCGAGTCGAGCGCCGCCTTAACGTGGTCCTCGAACGTCAATGGGTGGGAGCGAGCGGCCGGCGTTGCTGGAGCAGCTTGACGGCGAGCGCGCCGAAGACGAAGCCGCCGATGTGCGCGAAGAACGCGACGCCGCCGCCTTGCTCCGGATGCGAGAGCGAGGAGCTGCCGTCCAGGAGCTGGAAGCCGAACCAGACGAGCAGGAAGAATGCCGCGGGAATCTCGCGGAGGACGACGAAGATCAAGGTCAAGATCCTCGCTCGCGGCAGCAGCACGAGGTAGCCGCCGAGCACGGCCGAGATCGCGCCGCTCGCGCCGACGTTCGGGATCATCCCGTCGAGGTCGCTCGCGTAGGCGAGGGTGACGAACGTCTGCAGCGCCGTCGCGGCGAAGCCGCCGGCGAGATAGAAGAGGAGGTAACGCACCTTGCCGAGCGCGTCCTCGACGTTGTTGCCGAAGATCCAGAGGAAGAGCAGGTTGCCGGCCAGGTGCAACCAGCTGCCGTGCATGAACATCGAGGTGATCGACGTCAGCGGCCAGTCCTGCCCGACGGTCGGGCACGAGCTCTCGACCTCGCAGGGGTGGTAGGCGAGCTCGTCCACCGAGCCCTGCAGGTCGGGTAGCTGGTAGAGCACCCAGACGAGCAGGTTCGCGAGGATCAGCGCATAGGTGACGAGCGGCCGCGACCGGGTCGGCACGTTGTCGCGGAGCGGCAGCACGGCGCCGACTCTATCCCGTTAGAGTCGGCGAATGGCCGCCTTTCCGGACGGGTTGAAAGAGCAGGTCGGCTACGAGCTTGCGGCCTCGCAGCAGTACGTCGCGATCGCGGTCCACTACGACGCCCAGACGCTGCCGCGGCTCGCAGCCCACTTCTACCGCCAGGCGGTGGAGGAGCGAAACCACGCGATGATGATCATCCAGTACCTGCTCGACGCCGACGAACCGGTCGCGATTCCGGGCGTCACGGCGCCGCAGACAACGTTCGCGGACGTCGTCGAGCCGGTGCGGCTCGCGCTCGAGCAGGAGCGGCGGGTCACCGAGCAGATCTCCGGCCTCACGAAGCTTGCGCGCTCGGAGGGCGACCTCGTCGGCGAGCAGTTCCTGCACTGGTTTCTTCAGGAGCAGCGCGAGGAGGTCTCGTCGATGGGAGCGCTGCTCACCGTCGTCGAGCGCTCGCAGGACAACGTGATGCTGATCGAGGACTACCTCGCGCGCGAGGTAGTCGGCGACGCCGGCGCCGACGCGGGCGCGCCTCCCGCTGCGGGCGGCGCGCTTTAGTGTTTCGTCCCAGAATTCCCATGGGCTCCGGCGGCGCCCAAGCACGCCTGACGCCACCCGGCGCCCGCCCACGTGCCACCAGCACGCGGGCGAACACCGTGCGACGTCAGCTCGCACCCGGTCACTCCCCAGAACCTCACGCGACTTCTGAGACGCAGCACTAGGCGGGAGTGGGGATCGCCGAGCGGACGTGCTCCGCGACGGCTTCCAGCTCCACCGCCGCGTCTGTGACGTCCTTCAGCAGCTCGTCGGCGTTCGGTTTCTGACCGAGCGCCCACAGCTCAACGAGGAGCGAGCCGGCCTCGCGCCGCTTAAACCAGTCGTTGCCGAACTTCTCGCGCATGAACGTCGTCATCTGCGCCGAGAAGGCCCAGGCGCGTAGGTATGAGGTCACGTAGTAGCCGGAGTCGATGTCGGCGAGATAGTCCGTGTCGCTCGGCTCGACCTTGAGCGCGTCGCCGAGGAGCTCGACGTAACGGCTACGCATCTGCGTTGGGTCGGCCGCAGCGTGGAACTCGATCTCGTAGAGCAGCTTCGCGCAGTAGCGGCGCACGTAGAAGAGCAGCTGCACGGCGCCCTCGGCCGCGAAGACGTCGGGGCGCGGGAAGCTGAGCATGCTCGAGAGCCAGGCCCGGTCGTCGATCAGGTGATCGAAGAGCATCGCCCAGCCCTCGGTGACGGCGTTGTCGCCGAGCCGCTTCTCCTCCATCTTCAGGTTCGGGTCGGTGAAGGCGAAGTGCTCGGTGTGGCCGGCCTCGTGGAAGAGCGAATACCAGTCGTCGGGCCCGCCCTGCGGTTGGATCACGAGCATCACCTTGTCCGGGATCTCGATCGGGGCGCAGAACGCGCGCGGGCTCTTGGTCGGCCGCTCCTCGACGTCGAGATGGACATTGCGCTGGGCGTCGAGGTCGATCCCGAGCCCGGAGAGCGTGCCGCGCAGCGCAGGCAGCATCCGGTCCGCGGGGAAGGCGTCGTCCCAGCCGGAGCCGCGGAAGAAGCGGCGCACGTCCCAGCGCTCCGCCTCGGCGAGGCCGATGCCGACGCGCTCGCGGAGGACGCGGTCCATCGAGTCCTCGTAGAGCCGCTCGGTCGAGTCCAGGAAAGAGCGGCACTGCCCCGCGAGCCCCTCGAGGTCGTACTCGAAGCAATCGCGGTAGAGGTGGAAGTACGTCGGCGCGCCGAGCTCCGGGATCGCGCGCTGCGTCGTGTGGACGGCGTCGAGGTAGACCGGATTCAGGTGCTCCTCGGTGAGCTCGTTGCGCGCCACCTCGAGCCGCTCACGCGAGTCGCGGTCTGCCGTGTTCGCGATGGTCGGCGGCAGCATCCGGTACCCGACCGCTTCCCCCTCGTGCTGGGCCTCCAGCTTCGTCTCGCTCTCGGCGATCTTCTCGGCGTGGTCGCGCGTGAGCTCGCCGAGAAAGCCCTCGCAACCAAAGCGGAACAGCTCGAGGTTCTCCTTGCCGCGGACCGACGCGCCGAGGCGGCGCACCGCGTCCAGGCCGGTCAGGTCGGCGTGGCGCTCGTAGATCGGGCGCAGCTCGAACTCCCGCTTCAGGCCGGCGTAGTGGAGGTAGTACTCCTCGTCCAGCTCCGCGATGAAGCGGTCGGCGCCGGCCCGGTAGCCGTCCAACTCGCGGTCAGTGGGGGAGCCGTCGTTCACGGCGCCTAGGATACGCCCCGTGCGTGAGTTCAGCGTGACAACACAGAAGCGGAGCCAGCTCGTCGACATCACCGAGCTGGTGCGCGCCGCCCTCGGCGAGCTCGACGGCGCCGGCGCGGCACTCGTCTACGTGCCGCACACGACGGCCGGCGTCACGATCAACGAGCACGCGGACCCCGCCGTCGCGCGCGATTTCGAGACCGCGCTCGAGCGCATCGTCTCCGAGGACTGGCCGTGGCAGCACGTCGAGGAGGGCGAGGAGAACGCGCCGACGCACATCCGCGCCGCGTTCATGGGCTCGAACGTGCTCGTGCCGATCCGCGACGGCCGGCTCGCTCTCGGCACCTGGCAGGGAATCTTCTTCTGCGAGTTCGACGGTCCCCGCGAGCGCACCGTCTACGTCACGACCCTGAAGTGATCGAGGTCGCGGGGCTCAGCAAGCGCTTCGGGCAGACGCTCGCCGTCGACTCGCTCGACTTCCGCGTCGAGGCGGGCACGATCACCGGCTTCCTCGGGCCGAACGGGGCCGGCAAGACGACCACCCTGCGCGTGCTGCTCGGCCTCGCGCACCCGTCCGCGGGCTCGGCGACGATCATGGGGCGGCGCTACCGCGACCTCGACCAGCCCGCGAAGCGTGTCGGCGCGGTGCTCGAAGCCTCGAACGTCCATCCGGGCCGGTCGGGACGAAACCACTTGCTCGTCCTCGCCGCCGCTGCCGACGTCCCCGCGTCGCGGGTCGACGAGGTGCTCGCGCTCGTCGAGCTGGCCGCGGTCAGCCGGAAGCGGACGAAGACGTACTCGCTCGGCATGCGGCAACGGCTCGGACTCGCAGCGGCGTTGCTCGGCGATCCCGAGGTGCTGATCCTGGACGAGCCGGCGAACGGCCTCGACCCGCAGGGAATCCGCTGGTTGCGCGACCTGCTCCGCGCTCTCGCAGCCGAAGGACGCACCGTCCTCGTCTCCAGCCACGTCCTGGCGGAGGTTGCGCAGACCGTCGACGAGGTCGTGATCATCCACCGCGGCCGCTTCGTCGCGCACTCGACGACGGCCGAGCTCGCGGCGCGGGCAAGCAGTGCAGTGCGCGTGCGCAGCCCGGAGGCGCAGCGACTCGGGGAGCTGCTGGCGGCCGAGCGGATCGCGGTGACGCCGATCGACGCCGACAGCCTCTCCGCGAGCACGACCGCGGCCCGGATCGGCGAGGTGGCGGCGGCGAACGGGATCGTCCTCTACGAGCTCGTCACCGAGGTGGCGACGCTCGAGGAGACGTTCCTCGAGCTGACGGGCGGGGAGACGGTCGCGTGAGCGCGCTCTTCCGCTCCGAGTTCCTGAAGTTGCGGACGACCCGAACCGCCGTCGTGCTCGCCTCGGGGTTGTTCGCGATTACGGCGGTGGCAGTCGCCGCCGTACTCGTCTTCACCGCCGACTTCACGGTTTCCGACCAGGCCGACCTCCCCGCGACGGCGAGCTTCGCGCTGCTCTTCTCGATCCTGTTCGGGATCCTCGTCATGACGGGCGAGTTCCGGCACGGGACCGCGACGCCCACGTTCCTCGCCTCGCCGAAGCGGGAGCAGGTTCTGGCCGCGAAGACGCTGGCGGCGGTCGTCGGCGGGATGGTGCTCGCACTCGTCTCGCTCGCGATCGTCTACGTCTTCTCGGTGGCGTGGCTGCTCGCATCCGGCCACGAGCTCCACCTGTTCGATCCCGATCCGCTCCGCACCTCGCTCGCCCTGACCGCAGCGGCCGCGATCTGGGGCGCGCTCGGGGTCGGTATCGGCGCCGTCGTGCGCAGCCAGGTCGGCGCGATCGTCGGCGCGCTCGTCTGGTTCCTGATCGTGGAAGGTCTCGTCGGCGTGATCTGGGATGACGTCGGTCCGTATCTCCCGGGCGCCGCGATCGGCGCGGTCTTCGACGCCACCGACGAGCTGTCGTCGTGGGGCGGAGCCGCCGTCTCGACCGGCTACGCGCTCGCGTTCTGCCTCGCGGGGACGTTGCTCGTCTCCCGCCGCGACATCACGTAGGACGTAAGTACCCTCCGCGCATGGCCGCCCCGGTACGCATGCACGAGGAGCTCGAGCTTCAGGTCGACTCGCTCGCCTACGGCGGTAACGGCGTCGCGCGCCTGGACGGGTTCGTCGTCTTCGTGCGCCGCGGGCTGCCGGGCGACCGCGTCCGCGCCCGGGTGACGAAGGTGAAGCGCGGCTTCGCCGAGGCGTTGGCCGTCGACGTGCTCGAGCCCTCGCCGCACCGAGTCGACGCTCCGTGCGTCCACTTCCCGGCGTGCGGCGGCTGCCGCTTCCAGGATCTCGCCTACGAGGTGCAGGCGGCGGCGAAGGAGGAGCAGGTGCGCGACGCGCTGAAGCGCATCGGCGGGATCGCGGACGCGCCCGTCGAGCCGATCCTCCCCGCGGCGTCGCAATTCTTCTACCGCAACAAGCTTGAGTACTCGTTCACGCAGACGGAGTCCGGTCCCGCGCTCGGCTTCCACAAGGCCGGCCGCTGGGACGCTGTGCTGGAGATCGAGCGCTGCTGGCTGACGACCGACCTCGGCAACGCGATCAGGAACGCCGTCCGCGACTGGGCGCGTGAGGAGAACCTGGAGGCGTACGACCAGGCTGAGCACACCGGCTACCTCCGCCACCTCGTCTATCGCGAGGGACGCAACACGGGCCAGGTGCTGCTCATGCTCGTGACCGCGCCGGGTGAGAAGTTCGAGCGCGATTACCTCGTCGAGGTGCTGCGGCGCTTTCCGGAGGTGAAGTCGATCCACTGGGCGATCAACGACCAGCCGTCGGAGGTTACGAACCTGCCCTCGACCCTGCTCTGGGGCGACGACGCGATCGAGGAGGAGCTGCTCGGCCGGCGTTTCCGCGTCCGCCCGAACGCGTTCATGCAGACGAACACGGAGATGGCGGAGCAGCTCTACGCGCTCGCGATCGAGTATGCGGGCCTGACCGGCGTCGAGACGGTGTACGACCTCTACTGCGGCACCGGCACGATCGGGCTCTCGCTCGCCGAGCACGCGCTCACGGTCTGGGGCGTCGACATCTCGGAGGAGTCGATCGCGTGCGCGCTCGAGAACCTCGACCTGAACCAGATCGCGAACGCGGCCTTCTTCGCCGGCAACGTCGGCCAGGTGCTCGAGGAGCTCGTCGAGCGCGCCGGGCCGCCCGATGTCGTCGTCGTCGACCCGCCGCGCGCAGGCCTGGCGGGGAAGGCGCTGCGGCGGACGGGCGAGCTGGGCGCGCCGAGGCTCGTCTACATCTCCTGCAACCCGACCACGCTCGCCTCCGACGTGAAGGTGCTGCGGGCGGAGTACGGCTACGAGCTCGTGCGGACGAAGCCGGTCGACATGTTCCCGCACACGCCGCACGTCGAGTCGGTCTCGCTGCTGACGCGTGAGCGCACGCACGAGGAGACTTAGTGTTGAATCAAACACAAAGTCGGTTTGAACGGCGCGGTTCAGCGGCGGCCGGAGACTTTGTCTTGAATCACCACAAGCTCCCGACTTAGCGGCGTTCGCGCTTCAGGCGCTCGACCTTGTCCTCGTCGGCGGCGAGTTGCTCGGGGTGGACGATGTCGAGGTAGGAGGAGACGTCGTCCTGGGGGACGATCACGAGGCCCTGCGGCAGATCGAAGACGGCCGCGACACCCTCGTCCGCCCCGCCGAGCGTCAGCCGGCAGAGGATGCCCGGCCGGCCTGGCTCCGGCTCGACCGTGAAGACAGTCCCTGCGTCGACCGGCTCGACACTCGCCGTCACCGGCGGCTGATCCCGTGTCAGCAGCACGACCTTCGAGGGCGTCCGCTCGATCACGTCGGCGTCGAGGTCGTAGAAGCGCTCGTCCGTCCGGCCGTAGATCCGGCCGGGAGCGCGGCCGCGCCGTCGCAGCGCGGTCCAGAGCAGATCCGCGTTCGGGAGCAGGAAGCCGACGCAGATCGCGGGCAGGGCGGGAAGGCCGGCGACGTCGGTGGTCGCGGCCAGGATCAGCGTCGCGCCGAGCAGTGCCGCCATCGCGAGCCACGTCCAGGCGAGGCGGAGCGCGAAGCGGTCGGCGGCGGCGAGGAAGAGCGCGAAGAAGAGGATGTCCGGCGGCCCGAGGTTCGCCGTGTTGTCCTCGCCGGGCACACGAAACGCGATCGAGACGTTGTCGAAGACGTGCGGCTGCTGCTCGACGACGTACTCGGTCGGCCCGCGCCACACCGAGATCGCGTCGACCCAGGGGATGACCACTGCGATCAGCGCCGCCCACATCACGTTCTCGAACCAGGACAGGAACCAGAAGCCGATGCAGACGAGCGCGAACAGCTTCGCGAGGTTCAAGAGGACGTCGAGCTCGGTGAAATGGAACAGCCCGGCGAGCGCCACGAGCGTGAGTCCGACCGGAAGCAGCAGCCGGTGCTCGCGGAGCGGCAGCAGCAGCCAGATCAGCGCGAACGTGACGGGGAAGAGGACAAGCGTCAGGAAGAGGAGGTCGGGCCAGCGCTCTGCGTCCCAGAGCCTGTCGGCACCGGCGGTGTAGAGCGCGAGCGCAGCGGTCAGCCCCGCGAACGCGAGCCAGCGTCCGCGGCTCACGACGGCGGCAACTCAGCGTCCTGCATCAATACGGCGGCAGCTCGGCGTACCAGCTGCCGACGGCCTTGAATCCGTTCCAGAAGGCCGTCTTCGCCGGCGCCTCGTCGAGCGCGGTGTCGATGTCGGGGACGACGAGCGCCTCGATCGTCGCCGTGAAGCGCTGTAGCCCCTCGAGGGCGGGATCGAGCTCGTCGGCGAGCGGGAAGCCGAGCGCGTTCACGAACTCGACCGTTTGCCCGCCCATCAGCACGAGCAGCTTCGGCTGGACGATGTGGAGCTCGCGCGTCAGCCAGGGCGCCGCCTCCTCGAAGCTCTCGCCGCCGAACTTGAGGCAGTTCGTGCCGTAGACGGCCATCGGGTCGACGTGCAGCCGCTGCAGCGACTTCAGCAGTGCCTGTCCGGCCCGGCCGAAGAACGCGACCCCCTCCTGGATCTCCGAGTGCTTCGGTGCGTACTTGAGAAGAAAGACGTCCGCGAGCGGATGCCCCGAGCCGAGCACGGGGACGTGCGTCGCGTCACCTGCGCGGCCGATCTCGTCGCCGAGCTCGTTGATCTCGGAGATCGCCTTCTGCAGGTAACGCTCGTAGATCTGATCGGTCGATGAGGCAGCCACAGGCGTCGTCTCCCGGTTCGCTCCTAGCGCACCTTCTCCTTGACCTGAGCCACCCATTTGAGGCTCTGCAGGTACGCGAGCGACTTCGGACGGCGCAGCACCTCGGCGCTCCGGATCGAGAGCATGAACTCCTCGGGGCCGTCGAAGGCGCGCATGCGCAGAGCCCCCGTGCCGACCCCCTGGAGCACGTGTGCGTCGGAGCCGGCGCCCGCCGGGAGGCCGTACTTGCGCGCGAAGCGGACGGCCTCGTCGTTGTAGCCCTCGAACAGGAGGCGCGCGTTGTAGACCTCAAGCACGTCGATCTCGTGCAGGTGCCGGTGCAGCGTCGCCGGGAACGGGATCGCGTGCATCCGGTCGAACGGGTGGGGGAGGTACACGATCCCCTCCTGCTCGCGGATCGCGGCGACCGTCTCCGCGAACGTCATCCCGCGCGGGATCTCCTCGTGAAGGAAGAGGCCGATCACCTCGCCCTGGTCGTCGGTCTTCACCTCCTCGCCCGGAATCACGATCAGCTCGCGTCCGCGCGCCTTCGCGATCGCCTCGCGGGCGCCGCCGAAGACGTTATGGTCGGTGACCGCGATCGCGCCGAGCCCCTCCGCGTCGGCGTGTTCGAGCAGCTCGTCGACCTCGATCGAGCAATCGTGCGACCAGGAGGTGTGCATGTGCAGGTCAGCGAGGAGCCAGGGTCGGTTGGCGAGCGGATCGGTGTCGCGTTGCCGCGAGCGCTTCCGCCCGCCGAGCCCTCCGTAGATCCGATCGAGCTCCTGTGCGACCGCCGCGAAGCTCTGCGACTCGGCGGCTGCGCGCGCCTCCCGGCCCTTCCGTTCGCGCACATCGTCGTTCTCGGCCAGGCGCTGGACCGCAGCGGCTGCGAGCTCCGGTTGGTCGAGCACGCCCGGCGGATCGGCAAGCGCGGCGCCGGCCGCTGCGGCCTCGAGGCGAAGCCGGGCTGAGCCTGTCGGAGCCGGGACGACGATTGCGGCCTCGGCAAGCACCGCGGCTCGCGCCTCGGCTGTGCGTCCCGAGCGGATGCGCACTCGATCCCGCAACGCGAGCGGGATCCCGGGCCGGCTCGAGAGCGGTTTCGTCCGCAGCAGCACGGCCTCCCAGTCCGGCAGCTCGCGCAGCGAACGCAGGGCGGCGCGCGCGACGGTCAGCGATCCCGAATGAAGCTCGATCGCGACGACGTTCCGCTTGACGCCCGGCCGGAAGAGCTCGGTATCGACGCCGGGCGAGACGATCCGGTAGTCGCCGGGGAAGCGCTCGGCCGCGGCCAGCGCGCTTGTCCTGGACGAGGCGATGAGGACGTCGATCCGCGCGAGCAGCTTCTCGCGCAGCGCACGCCGGGGCGGATAGCCCAGCCGGTCCGGCGAGAAGAAGCTCGCGACGCCGAGCGCCTCCGAGTCGCGCAGGGCGAGGTAGGAGATACTTGGGAGCCCGGGCTCGAAGCCGTGGACGACGTCGAACCGGCCCTGCACGAGCGCGAGGCGCAGGTTCGCCCGGACGCCCACGGGGACGCCGAGGCTCGAGCGCCGCGAGACCGGCACCGCCGTCCCGATCGCGATCACTTCGGCGTCGTCGTCGCCGCGCGCGAGAGCCCGCCGCCCGGCGATGAGGTCGGCGGGCCGTCCTGAGGGGGCGAGCACAGTGACGCCGTGGCCGAGCGCCCGCAGCTCCTTCGCGATCCCGGCCACGTGCTGGTTGACGTCGTGTGGCAGTGACCACGCAAACGGGGTCACGAGACAGATCTTCACCCGACCGAGTGTAGAGTCGAGCCGTGGCGGCGGTCACGATCACAGTGCGCGAGAACGGTCCCTACCGCGTCACGGGTCCGTTCCAGCTGATCGACGCGGACGGTCGCGTGTACGAGCTTCCCAGCGGCGAGACCGTGGCGCTCTGCCGCTGCGGGCTCTCGGCGACGAAGCCGTTCTGCGACAAGTCGCATCGCGAGCGCGGCTTCGTTGCGCCGGAGCGGGCGGCGGGGTGAAGATCCGTGCGGCTGTGCTGGAGCGGTTCGGCGCGCCGCTCGAGGTACAGGAGCTCGAGCTCGCGGAGCCGCAGCCGGGGGAGGTGCTCGTCCGGCTCGTCGCCTGCGGCGTCTGCCACACGGATCTGTACACCGCCTCGGGCGCCGACCCGTCCGGCTACGCGCCGACGGTGCTCGGGCACGAGGGCGCCGGCGTCGTCGAGCGGATCGGCGAGGGAGTCTCGTCGCTCGCGCCCGGCGACCACGTCGTCACCCTCTTCTCGCCGCAATGTCGCGAGTGCGTCCATTGCCTGAGCTCGCGGACGAACCTCTGCCTGGCGATCCGCGAGGAGCAGGGGAAGGGGCACCTCCCGGATGGAACGACGCGACTCTCCCGCGACGGCGAGCCGGTACGCCACTTCATGGGCACGTCGACCTTCGCGGAGTACACCGTGATGCCGGAGATCGCGCTCGCGAAGGTGAGTCCGGAGGCGCCGCTCGAGGGCGCCGCCCTCTTTGCCTGTGGCCTCTCGACGGGCCTCGGCGCGGCGATGAAGACGGCGGCAGTCGAGCCCGGCTCCACGTGCGCCGTCTTCGGCGGGGGTCTGGTCGGCCTCGGGGCAGTTGCCGGGTGCAGGCTGCGGGGAGCAGAAAGGATCATCGCCATTGACCTCTCCGAGGAGCGGCTCGAGCTGGCGAAGGGGCAGGGCGCAACCGAGACGATGCTCGGCGGGCCCGACACGGTCGAGCGGATCCTCGAGACGACCGGCGGCTTCGGCGCCGACTACACCTTCGAGGCGACCGGCAACGTCGCCGTCATGCGCCAGGCGGTCGAGTCGGCGCGGATGGGGTGGGGGCTCTGCACGGTCGCCGGCGTCGCCGGCAAGGGCGAGACGCTCGAGATCGTGCCGCGCTATCTGATCACCGGGCGGCGTGTCGCGGGCTCCTCGTTCGGCGGGATCAAGGGCCGAGACGAGGTGCCGAAGCTGATCGACCGCTGGCTGGCCGGCGAGATCGACGTGGAGCCGTTCCTCTCGCACAGGCTCACGCTCGATGAGGTCAACCGCGGCTTCGAGCTGATGGAGGCCCAGGACGGGATCCGCAGCGTGATCCAGCTCTCCTTGCCATAAAGCTCTGGTCGAGAGTTAGGGTTTCACGAGCGGGCGAAGGGCATCGAATGCGGCGTGTCCCGGCTGGTTGAGCGTGCCCCGCTCCCCGGTCCCGTGTTGACAGGTAGCTGACTTGGGTGTCGGATGGTCTCGCAGGGGCGTAGCTTCCGGAAAGACCGTCGTGGCTCTCGTCGGCGGTCATGCCGAGCGGCTTTTCGCAGATCACGTGCTTGCCGCCTTGGCGGCGGCGATCGTTGGCTCGGCGTGCAGGTTGTTCGGCCCGCAGGTGTCGACGAGCTCGACCTCGGGATCGGCGACAAGCTCGCGCCAGTCGGTCACGTGGCGCTCGAAGCCGAACCGTGTCGCGGCGGCCGAGACCGCCTCCTCATCACGGCCGGCGATCGAGACGAGCCGCGGCTGACGCGGCGGCGGCCACCACGTCATGTACGAGAGCGTGCGCTAGCCGTTTACGTGCGCCTTGCCCATGAACGCGTAGCCGAGCATGCCGATGCCGATCTCGCGGAGGTCGTTCGCTTTCACAGGATCTCCTTCACAACTCGTCTGCCGAGCTCGCGCGTGATACTAG
>JBDSOJ010000267.1:0-5496 GCA_039914895.1 Gaiellaceae bacterium
TGCAGGAGGAGTTCATCACCCTCCGCGGCGGCCGGCCCGTGCTGGCGGTTAAGGCGAGCGCCCGCCGCAGCGTGCCCGGGATCGTCCACGACGCCTCCGACTCGGGCCAGACGCTCTTCGTCGAGCCGTTCGACGTCGTCGAGCTCTCCAACCGCCAGTCCGAGGCGACGAGCGCCGAGCGTGAGGAGGTCGAGCGGATCCTGCGGGAGCTCGCGGCTGCCGTGGGTGAGCACGCGGCACCGCTGACCGCGGCGGTCGAGGCGGCCGGGCAGATCGACCTGGCGCTTGCGCTCGGCACGCTCTCGCGCGGCTGGAGTGGCGCGGCCGTCGAAGTCTCGGACGAGGTGCGCCTCGTCGCGGCGCGCCATCCTCTGCTCGACCCCGCGTCCGCCGTGCCGATCGACCTCGACCTCGGCGCGTTGCGTGCGCTCGTACTCAGCGGGCCGAACACCGGCGGCAAGACGGTGGCGCTGAAGACGCTCGGCCTCGCCGCGCTCCTGCATCAGTCCGGGCTGCGGCCGCCGGCCGAGACGGCCGCGCTGCCCGTCTTCGACCAGGTGCTCGCGGACATCGGCGACCGGCAGTCGATCGAGATGAGTCTCTCGACCTTCTCCGGCCACGTCGCCAGCATCGTCGCGATCCTCGACGCCGCGGGCGATCGGTCGCTCGTGCTCCTCGACGAGCTCGCATCCGGCACCGACCCGGTCGAGGGCTCTGCGCTCGCGCAGGCGCTTGTCGCGAGGCTCGCCGAGCAGGTGCGGCTGACGCTCGTGACGACGCATTACGCCGAGCTGAAGGAGTGGGCGAGCGCCACCGACGGCGTCGCGAACGCCGGCACCGGCTTCGATCCCGACACGCACGAGCCGCTCTATCGCATCGCGCTCGGACGGCCGGGGACGTCACATGCGCTCCAGATCGCCGAGCGGCTCGGACTCGACGCGGATGTCGTTGCCATCGCACGTGAACGCGTCGCGCCCGAGCGGCTGCGGATCGAGGAGCTGCTCGCCGAGGCCGAGGCCGCGGAGCGCGCAGCGGTCGGCGAGCGGTCGGAGGCGGAGGCGGAGCGGGCCGAGGCCGCCCGGCTGACCGGCAGCGTGCGCGAGCGCGAGCAGGCGCTCGGCGCCGAGATCGCCGCCGTCAAGGCATCGGCGGCAGCGGAGCGCGAGCGGGCGGCGGCGGACGCGCAGCGCGACCTGGCCGGGGCGCGGGAGGAGCTTGCCGCCCTGCGCCGGGAGATCCGGCTCGCCCGGCGACGTGACCGCGAGTCGATAACTGCCAAGCCGGCCGCGGCCCGCGAGCGGGATCGGCGGCTCGGAGCGGCTGCCGACCGGGCGGTTCGCGCCGAACGCGCGATCCGGGAGCTCGACGAGCCGCTGCCCTTCACCGGACCGCTCGCTGCCGGCGACCCGGTCGAGGCGCCGGCGCTCGGCGTCCACGGCACGATCGCCGCGATCGAGGGCGAGGAGGCCGAGGTCGTGGGCGCGGCCGGGCACAGGCTCCGGATCCCGCTCGCCCGGCTCCGCCCCTCACGGCGGCGCGAGCCCGAAGCCGAGGCGCCCGTCACGGTCGTCGCGGCGGCGAGCGCGGACGTCTCCGACGAGCTCGACGTGCGCGGGCAGCGGGCACAGGAGGCGCGTGAGGCGGTGCGGTCGTTCGTCGACGACGCCTCGCTCGCCGGGCTGCCGAGCGTGCGGATCATCCACGGACGTGCCACCGGAGCCGTGCGTGCGGCGGTTCGCGAGGAGCTGAACGGACATCCCCTCGTCGACCGGCACGAGAGCGACTCGGCCGACGGCGCCACCATCGCTCACCTCGAGAGCTAGAGCCGCTCCTCGACCACCTTCGCTGCGTAGAGCTGGTACGGCAGCGCCTCGAGCACGCGCAGGCGCGGCTCGGGGACGTCGAAGAAGCGCGCCAACACCAGCGGCTCGAGCCAGGCGAGGTCGGCACGCGAGGCGAGCGCGCGCGAGACCGCCGAGCGGTCGCCGCCGAGCGCGACGTGCTCGACGCGCTCGCGCCACGGCCCGAGCACGCGTGCGGCCTCCGCAGCCGCGGCGTCGATCAGCTCTCGCTCCTGCTCGCCGCGACGGCGCCGGAAGCGATTGGCGGACGAGCCGCCCTTCTTGTGCCGCCCCTTGACGAAGCGCGTGCCGACCTTCGAGGCCATCAGGCGCTCGCCCTCGAAGACGCCCACCGCGTAGCCCCCCATCCGCACGAGCAGGACGGCGACGCGCGGCTCGGCCTCGAGAGCCTCCAGCAGCGGGCCTGCGCGGACGATGTCGTACTCACCTTCGTGGGCGAGCCCGAACGGCGGCGTGACCGTCAGCATCGCCTCATCGAGCTCGATCCGAGCGCTGCCGCCGCGATAGACGGCCCGGCCCGCCGAGCCGTCCAGCGCCGCCAGCCGCTTCGCGAGGTTGGCGCGGCCGATGTAGCGGGTCGTGCTCACGCGGGCCACAATGGCAGGGATGGCGGCCACACAGTCCACCTCGTCCGCGAACCAGCCGCCACCGCTGACCGCCTACAACCTCTACGAGCAGGACACGGCGCTCGTCGAGGGGCTGCGCCGGGAGGGTGGCGCGCCGTGGGAGGAGCGAGTGTCGTCGTTCGGCGCCGTCCTCGGCGGGGAACCGCTCGAATGGGGCCGGCTCGCGAACGAGCACCCGCCGACGCTGCGGACGCACGACCGCTACGGCGAGCGGGTCGACGAGATCGAGTTCCATCCCGCGTGGGACTCGCTGCTCCGACTCGGGCTCGACGCCCGTGTGCAATCGCTGCCGTGGCTCGAGTCGAAGCCGGGCGCGCACGTCGCGCGGGCGGCGCTCTTCATGCTGCTCGGGCAGGTCGAGGCGGGCGTCGGCTGCCCGCTGTCGATGACGTTCGCCGCGGTGCCCGCGCTGCGCGCGCAGCCCGATCTGGCGGCGGAGTGGATCCCGCGGCTGACGAGCGGCGAGGCGCTCTGCGGGATGGCGATGACCGAACGCCAGGGTGGCTCGGACGTGCGCGCGAACGAGACGACCGCTGGCGCGGACGACGACGCCTGGCTGCTCGATGGACACAAGTGGTTCTGCTCAGCGCCGATGAGCGACGCCTTCCTCGTGCTCGCACAGGCGCCTGCCGGACTGTCGTGCTTCCTGCTCGAGCGACCCCAATCCGGTGACTGGCCGGGATTCCGGATCGAGCGGCTGAAGGACAAGCTCGGCAACCGCTCGAACGCATCGGCAGAGATCCGGCTCGAGGGCGCGGTCGCTCGGCTCGTAGGCGAGGAAGGCCGCGGGATCCGGACGATCCTCGAGATGGTCGTTCACACGCGGCTCGACTGCGTGCTCGGGTCGACGGCGCTGCAACGGCGCGCGGTCGCCGAGGCGACGCACCACGCTGCCCATCGCACGGCGTTCGGCCGGCTCCTCGCGGAGCAGCCGCTGATGCAGAACGTGCTCGCCGACCTCTGCGTCGAGTCGGAGGCGGCGACCGTGACGGCGCTCCGGCTCGCGCGAGCCTTCGACGAGGCCGACGGGCCGTTCCGGCGCCTCGCGACGGCGGTGGCCAAGTTCTGGGTCTGCAAGCGGACGCCGCCGCTCGTTGCGGAGGCGCTCGAGTGCCTCGGCGGCAACGGCTTCGTCGAGGAGTCGCAGTTGCCCCGGCTCTTCCGCGAGAGCCCGCTGAACTCGATCTGGGAGGGATCGGGCAACGTCAACGCGCTCGACGTCCTGCGGGCGCTCGAACGGGAGCCCGAGACCGCGGAGGCCTTTCTCGCCGAGGTGCGGCTCGCGTCCGGTGCGGACGCGCGGCTGGACGCGGCGGTGCTGCGGCTCGAGCGCGAGCTGGGCGCACCGGACGAGGCGGGCGCGCGCCGGCTGCTGGAGTTGCTCGCGCTGACGCTGCAGGGCTCGCTGCTCGTCCGCCACGGCGCGCCGGAGGTCGCCGCTGCGTTCTGCGCGTCGCGGCTCGAAGCACCCGGCGGCGTCTATGGGACGCTTCCGGCCGGGCTCGACCTGGCCGAGATCGTCGAGCGTCACCGGCCGGTTGCTTCCGGGTAAGCTCGGCCCGTGGCCGTCGAGATTCACTACTGCCCCGTCTGATCGGGCTACGACCGTCGGGCCGCGAGTCTCGCGGCCGCGCTGAACGGCAACGGCGTCCCCGCCTCGATCGTCGAGGGCGAGCAGAGCCAGTTCGACGTCCGCTCCGAGGGCGAGCTTGTCTTCTCGAAGCAGCGCGAAGGACGCTTTCCCGAGGAGGACGAGATCCTGGCGCTGTTCTCTAGCGACCGCTGAAGCGCGGCGGCCGCTTCTCGAGGAACGCCGTCACGCCCTCGGCGAAATCCGCGGTGCCGGTCGCCTCCTGCTGCAGCTCCGCCTCGAGCTCGAGCTGTTCCTCGAGCGTCGCGCCGTAGGCGTGCTCGAAGAGGCGCTTGGTCATTCCGATCGCGTGGGTCGGCAGGCCGGCGTAGAGAGCGGCGAGCTCGGCGGCGCGGGCCGGTAGGCGGCCCTCAGCTTCGACGACCTCGGAGACGAGACCCCAGGCGTGCGCCTCCGCCGCCGTCAGCTTGCGGTTCGAGGTCATCCACTCGAACGCGCGCGCGAACCCGAGCAGGCGATGGATGAACCAGGAGCCGCCGGAGTCGGGGATCAGGCCGATGCCGATGAACCCGGGCACGAAAGTGGCCGACCCGGACGCGATCCGGATGTCGCAGGCCGCCGCAAGCGAGAGACCCGCGCCCGCGCAAGGCCCGTTGACAGCTGCGATCACCGGCTTGTCGAGCGCCCGGATCGCGCGGATGTTCGGGTGATAGGTGTGCTCGAGCCGTTCTCGGATCGAGCCGGGCGCCTCCTGGAACTCCTTCAGGTCCTGGCCGGCGCAGAAGCCGCGGCCGGCGCCGGTGATCACGACCGCTCGGACGTCGGCCGCCGCAGCGTCTTCGAGCGCCGCGAGCAGGGCGGCGTGCAGCGCGGAGTTGAAGGCGTTGAAGACCTCGGGACGGTTGAGCGTGATCGTCAGGACGGCGCCGTCGCGCTCTGTCAGCACCTCGCTCATCTAGCGCTTCCCTTCGAGAAAGCGCTTGACCGCACCCTGCGCCTCGTCGCCGAGCATCGAGAGCGCGAGCCAGTCGCGCGCGTGGCCGACGGTCTCGTGCCAGGAGACGTCGCGCCACCAGTTCAGCTGCTGCTTCGCGTAACGGGTCGTCTCGGGGAGCTTGCGCGCGAGCTTCTCCACCCACTCGTCGACGACGGCGTCGAGCTCGGCGGCCGGGACAGCGCGGTTGATCAACCCCCACTCGGCCGCCTGCGAGGCCGGGATCTCCTCGCAGAGCATGATGATCTCGCGCGCGCGGCGGTCGCCGACCATGATCGGCAGCCACTGGGTCGCGCCGCCCGCAGGCACCGAGCCGTGCTCGAGCCCGACGTGGCGGATGAAGGCGTCCTCGACCATCACGGTTAGATCGCACCCCATCTGCAGCTCGTTGCCGCCGCCGACCGCGATCCCGTTCACGCGCGC
>JBDSOJ010000007.1:0-9444 GCA_039914895.1 Gaiellaceae bacterium
ACTCGGAGCGGCGGCGCCTCGACAACCGGATTGCCGGGTTGGAGGAGCAGGTCGACGCGGCCAACGCGACCGCGGACGACTTCGAGCGGCGCCAGCAGGCGGCGGAGGACTTCGTCGAGAGCGCCTACCCTGCTCTCGCCGAGCAGCGCCTGGACGGCAAGGACATCGCCATCCTCGTGCTCGGGCCGGTCGATCCGTCCGTGAGCATGGTCGAGCGTGCAGTCGAGGAGGACGGCGACGGCCGGATCGCGCGGATGCGGGTGCTGGTGTTGCCGCTGCGGCTCGAGGCCGTCGAGGCTGCCATCGACGCGAAGCCGGAGCTCGGTGGCTACGTCGGCGACGATCAGCTCGGCAATCTCGGCCGCGACCTCGGTCGCGAGCTCGTGGCCGGTGGAGAGACGCCGCTCTGGGACGCGCTCGAGAGCGAGATCGTCGAGGTGAAGGAGGGAGGCCTGGCCGAGCCGGTCGACGGCGTCGTGATCGTGCGCACGGCCGAGCCGCAGGCGGCCGAGAGCTCGCGTTTCCTGGCCGGGATCTACCAGGGGGTCGGCAGCGCCGGCGTCCCTGTCGTAGGCGTCGAGCCGACCAAGGTCGAGCAAAGCAGCGTCGAGCAGAGCGCGATCCCAGTGTTCCAGCGTCACCGGCTCTCGACGGTCGACGGCGTCGACACGCCCGTCGGAGCCCTGGCGCTGCTGCTCGTGCTCGCCGACCTCGACGCCGCCGGCGACTACGGCGTCCGCGACACGGCCGACCGGATCCTGCCGCCGATCGAGCCGCTGCCGATCCCGAGTGGGTGAGCCTCTGACGATCCTGATCGCGGCGCGCGACGAGGAGGCGCGGATCGGGGCGACGATCGAGGAGCTGCGGCGGCAGTTCCCGGACGCGGAGCTGATCGTCGCCGACGACGGCTCGCGCGACGCCACGGCCGCGGTCGCCGAGGACGCGCGCGCGCTGGTCGTCCGGTTGCCGCGGCGCGGCAAGGGCCAAACGGTGACGCTCGGCGAGCGGGTGGCGGCGCAGGGCGACCTCCTACTCTGCGATGCCGACCTCCGCGGCGACCTGCGGCCGCTGCTCGACGGCGACAGCGACCTGACGATCGCCAGGTTCGCTCGCAGGCAGGGCGGCGGCTTCGGGATCGCGAAGGAGGCGGCGCGGCGGCTGATCCGGCTCGCGTCCGGGTACGAGGCGCACGAGCCGCTGTCGGGGCAGCGGCGGCTGACGCAGCAGGCGCGGGCACAGGTGTTTCCGCTTGCTGCCGGCTTCGGCTGCGAGGCGGCGATGACCGCCGACGCGAGGCGGGCCGGGCTGACCGTCGCCGAGGCCGAAGTCGAACTCGAGCACCGCGTCACCGGCCGCGACCTCCGCGGCTTCCTCCACCGCAGCCGCCAGCTGCGCGACATCGTGCTCGCGTTCGGCCCGCAGGGACGGAATCACCGCGGCCTGCGGCTGCCGCTCGTGGGCTGGACGGTCGCCGTCACGCAGCCGAGCCTGCTGCCCGTCGCGGCCCTCGGCGTCGCCGACGACCTCTGGAGCGGCGAGGAGCGCGGCTTCCGCGACCACCTCGGCTCGGGCGCGACCACCGGCGTGCTCAAGCTCGTCGGCATCCCCGCCTACGCCTTCTGGCGCACGCGTTCGGTCTCCGGCGCGCTCCTCGTCGGGCTCGCCGCGAACATGCTGAACCAGCTCGACACGAAGCCGGGGCGGGCGCTGAAGGTCTATCTCGCGCTCTCGATCCCGCTGCGCGCGCCGAAAGCGATGGCCGTCCTGCTCACGCCCTACGATCTCCGGGAGATGGCGATGCTCGGCGACTCCGGTTCGAACACGCTCGGCGCCGTGCTAGGTTTACGGTCCGTGGGCAGGCTCACGGAGAGGCAGTGCTGGAGCGCGATCGCGGCGCTCGCCGGCCTCACCCTCCTCGGCGAACGCCGATCGCTGGGGCACTACATCGAGCGGACGCCCGTGTTTCGCGAGGTCGACGGCTGGGGCAGGCAAGCGCAATGAGCTCCGACGCGCCCCAGACGAAGTACATCTTCGTCACCGGCGGCGTCGTCTCGGCGCTCGGCAAGGGCATCGTCGCCGCGTCGCTCGGAAGGCTGCTGAAGTCGCGCGGCCTCCGCGTCCAGGCGCAGAAGTTCGATCCGTACCTGAATGTCGACCCGGGCACGATGAGCCCGTTTCAACACGGCGAGGTCTTCGTCACCGAGGACGGCGCCGAGACCGACCTCGACATCGGCCATTACGAGCGGTTCGTCGACGAGAACATGTCTCGCAACGCCAGCCATAGCGCCGGCGCGATCTGGGACGCCGTCCTGCGCAAGGAGCGCAAGGGCGAGTTCCTGGGCGCCACCGTGCAGGTGATCCCGCACATCACGAACGAGATCAAGGCGCGGATCAAGCGCGCAGCGAAGGCGTCCCCCGTCGACGTCGTCATCTCCGAGATCGGCGGCACCGTCGGCGACATCGAGTCGCTGCCGTTTCTCGAGGCGATCAGGCAGTTCCGGCGCGAGGTCGGCCAGGAGAACGTGCTCTATCTCCACTGCACGCTCGTCCCCTACATCGAGGCCGCGGGCGAGCTGAAGACGAAGCCGACGCAGCACTCGGTCAACGAGTTGCGCCGGATCGGGATCCACCCCGACGTGATCGTCTGCCGCTCGCACGAGGAGCTCTCGCAGGAGATCAAGGACAAGATCGCGCTCTTCGCCGACGTCGACATCGCCTCCGTGATCGCCTGCCCGGACGTCGCCGACGTCTATCTCGTGCCGGCGGTGCTGCAGGAGCAGGGGCTCGACGAGCTCGTCGTCCAGAAGCTCGGGATCGACGCTCCGCCCGCGGCGCTCGGCGAGTGGCAGGACCTGATCGACCGGATCGGGGAACCCACTGGTCGAGACAGGGAAGAGGTGACGATCGCGCTAGTGGGCAAGTACGTGAAGCTCCACGACGCCTACTTGTCGGTGCACGAGGCACTCAAGCACGCCGGTCTCCATCAGGGCGCGCGGGTGCGCGTGCAGTGGGTCGACGCCGAGAACATGTCCTACGAGGAGGCGGCCGAGCTGCTCGAGGAGGTCGACGGCGTCCTCGTCCCCGGCGGCTTCGGCTCGCGCGGCTGGGAGGGCAAGATCCTCGCCTGCCAGGTCGCGCGCGAGCGCGGGATCCCGTATCTCGGGATCTGCCTCGGCATGCACGTCGCCGTCTCCGAGTTTGCGCGCCACGTCGCCGGGCTCGAGGGTGCGAACTCGACCGAGATGGATCCGGAGACGCCGTACCCGGTGATCGACTTGCTCCCCGAGCAGAAGGAGATCGAGGATCTCGGCGGCACGATGCGGCTGGGCGCGCAGGCGGTCGAGCTCCTCGAGGGCACGCGCACGCGGGATGTGTACGACGACGCGGTCATCCACGAGCGCCACCGCCACCGCTACGAGGTGAACAACCAGTACCGCCAGCAGCTGATCGACGCCGGCCTCGTCGTCTCGGGCACGTTCCAGGAGGGCCGCCTCGTCGAGATCATCGAGCTGCCCGATCATCCCTGGTTCGTGGCGAGCCAGTTCCATCCGGAGTTCAAGTCGCGACCGACGCGGCCCGCGCCGCTCTTCCGCGAGTTCGTAGGCGCCGCGCTGGACCGCGCCCGCTCGGCTCCCGGTCGCCTCGCGCGCCTGAGCGCACGCGGCTAGCGCCTTCATCAACCGCCCTGCTCGAGTTACCCGGGCGCCGGAGCGTGAGCCTTCGCGACATCGCCGATGATCCCAGCGAGCTCTTGGGGGCGCGACCACATCGGCCAGTGGCTCGTCGGCAGGTCGACCCAGGTCACGTCACGCAACTCGGCCAGGCCGCCGAGCCACGCGGGGTTGTGCTCCTTGGCGTAGGCCTTGACTTGCTCGGACGGGAATCCCGTGCAGATGAGCGTGCTCGGAATGTCGAGGCGGGCGTCGTCGGTCAGCACCGCGGCCTCACGCAGGACACCCCCCGGCTGGGGGACCGCGCGGCGCCGGAAGGTCTCGAGCTGCTCCTCGCTCAGCCCATCCAGATTCTCGTCCTGCTCGAGCTCCTCCTGCGAGGGCAGGGGCAGCTCCACGCCGGCGAAGTCGGGTTGCATCGCGCCGAAGCCCGGGGCGGAGTCGACGTACACCATGGCCGCGACCCGCTCAGGGACGCGGTCGCTGGCCGCGTAGCCGGCGAACCCGGTTCCGCTGTGGACGGCGAGCACGACGGGAGCCTCCGCCGCCCGGACCGCCTCGCAGATCGCGTCGACGTGTTCCGAGCTGCCGATCGCGGATCGGTCGGCGTCAGCCGATTCGAGGCCGGGCAGGGTCAGCGCAGTGACGTCGTGGCCGTCCGCCCGCAACGCGGCAGCGACCTCGTCCAACGCCCACGCGCCGAGCCAGAACCCGGGAACCAGGACTATCGGTGCGGTTGTCATTCCTCGATCCTAAGCGGCGGGCACCGACATCGCGCAACCGACGACCGCACGGGGACTGGTATAGGTACGCCTCTCGTGCAACCGCCGACTCTCGCACTCCCGCTCTTCCTCGAGCTCGCGGCGATCGCGAGCCCGCCGGGGGAGGAGCGCGCGGTCGCCGATCGCGTGCTCGCGGAGCTGCGCGGGCTGGGTCTGGAGGTCGAGGAGGACGACGCCGGCGCGAAGATCGGCTCGACGATCGGCAACCTGCTCTGCCGGCTGCCCGGCCGCGTCGAGGGCGGCACGCCGATCTTCTTCTGCGCGCACCTCGACACGGTGCCGCCGCAGGGGCCGCTTGAGCCCGTCGTCGAGGACGGCATCGTTCGGAACGCCGGCGGCACGATCCTCGGCGCCGACGACAAGTCGGCGGTGGTCGCGATGATCGAGGCGGCGCGGCGGATCGTCGAGGAGGGGCGTCCGCACGCGGGCGTCGAGCTGCTCTTCACGCCGAAGGAGGAGGTCGGCCTGCTCGGCGCCGGCGCTTTCGACCACACGAAGCTGGCGGCCGAGCTGGGCTTCGTCTACGACCAGGCTGCCCCGATCGGGGACGTGATCATGGGGGCGCCGTACGGACGTACGATCGGCGTCCGCTTCCACGGCCGGCCGGCGCACTCGGGAATGGTTCCCGAGGAGGGGCGTTCGGCGATCGCCGCCGCTGCCCGTGCGATAGCCGACCTGCGACTCGGCCGCATCGACGAGGAGACGACCGCGAACGTCGGCACGATCAGCGGCGGCAGCGCGCGCAACATCGTCCCCGAGTGGTGCGAGCTGCAGGCCGAGGCGCGCTCGCACGACGCGCACAAGCTCGCCGACCTCGTCCAGGAGATGCTCGACACGTTCGCGTTCGCGGCCAGCGTGGCTGAGTGCACGCTCGAAACCGAGGTCAGCGAGACGTACCGGGGTTATCGCTTCAAGGACTCCGACCCGATCGTCCGGCTCGCCGCGACCGCGCTCGAGCGCTGCGGCCACGAGCTCGTCCCGACCCTCACCGGCGGCGGCGCCGACGCGAACGTGTTCAACACGAAGGGGCTGCCGTGTCTCAACCTGGCGAACGGGATGATGGAGATCCACACCGCCGACGAGCACATCGCGGTCGCCGACCTCGACGCGATGGTCGAGGTGACGCTGGCGCTGGTCGATGCCGCTCGGGCTTAGGCGCGGCACTGTCACGGCCGTGCTCGAGCAGGTTCCCGGCCTGGCCCGGCTCGAGGTCGACGGGATCGCCTGCATCGCGTACCCGGGACTGACGGGCGAGGTCGACGTGGGCGACGACGTGCTCGTGAACGAGCAGGCGCGGCTGCTCGAGCTCGGCTCCGGCGGCTTCGACGTCCTTTACGCGAACCTGACCCGCGGGCTCGGCCTCCCGGCGGAGGAGGGCGCGCACGTGATGGCGCTGCCGTATACGCCGGGGCAGGTGGCGGCCGTTCACGAGGAGGAGACGGGGTTGCTCGCGGAGTCGCTCGCAGGGTTGCCGGTGGTGCTCTGCACGCTGCACAGCCAGGTGGCGCCCGTGTGCGCCGGGTTGGCGGGCGCGCGCGTCGCCTACGTGCAGGTGGCCGGCGGCGCGCTGCCGGTGTCGCTGTCGGACGCCGTGCGGGCGCTCAAGGAGCGAGGGCTGGTCGAGCGTGCGGACGCTGTTGCACCGTGCCTCGACGGCGACGCGCAGTTCGTCACCGCCGCAGCCGCGCTGGCGTCGGCTCGGGCGGAGGGGCTCGAGGCCGCAGTGTGCGCCCCCGGTCCGGGCATCGTCGGCACCGGTTCGCGACTCGGCCACGGAGCGCTCACGCTCGCGGACGTCGCCAACGTGACGACCGCGCTCGGCGGCCGGCCGGTCCTCGCCGTTCGCACCTCGAACGCCGACGAGCGGGAGCGTCATCGCGGCGTCTCCCACCACGCCGAGGCGGTGCTCGCCCTCGCCCTCGGCGACGTCGTCGTGCCCCGCGAGGAGGACGGGATGGGGTGGCAGGCGGCATGTGCGGGGCTCCCGCTCTCGCACATGGGACGCGGGCCGGACGCGGAGCCGGCGTTCTTCCGCGCCGCCTATGCGGCAGGCGTCGCGGCGCGGGCGCTGGTGGGCTGACGGAGACGCGAGGGCAGCTCGCGGCTCAGCTCGCTTGTTTCGACCGCGTAGCGGTATCGTCTCGGCCCAATGCGCATCGGCGTCGCCAGGGAGATCAAGCCGCAGGAGTACCGGGTGGCGCTGACGCCGGCGGGCGCGCGCGAGCTCGTCCAGCGCGGACACGACGTTGTCGTCGAGACGGGTGCGGGCGCCGGCAGCCAGTTCCCGGACGAGCAGTACGCCGCCACCGGCGCGCGGATCGCCTCGGTCGACGAGGTCTGGGAAAGCGTCGAGCTGCTCCTGAAGGTGAAGGAGCCGATCGCGCTCGAGTATCCGCGGCTGCGCGAGGGACTCGTGCTCTTCACGTATCTCCACATCGCCGCCGACGAGCCGCTCACCCGTGCGCTCGTCGAGAGCGGGGTCACCGGCGTCGCGTACGAGACGGTCGAGACCGACGACCGCAGGTTGCCGCTGCTGGCGCCGATGAGCGAGGTCGCCGGCCGGCTCGCGGCGCAGGCGGGCGCCCACTACCTCGAGCGGCCGAAGGGCGGCCGCGGCCTCTTGCTCGGCGGGGTGGCGGGCGTCGCACCCGGCAAGGTCGTCGTGATCGGGGGTGGCATCGTCGGCTACAACGCCGCCGTGATCGCGCTCGGGCTCGGGGCGCAGGTGACGATCCTCGAGCGCTCCGTCGACCGGATGCGCCACCTCGAGGAGACGCTGCACGGCCGCGTCAGCCTCGTCATGTCCTCGACGCTGCAGATCGAGGAGTCGGTGCAGGACGCCGACGTCGTCATCGGCGCCGTCCTGATCCCGGGCGCGCTCGCGCCGAAGCTGCTGACGCGCGAGATGGTGCAGGGGATGAAGCAGGGAAGCGTCTTCTGCGACGTCGCGATCGACCAGGGCGGCTGCGCCGAGACGTCACACGCGACCACGCACGACGATCCCGTCTACGACGTCGACGGTGTCCTCCACTACTGCGTCGCCAACATGCCCGGCGCGGTGCCGATCACCTCGACGAAGGCGCTCACGAACGTGACCCTCCCGTACGTCGAGGCGATCGCCGATCAGGGTCTCGCGGCTGCCGTCGCACGCGACAGGACGCTCGCGGGCGGTGTCAACGTCGTCGACGGGAAGCTCACGTACGAGGCCGTCGCCGAGGCCCACGGGCTCGACTACACCCCCCTTGAAGACGTTCTCGCAGCGCCTGCGGTCTAGCCGGTCTTCTGCTGCCGCGCCTCGAGCTGCTTCTGAGCCTTCGAGGGGCTGAGCTTGACCACGAGCCACGTGATCCCGGCTGCGAGCGCGAGGATCGCGACGATGTACACAAGCAGGCCGAGCAGTCCGATGACTTGTTCCATGCGCGCCGTAGACTAGCTGCGTGCCGCGGGCCTGCGTAATCGTGCTCGACGCCGTCGGCGCGGGAGAGTTGCCCGATGCGGCCTCGTTCGGAGACGAGGGCTCGAACACGCTCGGCAACGTGGCCCGCGTCGTCGGCGGCCTCGATCTGCCGGCACTCGAAGCCCTGGGCCTCGGCAACGTGATGGAGCTCGAGGGCTGTCCGCCCCAGCCGGGCGCACCCGCCGTCGCCGGCCGGCTGCTCGAGCGCTCGAAGGGCAAGGACACGACGACGGGCCATTGGGAGCTGATGGGCGTCGTCACGCCGACCGCGATGCCGACCTACTCGCACGGCTTCCCGCACGATGTGATCGACCTGTTCATGCACAAGACGGGGCGCGGCGTGCTCGGGAACAAGGCCGCGTCGGGGACGGAGATCATTCAGGAGCTCGGCGACGAGCATCAGCGAACGGGGAAGTGGATCGTCTACACCTCCGCCGACTCGGTCTTTCAGATCGCCGCGCACGAGGAGACGATCCCGCTCGAGGAGCTCTATTCAGGCTGCAAGATCGCGCGCGAGATCCTGACCGGACCGCACGCCGTCGGGCGCGTGATCGCGAGGCCGTTCGCCGGCGTGCCCGGCAGCTACGAGCGGACGCCGAATCGCCACGACTACTCGCTCGAGCCGCGACGGCCGAACTACCTCTCGCTCGTCCGCGACGCGAGCAACACGGTGTACGCGGTCGGGAAGATCAGCGACATCTATGCGGGCTGCGACATCGACGAGTCGTTTCCGACCAAATCGAACGTGGACGGGATCTCGAAGACGGTCGAGCTGTTGCAGACGATCGACGGCGGCTTCGTCTTCACGAACCTCGTCGAGACGGACATGCTCTGGGGCCACCGCAACGATCCCGTCAACTTCCACCGCTGCCTGCAGGACTTCGACCGGCGGCTCGAGGACATCCTCGAGGCGCTCCGGCCCGGCGATCTGCTGATCATCACGTCGGACCACGGCTGCGACCCGACCACGCCCTCGACGGATCATTCGCGCGAGCACGCGCTCCTGCTCGCGTACGCGGCCGGGCGCAACGCCAAGGGCGCCGTGCACGAGGGCGAGTTCGGCGACGTCGGTGCGACGGTGAACGCCTGGCTCGGCGGCAAGGCGCCCGGACGCGGGATCCCGGGCACGCCGATTCTGCAGCCGTGAGCCTGAACGACCCGGCCACCGTCGCGGATGAGTACTCGAGTGAGCGTGGCCTCCTCGGCCGACGGGACGCCTACCGGTACGCGGAGGGGCCGGATGCGCCTTCGCTCGCCGTCGAGGCGGTGCTGGAGGTGCAGCCGCGCCGGGTACTGGAGGTCGGCTGCGGCCCGGGCGAAGCGTCCGAGCGCATTGCAGCGAGCGGCGCCGAGGTGATCGCGGTAGACATCTCGGCGCGTATGGTCGAGCTCAGCCGCGCCCGCGGCGTGGCCGCCCGAGTCGGCGACGTCCAAGAGCTCCCCTTCGAGGATGCAAGCTTTGATTGCGCTCTGGCGGCATGGATGCTCTACCACGTGCCCGATGTCGAACGCGCGGTTTCTGAGCTCGCGCGCG
>JBDSOJ010000019.1:0-4999 GCA_039914895.1 Gaiellaceae bacterium
CGGCGGCAGCGCGCAGCGCGTCGTCCCACGTCGCCGGATGGAGCTCGCCGTCCTCCCCCCGGATCAGCGGCTCGGTCAGGCGGTCCGGGTGATGGACGAAGTTGAAGGCGAAGCGGCCCTTGACGCACAGGTTGCCCTCGTTCGAGACGTACTCCGGCTTCGAGGTCACCTTGACGATCCGCTTTGTTTCGGGATCGACGTTGAGGTCGAGCTGGCAGCCGACGCCGCAGAAGGTGCACGTCGTCTTCGTCTGCTCCAGCGCGCGCTCCTCCACGCCCGCACCTTCGAGGAACTTCTCGTAGATCGCGCCGGTCGGGCAGGTCGAGAGGCAGCCGCCGCAGAGCTCGCACTCGGTGTCGAGCCAGCTCTTCCCCCACGTCGGCACGATCCGCGCCTCCGGCCCGCGGCCCTCGAGCGAGAGCGCCGAGCACTGCATCACCTCCTGCGTGTAGCGGACGCAGCGGTTGCAGAGGATGCACGTGTCGGGCTCGTAGCCCATCAGCCTGTTGCGGTCGGCGTACGGCTCGCGCTTGGCGTCCGGGAGCAGGAACGGTGCCTCGGCGCCCAGCTCCTCGGCGAGGTCGACGAGCTCGTTCGGCCGACCGCCGGGATCGGCGTTCAGGTGCTCAGAGAGAAGCATCTCCGTCAGCGTCCGCCGCAGCTGCGGCACGTTTGAGTCGGTGCTGACGACCATGCCATCGGCGACGCGGGTCGCGCACGCCGGCAGCGGCCGCGGCGACCCCTCGACGCCGACCACGCACATTCGGCAGCCGCCGTAGGGCGCGAGCTGGTCGTCGTGGCAGAGCGTCGGGATGAAGACGCCGTTGCGTGCGGCGGCGTGGACGAGCAGCTCGCCCTCGGACGCGGACGCCGATCGCCCGTCGAGCGTGAACTCGATCATGCGGGCATCTTCTCGAACAGCTCCGGCCAGTGCTTGAACGCGTTGCGAACCGGGATCGGCGCCGCCTGGCCAAGGCCGCAGATCGAGGTCAACGCCATCGCCTCGAGCCACTCGTCCATCGTCGCCCGCGTCATCGTCCGCTCGCCGTCGAAGACCGCGTGGAGCGCGCGGTTGCCGATCCGGCAGGGGGTGCACTTCTGGCACGACTCCTCGGCGAAGAAGCGCATCGTCTCGGCGAGCAGGCGGAGGGGGGAGTAGGTGCTCGGGAAGACCTGGACGGCGGCAGAGCCGACGCCGCAGCCCCACTCGGCCAGGGCTTCGCGCGTGAGCGTGGTGTCGAGCGCGGACGGCGGCAGGATCCCGCTCGCGGCGCCGCCGGGGACGATTGCACCGGGCTCGGCGGTGAGCCCGCCCGCGTAGTCGTCGATCAGGGTGCGGAGCGTGACGTCGAGTGGCGCCTCGTAACAGCCCGGCTTCGCGACGGCGCCGGACACGGACCACAGCCGCGCCGGTCGCCAGTCGCCGCGCAGGATCAGCGCGACGTGCGCGAGCGTCTCGACGTTCGAGATCAGCGTCGGCCGGCCGAGGTAGCCGGACTGGGCTGGGAACGGCGGCCGCAGCCGGGGCATTCCGCGGCGCCCTTCCATCGACTCCAGCATCGCCGTCTCCTCGCCGCAGATGTACGCGCCGGCGCCGATCACGAGCTCGACGGGAAGCCCGCGGGCCGCGATCGCCTCCTGCAGCACCGCGCGTGACGTGGCGTACTCCTCGCGCAGGTAGATGTAGGCCTCGTCGGTCTCGCAGAAGCGCATCGCCGCCGCGAGCCCCTCGAGCAGGAGCTGCGGGCGGAGCTCCATCACGTAGCGATCCTTGATCGTGCCCGGCTCGCCCTCGTCGGCATTGACGATCACGACGCGCGGCGAAGGCTCTCGTCTGACGGCGTCCCACTTGCGCCAGGTCGGGAACCCGGCCCCGCCCATTCCCGTCAGGCCGGCCGCCTCGAGACGAGCGACGACCTCGTCCTGCGTCAGCGCCACTGGCTCGCGCATGTCGTCGGGCTCGAGCAGGAAGCCGTTCGTCGAGTGCGTGACGCCGCCCAGGACGGCGTCCCCGTGCAGCACCACCGGTGCGAGGTCGCAATGGCCGAGACACGCCACCTCGACCGCTCCGTCCGAAAGCAGCGCGCGTGAGCCGGCGCAGTCGCACACCGGCCCGGTGCAGACGCGCACGGCGTCGACCGGCACCTGCAGGAAGGAGTAGAAGGAGACCACCTCGTGAACGTCGCCGTGGCGCAGGTTCATCCGGTCGGCGAGCGCGTCCGAGAGCTCGGGAGAGATCGGCCCCACCTCGCGCCGCAGGCGGCCGAGGTTGTCGAGCAGCCGCGTCCGCTCGGGCGGCAGCTCCTCGAGCAGACTCGCGAGCCGGAGCACGTCCACACGACGAGTCTAGTCCGGTGGGCGGCGCAGCCTCTTCGTCCGCGAGCGCCGCTTCTTCGAGTCGAGACGGCGCTCGCGCGATGCCTTCGTGGGCTTCGTCGCCACTCGCCGCCGCTCCACCTTCAGCGCCAGGCGCAGCTGCTCGACGAGCCGCTCGACGGCCAGCTCGCGGTTGCGCCACTGGCTGCGCTCGTCCTGCGCGACCGCCCGTAGCGTCGGCCCTGCCTTCGCGACGACGCGGCGCTTCTGCGCGTCCGTCAGCGCCGATGACGCCTCGACGTCGAGCACGGCCTCGACCCGCGTCTCGGCGGTGTTCGCGTGCTGGCCACCCGGGCCGCTCGAGCGCGAGAAGCGCAGCTCGACCTCCGCCAGAGGCAGTACGACCGAGCGCGTCACCCGGATAGCATCCCGCTCCATGGCCGCCATTCTGCTGGACGTCGACGGCGTCCTTCATGTTTCCGGCGAGCCGATCCCGGGTGCGGTGGACGCTGTCGCCCGTTTGCGCGCCGACGGACACCGGCTCCGCTTCGTCACCAACAACTCCACGCGCTCCCGGGCGGCGCTCGCCGGCGAGCTGCGGGAGATGGGGCTCGAGCTGGACGACTCGGAGCTGCAGACGACCCCGATCGCGGCGGCCGAGCAGCTCGGCGGCCGGCGCGTCTACGGGCTCGTGATGCCGGCGATCGTGCCCGACCTTGCCGGCGTCGAGCTTGTCGGCGAGAGCGCCGACGCCGTGCTCGTCGGCGGCTGCGACGAGACGACCGAGCCGAATCAGGTCTTCAGCTACATGAACCTCGGCCGCGCGTTCTTCGAGATCCAGGCGGGTGCCGACCTCTTCTGCCTGCACAAGAACCCGTGGTGGCAGACCTCGCGGGGGCCGATGCTCGACGGCGGTGCCTTCGTCGCTGCGCTCGAGTACGCGACCGGTGTCGACGCGACCGTGATCGGGAAGCCGAGCGCCGCCTGCTTTGCGGCTGCCCTCGCCGCGCTCGACGCCGAGCCAGAGCTGACGTGGATGGTCACGGACGACCTGGAGCAGGACGTCCGCGGCGCGCAGCTGTTCGGGATGAAGACGCTGCTGCTCCGGACCGGCAAGTTCCGGCCCGAGGCGCTCGACCGCTCGTCCACGGTCCCGGACGCCGTGCTCAGCTCGATCGCGAACGTGCCGGACTGGATCGACCGCTCGCGGTGACGAGAGTGGGCGTAGATCTGATCGAGATCGAGCGCGTCCGCCGCTCGCTCGAGCGCTATCAAGGCTTCAGGGATCGCTGCTTCACGCCGGTCGAGCAGGCCTACTGCGACTCGCGCAAGAACCCTGCCGAGAGCTACGCGGGCCGCTTCGCCGGCAAAGAGGCCGTCGGCAAGGCGCTCGGCTTCGGGGTCGCGCGGGCGTTCGCGTGGAAGGAGATCGAGATCGCGGGTCGGCCGAAGCCGTCGGTGCGGCTCTCCGGGCGCGTCGCCGCCTGGGCGGAGCAGGTCGAGGCGGGCGTGATCGACCTCTCGATGACGCACTCGCGCGAGCTCGCCTCCGCGGTCTGCGTCGTCGCCGATGCTTGAGGCGCTGTATACGGCGGCCGAGGCCCGCGCTGCGGAGGAGGGTCACGACGTCGCGCAGCTGATGGAGCGCGCCGGCGCGGCGGTCGCGCGCGAGGTGATGCAGCGGTTTCCGGACGCTCGCCGGATCGCGGTCGTCTGCGGCGGCGGCGCCAACGGCGGCGACGGACGCATCGCCGCTCGCATCCTGCGCGAGCAGGGGCGCGACGCGGTCGAGACGACGGCGGTCGAGCAGGCGGACGTGATCGTCGACGCGCTCTTCGGGACGGGCTTCCACGGCGAGCCGCGCGCGGAGGCGGCGGCGGCGATCGAGCGGATCAACGCCGCCGGTGCACCCGTCGTCGCCGTCGACGTCCCGTCGGGCATCGACGCGTCCACCGGCGAGGTCGCCGGGAAGGCGGTGCGGGCGACGCTGACCGTGACCTTCCACGGCCGCAAGCTCGGGCTTGCCGTCGCCCCCGGCCTCTTCCACGCCGGCGAGATCGTCGTCGCCGACATCGGGCTCGGGCCACTCGAGACCGAGCATCGGCTCGTGACGCCGGCGATCCTGTCGATCATCCCGCCCAAGCGCCGGGAGGACAGCAAGTACACAGCAGGGACCGTGCTCGTCGTCGGCGGAGCCCCGGGTCTGACCGGTGCCGCCTGCCTCGCCGCGGAGGCCGCCTTCCGCGCCGACGCGGGCTACGTCGTCGTGGCGGTGCCCGAGGCGTCGCTTCCCGTCGTCGAGGCGAGGCTGCTCGAGCCGGTCAAGGTGACGTGGCCGAATGCGCTCGCCGCCGCGACGAAGGCAGGCGCGATCGCGATCGGCCCCGGACTCGGCCGCGACGCCGAGGCGAAGCGGCTCCGCGAGCACCTTCTCGGTGCCGGCGACCACGCACTCGTGCTCGACGCCGACGCGCTGCACGAGCTCGAGCCAGGCCCCTGGGGCGAGCGAGCCGTGCTGACGCCGCACGCCGGCGAGCTGGCGCAGCTGCTCGGCGAGGACGCCGCATGGGTGAACGCCCACCGGCTCGAAGCGGCACGGCGCTGCGTCGAGCGCTTTGGCTGCGTTTGCCTGCTCAAGGGCGCCGACACGATCGTCGCGGCCCCCGGCCAGGGCGTGCTCGTC
>JBDSOJ010000022.1:0-5229 GCA_039914895.1 Gaiellaceae bacterium
CGCTTCGCTCCTCGATCAGCGCCGCGAGCCGCTCGGCGATCGGGACGCCGCGGGTGTGGATGCCGACGAGCGCCAGCCGGTCGAGGTCGTCGTTGCGCTCGATGATCTCGTGCGCGATGCGCGAGAGGGTGCGCTCGAGGCCCGCCGCATCGAGCAGCGTCTTGACCGCTGTGCGGTCGGGGACGTGCGTGCTCATTCCACTTCCTTTCCGGCCTCTCTGGACCGGGTTAAAGGTTCGGGCGCACACTAGCGCGCCCGGCGGACGGGGTCGAGAACGCGTGAAGTACGTGCCCTCGAGAGGGGGACTCACCGCAGGGGCGACAAATCGATTGGGGCGCACCGGGGGATCGCGCGGTCGGCCTCGATCGGAAGGGAAAGGTGCTGAAGAGACGACTGCTTCTGTCGCCGGTGCTCGGCATCGGCGCGCTGCTCCTGCTCGTGCCGTTTGCAGCGGCGACGGTGCCGGACAGCGAAGGGATCATCCACACCTGCTACGAGGGGCAACAGGCGCGCTGCGGGTGATCGACAGCGCGTCGGACGGTTGTAAACGGGGCGAATGGTCGCTCGACCGGAACCGCTCCGGCGCGGCGGGGCCAGCTGGAGCCGCAGGGCCGGCCGGATCCGCAGGCCCAGCAGGGCCGCAGGGCGCGACGGGCCGGCAGGTCCCGCAGGTTCGACAGGTGCGCAGGGGTCGGCAGGGCCGCAAGGCGCGGCCGGCGCCGCGTACGGCCTCAGCGCCGTCGCGTCGGGGCTCGCCGCGGGAACGTACGACTTCGCTTTCTGCGGGTCTTCGTCGTCTGCCGCGAACTGGAACAGCAACGAGTGGGCGTACACGTCGGCGATCGTGTTCGGTAGCGGCGGCGGTTCGCCGTCGGCGACCGGAGTCACGGCGGCCGGCGCCGAGTCGCAGGTCGACCAGAGCCCGGTCGACCGTTAGCAGGAAGCACCTCGTTCCGGGGGCGCAAGCCCAGCGCGCTCCCGGAACGGCTGCACTCATGGACTCGAGCGGACGTCAGCGCGTTGCTGGTCCGGCCGGGGCAGCCGCGCGCCGCGCTTCACCAGCTCCGGGCTGCCCCGTTCGGCGAACGGGATCTCGATCAGGTCGAAGTCGCGCGGGACGACCGTGTCCGGAAAGACCGACCGCGCTTCGCGCTCGACGTCGCCGCCGCTGTAGCGGCTGGAGCTGTGCGTCAGGGCAAGCAGTCGCACGTTGGCGTCCCTGGCGACGCGCGCCGCCTCGAGTGCGGTCGAGTGCTCGGTTTCGAGGGCGCGCTCGGCCTCGTCCTCGCAGAACGTCGCCTCGTGGACGAGCAGGTCGGCGCCGAAGGCGGCGTCGACGACGAGGTCCGACGGCGCGGTGTCGCCGGTGAGCACGACCTTTCGGCCCGGACGGGACTCGCCGAGCACCTGTCCCGGCTCGATGACGCGTCCGCCTGCGAGCGTCACCGGCTCGCCGTCCTGCAACGCGCCCCGCTCCCGTCCGGGTGGGACCCCGAGCGCGTCGGCTGCCTCCACGTCGAATCGGCCGGGCCGCTCAGCCTCGACGAGGGCGTACCCGATCGCGTCGCGCCCGTGCCGCGCCGGGAACGTGCGCAGCTCGTAGCCGTCGCGGGGCAGCACCGCGTCGGCCGCCAACTCGACGGCGCCGACCTCGAAGGTGAGGCGACCGAAGACCCGCCGCAACGACTGGAACAGGTCATCCAGCCCGCGTGGCCCGTAGAGCGTCAGCGGCACCTCGCGACCGCGCAGCGCGAACGTCTTCAGCATCCCCGGCAGGCCGAGGAAGTGGTCGGCGTGGAAGTGGGTCAGGAAGATCTCCTGCAGATCGACGAGACCGAGGTCGGAGCGCAGCAGCTGGCGTTGCGTCCCCTCGCCGCAGTCGATCAGGAGCCGTTCGCCGCCGCGGCGGACAAGCGTCGCCGAGGGAGCGCGGCGCGCGGTCGGCATCGAGCCGGCGGTGCCGAGGAAAACGACGTCGAGGTCCATCGCCAGATCCTAGTGCTGACGCTCATGAACTCCCTTTAGATGCCGATATTCACGGCGTGCGCACGACAAACTCGTCGCGGTCGCGGCTCGATCTGGCGCGCTCGCTGACGCTGCTCAGGGTTCTTCCCTGCTGGCGAGCGCGGCGATCCTCTGCGGAGGCGCGTTCGCCATCAGCAGCCTGCTGACGGGCGCGCTCCGCGGCCAGGCGCTGGAGGACGCCCTTGTCAGCCTCACCCAGTACGTCAACGGCACCCTCCACGATCAGCTCGTCCAGAACGGTCGGGTCACGGTCGCGAACGTGGATGCGCTGGTCGCACGCGATCTCCGCACCCGCTCCGACATCGTCAGCGTTGATGTGTGTGCGTTCGACGGGACGCTCGCCTGGACGAACCGGGAGCCGGAGCGAATCGGCAAGGGCTACGCGCTCGAGGGCCACGGCGAGGCCGAGCTCGAGTCGCTTGGCACCGGCGAGGACGAGGCTGAGTCCCGGCTCGGGATCGACAGCGTCGTCGAGGTCTACGCACCGACCCTGGACGAGGCCGGCCGGTCGATGGGCGCCTACGAGATCTACGCCGACTCGGCCCGGCTCGAGGAGGCGCACCGTGAGATCCGCGTCGGACGCGGCACCCAGTTCAGCCCCGAGGTCGTCGACACCTTCCTCGCGGCCGCGCGCCGCCATCCGGGCGAGTTCCGGCGGGCGATGTCGCTCGACGCGGTCGCGGTCGCCGACGCCTCCTAGGTCTACGGCAGGACGAGCACCTGGCCGGGAACGATCGTCGCCCCGCGCAGGCCGTTGCGCTCCTTGATCTCCCAGATTCCCCGGCGCGGATCCGAGTAGCCCGTCGAGGCGATCGACCAGAGCGTGTCGTACGGCTGCACGACGTAGCTCCGTTCCGGTCCGGAGGCGTCGGAGGAGCGGGCGAACGCCGCCCAGAGGAAGACGCCGACGACCACGAGCAATAGGATCCGTCCGAACATGTGTTCGTCATACAAGCACGAACGGGTGTTCGTGTCAAGCGCGAGTGAGCGACCCGAGCACGCCGTCCAGCAGGCCGTCGGCGCCGAAGCGCACGGGATCGTCGGCAGCGAGGCCCGTCTCGGCCTCGGCGCGGGCGATCGCGGCGCGCGCCGCGTCCTCGGAGAGATCGCGGGTGTTGAGCGCGATCACAGCGACCCGGGCTCTCCGGGCCGGCAGCGAGATCCGCTCGTGCAGCTCGACGAGCTCGCAAAGCGGCAGGAGCGGATGGCCGGGATAGCCTTCCACCTCGGTCGTCCCCGCCTGGTGGCAGAGGACGAAGACGTGCGGCGCGGAGCCGTGGATCAGGCCGAGCGTCACGCCCGAATAAGCCGGGTGGGTGACGGCGCCCTGGCCTTCGACGAAGAGCAGCTCTCCCCCGCGCGCATGCCCCTCGACGACGAGCTGCTCGGCAGCGCCGGCGATGAAGTCGGAGACGACCGCGTCGACGGCGATCCCCCAGCCGGCGATCGCGATTCCGGTCTGGCCGGTGGGGACGAAGCGCGACTCGATCCCGCGCGCCCTCGCGGCACGGTCAAGCTCGAGCGAGACGGTCATCTTCCCGATCGCGCAGTCGGAGCCGACGGTGAGCACGACCTGCGCCGGAGTCGTCAGGTTCGCGCCGGTGGGGACGTTGAGATCTGCGGGCGGGCGCCGCAGGTCGCGCAGCTCGACACCGTGCTCGGCCGCGAGCCTGCGCAGCTCCTCGTCGTCGGCCAGGAACTGGTGCAGGCCGTTCTCGACGCTCAGGCCGCTTGCGATCACGCTCCTCAACAGCTCGCGCCAGGCCGGCGGGAAGCGTCCACCCGCGGTCGCGACGCCGACGAGCGCCGTCGTCGGGCCGAGCGCGAGTGCCTCCTCGACCGAGCCGACGATGGGCGCGCCGCCCATCGTCTCGCCCGCCCGGCCCGAGTCGAGCACGGCCACCACCTCGCGGCGGCCGTAGGCGAGCACGCCGCGGCCCGTCTTGCCGTAGTGGACGTCGCCGGAGTACCCCTCGGCGAGGATCAGAAGGCGTTCCTCAGACACCGAGACCGGGCGCGTCGGAGGGGACCTGAATCCCGTCGCTGAAGACGACGCCGGGCGATGGGTCGTCCGCGAGCAGCAGGTTGCCGTCGAGGTCGACGTGGTCGCAGAGCGGCGCGACGCAGCAGCCGGCCGCGATCCCGAGCCCCGACTCGACCATGCAGCCGAGCATGACGCCGAGCCCGAGGGCGCGGGCGGCGTGCGCCATCCGGATCCCCTCCCGGATTCCACCCGACTTCGCGAGCTTGATGTTGATCCCGTGCGCGATCTCCGCGCAGGCGGCGACGCTGTCCAGGCGGTGGCAGTCCTCGTCCACGTAGATCGGGACGGGTGAGCGCTCCTTCAGCGTCCGGCCACCCTCGTCGCCCGCCCGGAGCGGCTGCTCGCAGTACTGCACACCGAGCTCCGCGAGCTGCGGCAGCGATTCGAGCGCCTCGTCGAGGGACCACCACTCGTTCACGTCGACCTGGAGCGGAAGGTCGGTCACGCCGCGCACGGCCCGCACGCGGTCCACGTCGAGCTCGTCCCCGCCGCCGAGCTTCAGCTTCAGCCGTCGGAAGCGCTCGCCGACCTTCTCCGCGCGCCGCGCCATGTCGTCCGGGTCGCCGAGCCAGACCGTCCAGGAGGTCGGCGGGCCCAGGCGTGGCAGCCCGAGGATGCGCCAGACCGGGATCCCGAGCAGCTTGCCCTGAAGGTCGTGCAGGGCGGCGTCGAGCGCCGCCTTCGCGGCGTTCTGCCCCGGCGTCTCCGCGAGCCGCGCCTCGATCTCCTCGAGCGCAAACGGATCGTCGCCGAGCGAGGCCGCCCCCGGCCCCTCGAGGAACGCGAGCCCGGAGGCGCCGCTCTCCTCGTAGTGCTCGATCGGCGAGCCCTCGCCGTGTCCGACGACGCCGTCGTGCCGGAGCTCGACCTGGACGACCTCGTCCTCGTCGCGCGACTCGCGCGAGATCACGAACGTCTCGGCGAGCCGCAGCGTCACGATCCGAGCGGTCAGCTCCATCGAGCTAGCCTAACGCGGTGGAGTTGCAATCGAGTTTTGCACGACGTAACCTCGACGCCACTGCGCTCGATAATGCAAGGGGGAGACACTGATGCGGAAGCTTCTTCTACTGGCCACTGCCGCGCTTGCCGCTCTGGCGTTGACGGCCGGCCCGGGCGCGGCAGCTCCCGAAGCCGCGGCGCGAACCAACGTGTGCAACGGC
>JBDSOJ010000038.1:0-6059 GCA_039914895.1 Gaiellaceae bacterium
ATCCGAGCTCCACCGGCACCTGGCGCTCGAAGATGTCGACGAGCACCTTCAGCTTCTGCTGGTCGGCGTTCACGTCGACGATCTCGCCGTCGAAGTCCGACAGCGGGCCGGAGGTTACCTTGACCGACTCGCCGAGGGTGAACTCGACCTGCGAGCGCAGAGCCGCGCCGGAGGCTGCGGCGCCCGTGTGCAGGATCCGGTCGACCTCGCCCTGCGCAAGCGGGACGGGTTTCGCGCCGGCGCCGACGAAGCCGGTGACGCCCGGCGTGTTCTTCACGACCGTCCAGGCCTCGTCGTTCAGGTCCATGTTCACGAGCACGTAGCCAGGGAGCACGCGCTTCTCGATCTGCACCTTCTGGCCGTCCTTCGTCTCGATCACCTGCTCGGTCGGGACGACGACGCGCCGGAACCGCGGCGCCTGGTTCATCGAGACGATCCGGTGCTCGAGGTTGGTCTTGACCTTGTTCTCGTGCCCGGAATAGGTGTTGATCACATACCAGCGGAACATGCCTACTCCCCCAGGAGAACGGTGCGGACGAAGGGCTTGAAAGCCTGGTCAGCGGCGTAGAGGTACGTGCCGACAATGACGCAGGCGATGATCACGACGATGGTGCCCTGAACGACCTGCGAGCGGCTCGGCCACTCGACCTTCTTCAGCTCGGCCCAGGCCTCCTTGACGAAGCGGCCGCGCCCGCGCGGCTCGCGCCGGCCCGTCTGCGTCGACGCCGGCTGCATCCCGGGGCGCACCTGCGGCTGGCTGCGCGATCGCTGCGCCCCGGCTTTCGGCGCAGCCTTCGGCGCGCCCAAGCTCTTGCGCTGGTCGCGGCGCTGCCTGCGCGTTTCCCTGGCCACTACCGAGTCTCCCGGTGCAGCGTGTGCTGGCTGCACCAGCGGCAGTACTTCTTGAACTCGACGCGGTCGGGCGTGTTCCGCTTCGACTTGTTCGTCTGGTAGTTGCGCCGCTTGCACTCAGTGCAGGCGAGCGTGATCGCGACTCGAACTCCGGCTGCCATCTAGATGTGTTCTCTCGGTTTCGGTGGAAGGAGGACTACTGAGGAGTAGCGGCGGCAGGACTCGAACCTGCGACACGCGGATTATGATTCCGCTGCTCTAACCAACTGAGCTACGCCGCCCCGCGCCGGGGGCAGAGTGTAGCAACACTGTTTTGCGCGCGAAGACCCCTGAAGGGTCGCTTCGCTCCTAGCCGTCGCATGACCGGGAAGCCGCTCTCGCGGATCCCAGGTCGCGCAGACCCCTGAAGGGTCGCTCCGCTCCTAGCCCTCGCCCCAGGGAGCCGGCTCTGCTCACGAGACTTGCTCTAGGGAGTCATCCGGCGGCCCGACTACGATCCCGCGCGTGATCCGGATCAACCCGACGAGCGGCGGCTGGCTCGAGGTCGTCTGCGGCCCGATGTTCAGCGGCAAGAGCGAGGAGATGATCCGGAGGCTGCGCCGGGCGGAGATCGCAGGACGGCGCGTCGTCAGCTTCAAGCCGCGCATCGACGACCGCTACGACGCGGCGGACATCGTCAGCCACGCGGGCATCCGCATGCGCGCCGTGCCGGTCGGCTGCGTCGCCGAGATCGTCGCGCAGGCGCGCGGCTTCGAGGTGGTGGGGATCGACGAGGCGCAGTTCTTCGAGCACGAGATCGTCGGCGCCGCGCTCGCCCTTGCCGACGGCGGCGCCCGCGTGATCGCGGCCGGCCTCGACCAGGACTTCCGGAGGCTCCCGTTCGGACCGATGCCCGAACTGCTCGCGCACGCCGAGTTCGTCGACAAGCTCCAGGCCGTCTGCCACCGCTGCGGCGGCGGCGCCACGACGACGCAGCGGCTCGTCGACCGCAGACCCGCTCCGTACTCGGGCGCGACGATCGTCGTCGGCGCCAACGAGCAGTACGAGGCGCGCTGCCGCGACTGTCACGAGGCCGGCGCAGACCTCGTGACAGTCGCGGCCTAGATCACTTAGGTGAGCTTGTTCGCCTTGAGGAAGGCCCTGGCCACCGCGGCGGCGGGCTTCTTGTCGATCCCGACCGCCTTGTTCATCGCGATCATCGCCCGGAGAGTCAGCAGCGCGTTGACCCGATTGAGCGTGCTCGTCAGCCGGGCGCCGTACTCGCGAACGAGCTTCTGGGAGAGCACGGGCGCCACCTGCTGGAAGCCGAACATGTTGCGCGGCTCCGAGAGCACGACGTACTTCGTCGAGATCAACTGCGGATCGGTCGTGAAGATGCCTGCCGCCTCGACCTTCTTCTGGCTCAGAAGGGTGTAGGCGCTGATCCCGGCGAGCGGCGTGAACTCGACGTTCCGAACGCCGTAGCGGCTGCCGAGCTGCGGCAGCCAGCGCGTCTCGAACTCCGGGAACGCGGCGAGCGTCAGGTCCGGCACCTTGCGCAGGTCCCCGACCGTCTTCAGCCCGAACCGTGCCGCGGTCGTGCGGAGCACCGCGATCCCGTCCCGGTCCTGAAACGGCGTCGCCTTCAGCAGCGTCTGACCCCGCCTCTCGTACAGCGCCTTGGCGGCCCGGTAGGTGCCGAGCGCCGTCCTCGGCAGCGTCTTCCGCTTGAACGTCACCGAGAGCATGATCCCCGTGTACTCGGGGTAGAGCGTGACGCGGCCGCTGCGGAGCGACGCGTCGATCAGCTCGGTCGAGCCGATGTTCTCCTTGTACTGAACCCTGAAGCCCTTCGCTTCGAGGGCCTGCTTGTACAGCTGCCCGAGCACGTACTGCTCGGGGAAGTTCTTGGTGCCGATGATGATCGGCGTTGCCTGCTGCTGCTCGGGCGCGGCCGGTGCCGCGGCGGCCCCCCCGAGTACGATCGCGACACCGAGAGCGACCGCGAAGGCCGCCTTGGCGGCCCGACGATTGTGCTTCCTGATCACTTCGCCCACCTCCTGTCGTGGATCACCCGGTCAGACGATCGGGCGTACATCCGGTTCGAACGCTGGAACGTCCTCCTTCAGTCCCGCCGGTGTCAAGCAACGTTGCAGCACACCGAACCCCGCGTCGGCGGCGAGCGCCAACAGCGAGACGCAGAGCGCCGCCCCGACGAGCCCCTCGACGTCGTAGCTCGCCTGGTTCACCAGGATCTCGCCGAGGCCGCCGCCGCCCGCGATCGCGGCGATCGTCGCCGTCGCGACGACGAACACGGCCGCGGTGCGGATCCCCGCGAAGAGCAGCGGCAGCGCGAGCGGGAGCTCGACGCGCCGGAGCACCTGAGACGGCGTCATCCCCATCCCCTTCGCGGCCTCGACCGCATCGCGGTCGACCTCGTCGACGGCGACGTAGGCGTTCGTCAGGATCGGCGGCACCGCGAGCACGACCAGCGCGAGCATGACCGTCGTGAACCCGATCCCGAGGAACGTGAAGCCGACCGCGATCACGACGAGCGTCGGCAGCGCGCGACCGATGTTCGCGAGGTTGACAGCGAGGAACGAGCCGCGATGCAGGTGGCCGAGAACGACGCCGAGCGGCACGGCGAGAGCGATCGAGACGGCGAGCGCGACGCCGGAGAGGACGACGTGCTCCCACGTCTTGTCGAGGATGAGGTCACGCCGGTCGACGACGAACCGGAGGCCGTCGACGAAGACATCCAGCACCGCGAGCGTCACGTCGTCCTCCGCGCGGCCGCCCACGGGGTTGCCACGCGCTGGGCGAGGACGAGGAGCGCATCGGCGAGGATCGCGAGTCCGACTGCGAGCGCACCGGCGGCGATGATCTCGGTCTTGAAGTCGTCGCGCAGCGCGCCCAGGATCGGGCCTCCGAGACCTTCCGAGACGACGAACGCAGCGACGGTGGCGAGCGCGATCGTCGAGACGACCGCCACGCGGAGACCGGCCACGATCGCCGGCAGCGCCAGCGGCAGCTCGACGCGCCAGAGCGTCTGTCCGGCGGTGAAGCCCATTCCCCGTGCGGCCTCGAGCACCTCGGGTGGAGCCGCGCGCAGTCCGGCGAGGATGTTGCGGAAGAGAATCAGCAGCGTGTAGCCGACGAGCGCGATCTCGACCGTTGTAACGGTGAGGCCGGTGACCGGAACGAGCAGCTGGAAGAGAGCGAGGCTCGGGATCGTGTAGATCACCGCCGACGCCAGCGCGAACGGCCGCTCGACGTAGCGCAGCCGGTGAGCAGCGAGAGCGGCCGCAAGCGAGATCGCGAAGCCGATGCTGACGGCGATCACCGTCAGCTGGACGTGCTCGACGAGCGCGGGCTGCAGCACCGGGTCCCAGTTGTCGCGCACCCAGTCCACGCAGAAGAGGCGGTTCTCCGCGATGCAGTCGCTCGCCTCGCCGAAGTCCGGGATGACCGGCTCGGCCATTACTTCAGGAGCTCCGTCAGCCGGTCGAGCGTGAGCACGCGCTGCGTTCCCTCTCCGTCTTCGACGAGTACGGCTCGGACGCCGTCGTTGAGCATCGCCGAGAGTGCGTCCCGCAGTGTCGTCTCGCCGTCGAGCAGCGGCCCGGCGGCGCCGTTCGCCGGCTCGAGCTCGAGTTCGGCGAGCCGGGTCAGCGAGAGGCGCTTGAGGCCCCGGTCGGCACCGACGAAGCGCGCGACGAAGTCGTCGGCAGGGTGCGCGAGCAGCTGCTCGGGGGTGTCGTACTGCGCGAGCACGCCGCCGTCGCGCAGGATCGCGATGCGATCGCCGACGAGAATCGCCTCGTCGATGTCGTGGGTGACGAAGATGATCGTCTTGCGGAGCTCCCCCTGGATCCGGAGCAGCTCGTTCTGCAGCCGCGCGCGGGTGATCGGGTCGAGCGCCCCGAACGGCTCGTCCATCAGCATCAGCGGCGGATCGGCCGCGAGCGCGCGCGCGAGCCCGACGCGCTGGCGCTCGCCCCCCGAGAGCTGCGAGGCGTAGCGGGAGCGGTAGTCGCGTGCGGGCAGGTCGACGAGGTCGAGCAGCTCGTCGGTGCGCGCCTCGGTCTCCCGTTTCGACCAGCCGAGCAGCCGCGGTACCGTCCCGACGTTCTCGGCGACGGTCATGTGCGGGAAGAGGCCGACCTGCTGGATCACGTAGCCGATCCCGCGGCGAAGCTCGGTCTCGTCGAGCGCGCGCACGCCCGCGCCGTCGATCCGCACGTCGCCGGACGTCAGCTCGACGAGCCGGTTGACGAGCTTCATCGCCGTCGTCTTGCCGCCCCCCGACGGACCGACCAGGCAGCAGATCTCGCCGGCGGGGATCGTCATCGAGAGGTCGTCGACCGCCGGCGTCGTGCGGCCGGGGTACCGCTTGGTTGCCTGGTCGAAGACGATCTCGACCGCCTGCCGCGGAGCCCTCACTGGCGCAAGCCTAGTCACTGGTAGCTTCGCCGGGAAGTGGCCGACGTCGCGTACATCCCCGGCGAGGCGGGGCGCGAGCGCCGGCCCGCCGTCGGCTACACGATGGTGATCGGGGCGGCCCTGCTCTTCGCGCTGAACGGCACCGTCTCGAAGGTGGTGCTGCGGTCGGGGATGTCGCCGCTCGAGCTGACGCAGGTGCGCGCGACCGGCGCCTTCCTCGGCTTCGCGCTCGTGCTCGCGCTCACGCGCCGCGAGAGCCTGCGCCTCGGCCGCCGCGAGCTGCCGTATCTGGTCGTCTTCGGGATCGCCGGCGTCGCGCTCGTGCAGTGGCTCTACTTCGTCTCGATCAGCCGGCTGCCGATCGGGATCGCGCTCCTGATCGAGTACCTGGGGCCGATTCTGATCGCGATCTGGGCATGGGCGGTGTTCAAGGAGAAGATCCGCCGGCGGATCTGGGTTGCGCTGGCGCTCGCGCTCGTCGGCCTCTCGCTCGTGGTCGAGGTCTGGAGCGGAGTCGCGCTCGACGGCCTCGGCGTGGCCGCGGCGCTGGCGGCCGCGGTCGCGTACGCCGTCTACGTGCTGATGGCCGAGCGCGCCGTCACCCGACGCAGCCCGGCCTCGGTCACGTGCTTCGGCTTTCTCTTCGCGGGCCTCTTCTGGGCGGCCGTGCAGCCCCTGTGGCGCTTCCCCGCAGGTCGGCTCGACGACAGCGTCTCGCTCCTCGGCCAGCTCGAGCGCTTCTCTCTCCCGATCTGGCTGCTGCTCCTCTACGTCGTGGTCGCAGG
>JBDSOJ010000051.1:0-5351 GCA_039914895.1 Gaiellaceae bacterium
CGACTGGGACGGCGCCGCCGCAGACGCGCGCTGGGCGCTCGAGGCCGGCGCGGGGGAGGCGGAGTCGCCGATCGGGCGCTATGCCGCGGCGCTCGCGAATCTCGCGCTCGAGGACTACCCCGCCGCACGCCTTCAGGCGGACGAGCTCCGCACGCATGAGGGCTTCCCCACCGACGTGGCCGACGGTCTCGCCTATCTCGCCGCCGAGGACGTGGTCGGCTACATTGAGGCGGTCGAGAGCGTGCTCGACTCGTTCGAGACGCGGGACGAGTACCTCGAGGACATGCCGGTTGCGGACACGGTGCTCGTCCTCCAGGCATTCGCAGCCCGGCGGGAGATGGCCGCCGAGCTGAGCTCGCCACTGCTTCCCGGCTGAGTCTGTGGAGAAATTGGCGCAGTTTCTTTTCAGTTGAGACACGTCTCGGGGGGACATGCCGGGGGACAGTCCCCAGACGTGTCTCGAAATGACATGTCGTCTTGGGAAAGTTCTCAGGCGTCCAGAAGGGACGCTGCGGCAGAGTCGAGGAGGGCGATGGTGCGGCGGCCGCGGACGAGGCTCGCCGGTGTCTCGCGGCCTGGCTCGCCGGCGAACGCGCGGCGGGCCGCCTCGGCCTTCGCCTCGCCGGTGACGAGGTAGACGAGCAACCCGCACCGGGCGAAAACGGGCGGGGTCAGCGTCACGCGCGGAACGAGCGGCTCGAGGCCCGGCTCGGCGGCGACCGCGCGCCGTTCGGTCTCGTCGAGCGTCGTCGCGCCTGGGAAGAGCGAGGCCGTGTGGCCGTCCGTCCCGATCCCGTTCAGCGCCAGGTCGAGCACGACGCCCTCGAGCTCGGCGTCGTAGAGAGCGGCCGCCTCCTCCGCCGGCTTCTCGCCCTGGACGCGGTGCACCACGGGCGGCGTGCCGAGCGCGTCGAGGAGGGTGTCGCACACGAGCCTGAAGTTGGAGTTCTCGTCGTCGGGCGGCACCGCGCGCTCGTCGCCGAACCAGACGTGGACGTCGTGCCACCGGCGCTGGAGCCGCGCCGCGGCCTCGTACGCCCTGCCGACCGTCGACCCTCCGGAGAGCGCGAGGTTCGCGCCCGCTACCGTCGCCTCCGCGAGCAGCTCGCCCGCCACCCCGGCCGGGTCGTCGAGCACGCGGACCTCGACGTTCACGGCTGGTCGCCGCGCGCGAGCTCCTTCGAGCGTTCCATCGCCGCCTGGATCGCATTCAGGAACGCCGCCCGCACGCCGGCCTGCTCGAGCTCGCGGATCGCTGCGATCGTCGTCCCACCCGGCGACGTCACCATCTCGCGCAGCTCGACCGGGTGCATCTTCAGGTCGCGCAGCTGCTTCGCCGTGCCGAGCATCGTCTGCACGACGAGCTGTGTCGAGATCTCGCGCGAGAGCCCGAGCAGGATCCCGGCCTCGATCATCGCCTCGGCGAGCAGCGCGAAGTAGGCGGGGCCCGAGCCGGAGACCGCCGTGACGGCGTCCATGTACGGCTCGGAGACGCGCACGACCGCGCCGAGGTGGCGGAGCGCCTCCTCCGCCAGAGTCAGGTGCTCCTCCGCCGCGTGCGAGCCGGCGCAGACGCCCGCCATCCCCTCGTGCACGACCGCGGGCGTGTTCGGCATCGCCCGCACGACCGGGACGCCGCTGCCGAGCTGGCGCTCGATCGCGGCGGTCGGGATCGCGGCTGCGATCGACAGCACCGTCTGCTCCGGCTGGATCAGCGGGCCGATCTCGCCGAGCAGCACCTCCAGGTCCTGCGGCTTGACGGCGATCACTACGAGCGCCGCCCCCGCCAAAGCCTCCGCGTTCGAGAGCGTGACCGTGATCCCGTGCCGCTCGCGCAGCTCGGCCGCACGCTCCTCGCGGCGCGTCGAGGCGGCGAGCTCGGCGGGAGCACGCCAGCCGGAAGAGAGCAGCCCGCCGATCAGCGCCTCGCCGATCTGGCCGGCACCGAGGACCGCGATCTTGCGCTCGTTCACCGCCATCGCGGAAGTCTAGGCGGCGCTACAAGGTCGTCGGCGCGAGGCGCTCGGCGAGCGCGGTGAGGACGCCGACCGCGATCTGCGGCGAGTGGTCGAGCAGGTGCCGGAACGCCCGGTCGGTGATCACGAGCGCGCGCACCGGCGATGTGGTCGTGATCGTTGCGTTCCGGGGGGTCTTCGAGACCAGCGCGATCTCGCCGAAGAAGTCGCCAGGGCCGATCGAGGCCACCTGCTTGCCGCCGCGCTCGACCTCGGCCGACCCTTCGATCAGGACGAAGAACTCGCGGCCGGAATCGCCCTCCCTGATCAGCACCTTGCCGTCGGGCAGGTCGATCTCGTCCGCGATCGAGGCGATCTCGGCCAGCTCCTGCTTCGATGCCGACGCGAAGAGCGGCACGCCCTTGATCAGGTCGATCTTGGAGTTGTGCCCGAGCTTCATCCGTTGATCTTATGCCAGCGTTACGCCGCTCGGCAACGGGCGAGCCGCGCGCGGTCGGCGTTCGCGCCCGGCACGAGCCCGGCGGTGCAGCCGCGCAGCAGATAGACGCCGGCCAGCCCGGCCCATTCCTCGTACGGCGCGAGCAGCTCGGCGGTCTCGTGGGTCTCGACCCAGCGCCCTCGGAGCGCCGAGCAGAGCTTGACGAGGCCGAGGTCGCCGACGAGCCCGTGGCGGAAGCTGCCGAGCCCCTCGAGCGCGATCACGCCGAGCGACCAGGGCCCGAGCCCGCGTTCGCGCAGCAGCCGCGTCTCGACCGCCTCGATCGGCCGGCCGCGCAGACCCTCGAGGTCGAGCGAGCGGCAGACGCGGACGAGCGTCGACGCGCGGTGCGTGGCCAGCCCGAGCCGGCGCAGCTCGGCCGGCGAGAGCGCCGCGATCGCCTCGCGCCTCGGGGCCCGATCGCCGATCGCCCCTAGGATCGCCCGCTCGATCGCGAGCGCCCGCCTCGCCTCGATCAGCTGCCCGCAGATCGCCCGCAGCAGCGCGTGCGCGACCGTCGCCCGGCGGAGCGGCCGCAGCCCGTGCAGCTGCCGGATCGACGGGCCGAGGAGGGCATCCCTCCGGAATCGGTGCGCGAACTCGGTCGTGTCGGCGTCGAGCGCGAGGCAGAACCGCAGCAGCTCGAGCCCCTCCTCGTCGGGCGCGCGCAGGTGGACGAGCCCGTCCGGCCGCTGCCAGGCCCGGCCGCCGGCGCCGCCGGGCAGCGGCAGCTCGAGCTCGCGGCCGTACGTCATCAGGTGCAGGCGGTACGGGCCACGCGGTCTGACGACGTCCTCGATCACCGGTCCGCACCTTACTGTTCTGCCTTGATGGGCCCCGCCGACCGGATCTCGCTGCGTTCGCGCAGGCGCAAGTTCGGCCTCTTCATGGAGACGATGGCGCCGACAGCCGAGACGACGGTGCTGGACGTCGGCGTCGACGACTTCGCCTTCGGCGAGCTGAGCGACAACGAGGGCAGCTGCGGGACGCTGAACTTCTTCGAGGACATGTACCCATGGCCGGAGCGGCTGACCGCGGTCGGCCTGCACGAGGGTGCGCGCTTTCGTGCCGGCTATCCGGCCGCCCGCTACGTGCAGGGGAACGCGCTCGAGCTCCCGTTCGAGGATCGGACGTTCGACATCGTCTTCTCGAACGCGGTGATCGAGCACGTCGGCGGGGTGGAGGAGCAGCGCCGCTTCGTCGCCGAGACGCTGCGGGTCGGTCGCCGCGTCTTCGTCACGACTCCGAACCGCTGGTTCCCGATCGAGGTGCACACGCGGCTGCCGCTCGTCCACTGGCTGCCGGACCGCGTCGCGCACCGCGCCTACGACCTCGCGCACAAGCCGTGGGCGAAGCGGAACCGGCTGCTCGGCCCCGCCGCGCTCGCCGCGCTCTTCCCCGGCGACGTGCGGATCGTCAACCTCGGCCTGACGCTGGTGGCCGTTGTCGATTGACCGGACTCCCCGCTGGGCGCTCTACGCATTCGTCGTTGCCCTCCCCTTCCACAACCTCGCGATGGCCGAGCTCTGGGACGCGGGCGTGCGCGACCTCGCGCTCGACGCCGCCTCGGCCTGGAAGGAGGTGCTGCTCGCCGCCGGCCTCGGCGCGATCGTCTGGCGCCGCCGCGGGATCCCGTTCAAGTCGACCTCGGCCGATTGGCTCGCGCTCGCCTACGCGGCCTTCGTCGTCCTCTACGCGCTGCTCCCGCAGGACTGGCTTGGCGGCGACGCCTCGGCGCGCGGGATCCTCTACGGCGTCCGACACGACCTGACCCCGGTTGCCTGCTATTTCCTTGGCCGGGGACTGACCCTTTCCGCGCGCGACCGGAGGTTCGTCGGCGGGCTGATCCTGGGCGTCGCTGCGGTGGTCGCGGCCTGGGGGCTCGTCGACATCTACACGGTCTCGCTGCAGACCTGGCGCGACTCGGGCGTACCGGGCTGGTTCCGCGAGCAGCTCGGGCTCGAGTACCGGGGGCTCTCCGGCCTCCCCGAGAACTGGGCCTACAACACGGGTGACGAGCGGCCGCTGCGCCGGCTCGTCTCGACCTTCCTCAGCCCGCTCGCGACCGCCTACCTCCTGCTCGTCGCGATTCTCGTCGCGGCGACCTGGCGGAGCAGCTCACGGCGGCTCCCCCTGGTCACGGCGCTGCTCGCGATCGGGCTGCTGTTCACGTACTCGCGGACGGCGATCGCCGCGCTCGCCGTCGGCCTCGTCGCGCTCGGCTGGGCGCTGCGCAGCTGGTGGCCGGTCGCCGCGGCCGCGGTCTTCCTGGCGGCGGCGTTCTTCTTCGTCCGCGCCTACCCGGACCTCGCGCCCGAGACCCGGTACACCGCCTCGGAGCTCGAGATCCAGCGGGCGGGAGGACAGCAGGAGCCGACGAGCGGGAGCGCGTTCGATCCGGGCGAATCGTCGTTCGCGAGCCACCTGGACGCGCTCGAGGAAGGCGTCGAGACGATAGCCCGGCACCCGCAGGGCTTCGGCGTCGGCAACGCGGGCGTGACCGCAAAGCGCACGGACACGGAGATCAGGGCGGGCGAGTCGACCTACACCGAGCTCGGCGTCGAGCTCGGCCTGCTCGGGATGCTCGCATTCATCGCTTGGAGCATCGCGCTGCTCAGGCTCGTGTTTCGCCGGGAGCCGTGGCTGGCAGCAGCCCTCGCCGCCGTGCTCGTGCTCGGGATCCAGACCGACGTGATCGGCGTCCACTGGCTGGCGTTCGTGCTCTGGACGCTAGCGGGCGAGCGCGCGTAGCCCTACAGCCGCGCTCGGTTCCAGCCGATAAGGACTCCGTGGACGCGGCGCCCGACACCCGGCGACAACTCGGCCAGATCATGGTCGACGAAGGTTTCCTGACCGAGACCCAGCTGCTGGACGCGCTCGCGGAACAGAATCGCAGC
>JBDSOJ010000055.1:0-9995 GCA_039914895.1 Gaiellaceae bacterium
CATGAACGGGTAGCGGTAGTCGGTCGGCGGCACGAACGTCTCCTTGATCGTGCGCGGGCTGACCCAGCGGATCAGGTTCCACATCGAGCCGGCCTTGTCGTTCGTGCCCGACGCGCGCGAGCCGCCGAACGGCTGCTGACCGACGACGGCGCCGCTCGGCTTGTCGTTGACGTAGAAGTTGCCGGCCGCGTAGCGGAGCTTGTCGTGCGCTTCTGCGACGGCGAAGCGGTCGTCGGCGAAGACCGCGCCCGTGAGGCCGTAGGGAGCGCCCTCGTCGACGAGGTCGAGCGTCTCGCTCCAGCGCTTGTCGTCGTAGACGTAGGTCGTGACGACGGGGCCGAAGAGCTCCTCGTTCATCGTCCGATAGCCGGGATCTTCGGTCTGGATCACGGTCGGGGAGACGAAATAGCCCTCGCTGTCGTCGTAGTCGCCGCCGACGACGATCTCGGCCTTGCCGGAGGCGCGCGCCTCGTCGATCGCGTCTTTTTGGGTCTTGAACGAGCCGCTGTCGATCACGGCTCCCATGAAGTTGGAGAAGTCGGAGACGTCGCCCATGCGCAGCTCCGCGACCTGGGTCTCGAGGTGCTCGCGCAGCTCCGGCCACATGCTCTTCGGCGCGTAGACGCGGGAGGCGGCCGAGCACTTCTGGCCCTGGTACTCGAACGAGCCGCGCACGATCGCGGTCGCCACCTCGGCGGCGTCCGCGCTCGGGTGCGCGATGATGAAGTCCTTGCCGCCCGTCTCGCCGACGATGCGCGGGTAGTTGCGGTACGCCGCGATGTTGCTCCCGACCGTGTTCCACATCGACTGGAAGACCGGGGTCGAGCCGGTGAAGTGGATCCCGGCGAGCTCCGGGCTTGCGAGCGCAGCGTCGCCGATGGTCGCGCCGGAGCCGTAGACGATGTTGATCACGCCGTCGGGAAGGCCGGCCTCGCGCAGGATCTGCAAGGTGTAGTGGGCCGAGAGCGCGGCGGTCGAGGCGGGCTTCCAGACGACCGTGTTGCCCATCAGCGCGGGCGAGGCGGTCAGGTTGCCGCCGATCGCGGTGAAGTTGAAGGGGCTGACGGCGAAGACGAAGCCCTCGAGGGGCCGGTACTCCATCCGGTTCCAGACGCCCGCCGACGAGACCGGCTGCTCCGAGTAGACCCGGAGCATGAACTCGACGTTGTAGCGCCAGAAATCGATCAGCTCGGCGGCAGCGTCGATCTCGGCCTGGTGTGCGGTCTTCGACTGGTTCAGCATCGTCGCGGCGACGAGCGTCGAGCGCCACGGGCCGGCGAGCAGCTCGGCCGCGCGGAGGAAGACGGACGCTCGCTCCTCCCACGGCAGCCGCGACCAGTCTTTGTGCGCCTCGCGGGCGGCGTCGATCGCCTGCTGCACGTGCTCAGGCCCGCCCCTGGCGACGTCGGCGAGCACGTGGTTCTTGCGGTGCGGCATCACCGCCTGGGTCGTCTCCTTCGTCTCGACCTCCTTGCCGCCGATCACGATCGGAATCGAGATCCGCTCGCGCTCCATCTGCGTCAGCCGGACCCGGAGCTCCTCGCGCTCGGGAGTGCCGGGTGCGTAGGTCTTGACCGGCTCGTTCACCGGAGCCGGCGGTCTGAAGAGTCCCGGGGCGCTCATGCGGCCGATTGTAGAGTCGAGGTCGATGCGCGTGACGCGGCACCCCTACGAGGTCGCCGGCTGGGGAGTGGGGGAGCTGTGGATCGGCGACGGCGACGTTGTTGTCGCCCACGATCCGCCAACTCCGGGCGTCAGCTTTGCGGGCGCCGCCCCGCGAACAACCGCCGTTTCCGAAACGTCCCCCAGGGGCACCCCGGGTGTCCCTACTGAAACGCTATCGAGGAATTCCTCGCGAGAGGCGAACGGCTTCGTGCCGGATCTGCTCCAACGTCTCCACAGCTACTTCGCCGGCGAGCGGGTCTCGTTTGCGGACGTCCCCCTCGACGAAGATTGGAGCACACCCTTCCGGGCCGCACTCGCGGGCGCGCTCCGGATGGTGCCTTGGGGCGAGGTCGTCAGCTACGGCGAGCTCTCCGCCCTCGCAGGCCGTGCTCGCGCTGCCCGCGCAGCCGGCACCTTCTGCGCCGAGAATCGTTTCTCCCTCTTCGTCCCGTGCCATCGGGTCGTCTCCGTCGGTGGGATCGGCGGCTACGGCTCGCTCGGGGTCGAGTACAAGCGCCGCCTGCTGGCGCTCGAGGGTCATGGGTCTGTCTGACGAGCTCCGCTCCGAGCTGGCGGCGATCGCGCCGGCGCGCGGCTGCTGCCGCCTCGCCGAGGTGTCGGCGCTCTTCCACTCGGCCGGAAGCGTGCACCTTCGCGGGCGCGGACAGGTTGCCCTCCACCTCGACGTCTCGACGTCGGCGGTCGCGCGTCGGGCTTTCTCGCTTCTGCTACAGCTCGGCATCCGCTCCGAGATCCGGACCTACCGGCGCCGTTCGTTCGACCGGGCGACGCGATACCAGCTCCACGTCAGCGGCGACGACTCGGCGCTCGCCTCACTCGTCGAGGCGGGCGTCCTCGACGGCCGGCACGCGCCGCTGGAACGGCCGCCGAAGCGCGTCGTCGGCCGCGCGTGCTGCCGGGGCGCCTATCTGCGGGGCGCCCTCCTCGGCGGTGGCTCGCTCTCCGGCCCACGCTCGCCGCATCTCGAGCTGCGAACAACCTCGGTCGAGGGCGCGGAGTTCCTGTGCTCGGTCGCGGCGGCGGACGACGTGCGGCTGGGTGTACTCGACCGAGGACGCCACGCAGTCGCGTTCGCCAAGGGGGTCGATGCGATCGAGTCCCTCCTCGCGCGCTCCGGCGCGAGCGACGCCGTGCTCGCGTTCGAGGAGTGGTCGCTCGTCGCGGCCGCGCGCGGTGAGGCGAACCGGCTTGCGAACGCCGACCATGCCAACCTCGTTCGCACCAGCCGGGCAGCGCAGGAGCAGCTCGAGGCGGTGCGGGCGCTGCAGCGAGACGGCACGCTCGAGCGCCTGCCCGACCGCCTGCACGAGGTCGCGCGCCTGCGGCTCCGGTACCCCCAGCTGCCGCTGCGCGAGCTCGCGGCCAAGTGCGAGCCGCCCACCACCAAGGCGTCAGTCCACCGACGGCTGAGGAAACTGCAGGACCTCGCCGCCCGTCATTGAGCCCGAGGGAGCGAAGCGACCCTTCAGGGGGCTTTGGCGCGAAACGGGATCTGCTTCTGCAGATCCCGTTTCTGCTTGCGCCCCAGAAGGAGAGCGAAGCGACCCTTCAGGGGGCTTTGGCGCGAGACGGGATCTGCTTCCGGAGACCCTTTCTCTTGCGCCCCAAAAGGACGGGCCGGAGGGGGAGCTCCGAGGACGACCTCCCCCTCCGTTTTGTCGCGCTCCGGTGCCGACGCCGAACGGGGTCTGAATTCGACGACGGACGAGCACGAACCCGCCGGTTCCAGAATATGCCATTACCGGCCGCGAGTCACTCCGCTTTCGGCAACGGTGCGACACCGGGGACGGCGAACGATAGGTTGAGGCGCATGCAGGCGGCGTTGGCGAACCTGAAGGAGCGGATCGGCGAGATCGAGGATCTTGACCGCACGTCGTCTCTGCTCGGCTGGGATCAGCAGGTGAAGATGCCGCCCGGCGGGGCCAGGGTTCGGGCCGAGCAGCTTGCGACCCTCGACCGGATCGCGCACGAGGCGCTCACCTCCGACGAGATGGGCCGGCTGCTCGACGAGCTCTCGTCCTTCGAGGACTCGCTCGACTACGACTCGGACGAGGCGAGCCTGATCCGGCTCGTCCGGCGCGACTGGGGGAAGGCGCGCCGCGTGCCGTCCGAGTTGCGCGCCGAGATGTCACGCGCCGCCTCGCTCGCGATGCCGGTCTGGGTGCAGGCGCGGCAGGAGTCGGACTTCTCACAGTTCCTGCCCGCGCTGCGCAAGAACTTCGAGCTGCGGCGCCGGTACGTCGAGTGCTTCGACGACTACGACGAGCCCTACGACGTCCTCCTTGACGACTTCGAGCCGGGGATGAAGACCGCCGAGGTGCGCGCCGTCTTCGACCGGTTGAAGGAGGAGCAGGTGCCGCTCGTCGCGGCCGCGCGCGAGGAGGGCGAGCGGCCGGTCCGTGGCGGCGTGTTCCCGCTCGAAAACCAGCAGGCGTTCGAGCTGAAGGTGATCGAGCGCTTCGGCTACGACCCGGCCGAGTGGCGGCTCGACACGGCGGTGCATCCTTTCGCGGCCTCGATCGGCATCGGCGACATCCGGCTGACGACCCGCTACTTCGACGACAACCTCGACGGGCTCTTCGGGACGATGCACGAGACCGGCCACGGCCTCTACGAGCACGGCGTCGCGCGCGAGCTCGAGCGCACGCCGCTCGCGCACGGAGCCTCGCTCGGCTTCCACGAGTCGCAGAGCCGGATGTGGGAGAACATGGTCGGCCGCAGCCTCCCGTTCTGGCGCCATTTCTTCCCGCAGCTGCAGGCGACGTTCCCGGATGCGCTCGCCGGCGCGTCGCTCGACGACTGGTACCGCTCCGTCAACTGGGTCGCGCCCTCGCTGATCCGGGTCGAGGCGGACGAGGCGACCTACAACCTGCACATCATCCTTCGCTTCGAGCTGGAGCAGGAGCTGCTCGCTGGGTCGATCGAGCTCGAGCAGCTACCGGAGATCTGGAATCAGCGGATGCAGGACTACCTCGGCGTCGAGCCGCCGAACGACACGCTCGGCGTGCTCCAGGACATGCACTGGGCCGTCGGTGCGATCGGCTACTTCTCCACGTATGCCCTCGGGAACGTGATTTCCGGCCAGCTGTGGGAGCGGGTGACCGCTGAGATCCCCGACCTGCACGACCAGTTCGAGCGCGGAGAGTTCGGCGCGCTCGCAGCGTGGCTGCAGGAGCACCTCTGGCGGCACGGGCGCAAGTTCACGCCGCGCGAGCTGATCGAGCGGACGACCGGCGGCGGGCTCGACCCCGAGCCGTACCTGCGCTACCTGCGCGGGAAGTACCTGCCGGCCGCTTAGACTCCGCCGCGGAACCGAAACGGGAGCTCAGGGAATGGCGATTCGCGTAGGCATCAACGGCTTCGGCCGGATCGGGCGCAACTTCTTCCGCGCGCAGCTCGAGCGCGGGGCCGACATCGAGATCGTCGCGGCGAACGACCTCGGCGACGAGGCCACGATGGCGCACCTGCTCAAGTACGACTCGACGCTCGGGCCGCTCGAAGGCGACGTCGAGGTGAAGGACGGCGTCATCCGTGCGGGCGGTGAGGAGCTCAAGCTGCTTTCCGAGCGCGACCCCGGCGCGATCCCGTGGGGCGACCTCGGCGTCGACGTCGTGCTCGAGTCGACCGGGTTCTTCACCAAGCGCGACGACGCCCAGAAGCATCTCGATGCCGGCGCGAAGAAGGTCGTCATCTCCGCTCCCGCCACCGATCCGGACTTCACGATCGTGCTCGGCGTAAACGATGACACCTACGACAAGGGCTTGCATCACATCGTCTCCAACGCCTCCTGCACGACGAACTGCGTCGCGCCGATGGCGAAGGTGTTGCACGACGGCTTCACGATCGAGCAGGGCTTCATGACGACGATCCACGCGTACACCGCCGACCAGCGGCTGCAGGACATGCCGCACGACGACCTTCGCCGCGCTCGGGCTGCCGCGATCAACCTGATTCCGACCTCGACCGGCGCGGCCCGCGCGATCGGAGTTGTCCTGCCGGAGCTGAAGGGAAAGGTCGACGGCATGTCGATGCGTGCTCCCGTTCCGACGGGGTCGGTCACCGATCTCGTCTGCCGGGTCGGCCGCGAGACGAGCGCCGAGGAGGTCAACGAGGCGTTCAGGGCGGCCACGTCCGGGCCGCTCGCGGCGTACCTCTCCTACACCGAGGATCCGATCGTGTCGAGCGACATCCAGGGCTCGCCGTACTCGTGCATCTTCGACAGCGAGTTGACGATGGTGAACGGGAGCATGGTCAAGGTCTTCGGCTGGTACGACAACGAATGGGGCTACTCGTGCCGCCTCGTCGACCTGATGGGGAAGCTGCTCTAGCCGGTGCGGCTGCCGCGCTCGGTGCGTGACGCGGACGTCGACGGCAAGACCGTCCTCGTCCGGGCAGACCTGAACGTCCCGCTCGAAGACGGGGCCGTCGCCGACGACACGCGCATCCTCGCGGCGCTGCCGACGCTCCGCTTCCTGCTCGACCGGGGCGCGGCCCGCATCCGCGTCTGCTCACACCTCGGGCGCCCGCAGGGCGAGGATCACGCGTTCCGGATCGAGCCGGTGCGCGCGCACCTGCGCTCGCTGCTCCCCGACGAGCGGCTCGAGGTGCTGGAGAACACGCGCTTTCACGCGGGTGAGACCGACAACGATCCCGCGTTCGCGCAGGAGCTCGCCGACGGCTGCGATCTCTTCGTCAACGACGCGTTCGGCTCCGCGCATCGCGCGCACGCATCGACCGTCGGCGTCGCCGAGCTTCTGCCCGCCTACGCGGGGCTGCTGCTGCTCGACGAGCTCGAGCACCTCGGTCGGCTGCTCGGCGAGGTCGAGCGACCGTTCCTGCTCGTCACCGGCGGCGCCAAGGTCGAGGACAAGCTCGGTGTGCTGGAGAACCTCGGCGGCCGGGCGGACGAGGTGCTCGTCGGCGGCAAGATGGCCGAGCAGCTGCGCGACGAGAATCCACTGTCGTTTCCGGTTCGGTTGCCGTCGGATGTCGTCGCCGCCAGCGAATTCGTCGAGGACGCAGAGACGCAGGTGACCCCGTTCGACGCGCTGCCCGAAGGGTGGCTCGGGCTCGACATCGGCCCGGACTCGCGCGAGGACTTCGCGCACCGGATCCGCGCCGCGAAGACCGTCTTCTGGAACGGGCCGATGGGCGTCTTCGAGTGGGAGCCGTTCGCGGGCGGGACGAAGGCGGTCGCGGAAGCGGTCGCTTCCGTGGCGGGCTACACCGTGGTCGGCGGCGGTGACTCGGTCCGCGCCATCAACGAGCTCGGGCTCGACGACCGCGTCTCCTGGGTGTCGACCGGCGGCGGGGCGTCGCTCGAGCTGCTCGAGGGGAAGGAGCTCCCAGGTGTGTCTGCGATCCCAGATCGCCGCGATCCTGGAGAATCGACGTGATGCTGATCGCAGGGAACTGGAAGATGTTCAAGGGGCCTGCCGACGCGCGCGCCTTCTTCGACGGTTTCGAGCCCCCGGACGGAGTCGACGTCGTCCTCTGCCCGCCGTTCGTCTCGCTCGCGGCGGCCGTCGAGAGCGGGCGCACGGTCTACGCGCAGAACGTCCACTGGGAGGCGCAGGGCGCGTACACCGGTGAGGTCTCGCCGGAGATGCTGCTCGAGCTCGGCGTCGAAGGGGCGCTCGTCGGGCACTCGGAGCGCAGGCAGCTCTTCGGCGAGAGCAACGAGATGGTCGCCCGGCGCGCGCGCACGGCGCTCGAGGCGGGGCTCGGGGTGATCGCCTGCGTCGGCGAGACGCTCGAGCAGCGCGAGTCGAACGACACGGAGCTCGTGCTGAAGATCCAGGTCGAGGCAATCGCGTTCGCCGCCGGCGACCACGACAACCTCGTGCTCGCGTACGAGCCGGTCTGGGCGATCGGCACCGGCAAGACCGCCACGCCCGAGCAGGCGGAGGAGGCGCACCTGTTCATCAAGAGCCTGCTCGACCGGCCCGTGCTCTACGGCGGCTCGGTCAAGCCCGAGAATGCAGCCGAGCTGCTTTCGCGCCAGTCGGTCGACGGCGCCCTCGTCGGCGGCGCCTCGCTCGAGCCCGACTCCTTCGCAGCGATTTGTCGCGCCGCTTCGACCTCGTAACGCTCGTCGTCCTCGACGGTTGGGGCTGCGCTCCGCCCGGCCCGGGGAATGCCGTCGAGCTGGCGCAGACGCCCGTCTTCGACCGGCTGTGGCGCACGTATCCCCACACGACGCTGGCGGCGTCGGGCGAGGCCGTCGGCCTGCCGCCCGGGCAGATGGGCAACTCCGAGGTCGGCCACCTGACGATCGGCTCGGGCCGTATCCTCTTTCAGGATCTGCAGCGCGTGAACGTCGCCGTCCGCGACGGCTCCTTCTACGAGAACGCCGCGCTGGTGGGGGCTTTCGAGCGGGCGCGTGAGCGGGGCGGCAACGTCCACCTGCTCGGCCTCGTCTCGAAGGGCGGCGTCCACTCGCACCTCGATCATGTGCGGGCGCTGCTTGAGCTGGCGCGGCGCCTCGGGCTCGAGGAGCGGACGTGGATCCACGCGTTCACCGACGGCCGCGACGTCTCCCCGACCGCGGCCGCCTCCGACCTCGCAGTGCTGCCGGCGGAGCGGCTCGCGACGGTCGTCGGCCGCTACTACGCGATGGACCGGGATAGCCGCTGGGAGCGGACCGAGAAAGCGGTCGGCGCGATCTCCCGGGACATGGGTGTACATGTACCGGCACAGCTCACGTTGCGCTATGTGCAAGAGAGCTACGACCGTGGCGCAACCGATGAGTTCCTCGAGCCGCTCGTCGTCGAGGGCGCTCCGCGGCTCACATGGGGAGATACCGCGATCTTCTTCAACTTCCGACCCGATCGTGGCCGCCAGCTCGCGCAGAAGCTCGTCGAGGCCGGCTTCGATCTGACCACGATGACCCGCTACTCCGGCGAGCTCGATGTCCCGGTCGCGTTCGGGCGGCAGATCGTCGAGCGCACGCTCGCAGAGACGCTTGCCGGCGCCGGTGCTCGTCAGCTTCACGTCGCCGAGACGGAGAAGTACGCCCACGTCACCTACTTCTTCAACGGCGGTGTCGAGCAGGAGTGGCCGGGGGAGACGCGGATTCTCGTCCCGAGCCCGCGCGACGTGCCGAGCTACGACCACAGGCCGGAGATGTCCGCGCGCGAGCTCGCGTCCCGTTTCGCGGCCGAGCTCGGGAACGGCTACCGCTTCGCGGTGATCAATTTCGCCAACCCGGACATGGTCGGGCATACAGGTTCGATCCCCGCCGTCATCACCGCCGTCGAGGTCACGGACGAGTGCCTCGGCGTCGTCGTCGAGGCGACTCACGCCGCGGGCGGCGTCTGCCTCGTCACCGCCGACCACGGCAACGCGGAGCAGATGCTCGAACCCGACGGGATCAGCCCGCACACCGCCCACACGACGAATCAGGTTCCGCTCATCCTCACCTCGAGTGAGGCGGGACTCAAGGATGGCGGCGAGCTTTCCGATCTAGCACCCACGGCCCTGCGGCTCCTGGGTTTGGACATACCGTCCGAGATGACGGGAGGAACCTTGTGCGCGACGGCGTAAACGCGACCTTCCATTTCCCGATCTGGGCGCTATACTGCCGCCGACTTGTCGCTGCCCCAGCCTGATTTTGGCGTCCTGCGGAAGGCTCAGCGAGGGGATGAGCGGGCCTTTTCGCTCATCGTCCGTGCCTATGAGCTGCCCGTGTTCAACTACGTGCTCCGGCTCGTGGGAGACCGTTCGCTCGCGGAGGATCTGACGCAGGAAGTCTTCATCCGCGTCTATCAGGGGCTGCCGAACTTCTCGCGCCGCTGCCTGTTCACGACCTGGCTCTTCCAGGTGACGAAGAACCGGGTCCTCGACGAGTTGCGGGCGCTCGAGCGGCGGCCGCGCGCGGTCGTCAACCTCGAAGACATTCCGCCGCTCGAGGTCGTCGACGCGCCGTTCGAGCGCGTCGAGGCGATCGACGCCGTCTGGCGCGCGGTCGAGAACCTGAGCGTCGACCTGAAGATGGCGCTGCTGCTCCGCGACGTCGTCGGTCTCTCGTACTCCGAGATCGCCGACTCGCTCGAGGTCACGCTCGCCACCGTCAAGTGGCGGATCTACAAGGCGCGGGAGGAAGTTCAGCTCGCGCTCGGCCGCGAGGGCATCACCTTCGGCACGACCGGCGCGCAGCCGGCCGAGTCGGCGCTCGTCTAGCCCTCGTTCAACCCGACACGTCCCGAAGGACGGAACTCACTGCGTCCGTTCACCGCTGATCACGAAGGCCTGGGCGGTCGGCGCCTCCACGATGTCGGTCGGTGCGAACGCCTCATCCGCTGCCTGGC
>JBDSOJ010000056.1:0-24045 GCA_039914895.1 Gaiellaceae bacterium
AAAGCCCAGATAGAACTTGCGCGGATTCATCCCGACCGCCCGCGCGACGAAGAAGTGGCCCGCCTCGTGGATCAGGATCAGGAAGCCGAGGCCGAGGATCGAGACGAAGATGCTCATGGCTCGTTTCCGCCATGAGCTTTAGTGGGTGTGGGGGAACTTGGAAGTTCCCCCACAGGGCAGAAGAAGGGAGCCCGTGGGGGAAACATGGTTTCCCCCACGGGAGCGAGCCGAAGGCGAGCGAGGCTCACGCGACCAGCACCCCGCGACCGGCGAGCAGGCGCGCCTCGGCGTCGGCCTGGACGAGCTCCGCCAGGTCGCGTGCAGCCGAGCCGTCCGCGGCGTCGAGCGCGGCTTCCACGACCTCCGCGATCCCGAGGAACGGCAGCCTGCCAGCGAGGAAGGCGGCGACGGCGACCTCGTTGGCCGCGTTGAAGACCGCCGGGTACGTCCCGCCGGCCTCCCCGGCCCGGCGCGCAAGCGCGAGCAGCGGAAATGTCTCCAGGTCGGGCACCGAGAACTCCAGAGTCAGACCGCCGGCCAGGTCCAGGCCGGGCACGTCCGTTGCGGCCCGGTCGGGGTAGGTGAGCGCGTAGGAGATCGGCACGGTCATGTCCGGATAACCCAGATGCGCAAGCGCAGCGCCGTCGCGGAAGCGCACGAGCGAGTGCACGACCGACGTCGGGTGGACGACGACCTCGATCCGGTCGTACGGGACGCCGAAGAGGAAGTGCGCCTCGATCAGCTCGAGTCCCTTGTTCGCGAGCGTGGCCGAGTCGACGGTGATCTTCGGGCCCATGCTCCAGGTCGGGTGCGCGAGCGCGTCCTCCACCGTCACGTCCGCGAGCTCGCTGAGTGTCCGCCCGCGGAACGGGCCGCCGGACGCGGTCAGGACGAGCGTGTCGACGGAGCCGGGCGCCCGCCCTTCGAGGCACTGGAAGAGCGCTGAGTGCTCGGAGTCGACGGGCAGCAGCAGGCCGCCGCCTCGCTCCTTTGCAGCCAGTGCGAGCGCGCCGGCTGCGACGAGGCTCTCCTTGTTCGCGAGCGCGAGCGTGACGCCGTGCTCGAGCGCCCAGAGGGTCGCGCCGACCCCGGCGAAGCCGACGACCGCGTTCAGGACGACGTCCGGCTCCGATGCCTCCAGCAGCTCGGTCAGGTCGCCGCCGACCTGCGCGTGAGCAACGCCGTGCTCGGCCATGAGCGCCGACAGATCGGAGGAGCCGGAGGCAAGCGCGCAGAGCTCGAGCTCCGGGTTCCGCCCCACGACCTCGAGCGCCTGCCGGCCGATCGACCCGGTGGCCCCGAGCAGCGCGATTCGCCTCACCGCCACAGTGTGCCTACGCAAGTGCGAGCACCACGTAGAAGGCCGCGACCGCGGCGAAGAGCAGCGAGTCGATCCGGTCGAGCATGCCGCCGTGGCCGCCGAGCAGCTGGCCCGAATCCTTCACCTGCAGGTCGCGCTTGAGCGCCGACTCGAACAGATCGCCGGCCGCCCCGGCAAGGGCGATCACGGCACCGAGCGCGATCGACTCCGGGATGGTGAGGAAGTCCTGCTCGTAAAGGGCGAAGAAGGCGACGGCGATCGCGGCGGCGGTGCCCGCGACGAATCCCTCCCACGTCTTCCCCGGCGACAGCGACGGCGCCAGCTTGTGCCGTCCGAGCATGCGGCCGACGAGGTAGGCCACGGTGTCGTCGGCGAAGACGGCGATCAGCACGGTGAAGACGGCGAGGCGACCGTGCTCGGGAACGTCGCGGAGGAGGATCAGGCAGCCGAGCCCGAGCGCGATCCAGGCCGCTCCCATCACCGTCGTGCTCATCGTCACGGTTGCGGTCTGCCGCGTCTCTGCGATTCCGTAGAGCAGGAACGCGAGCACGAGCGTGAGCATGAAGCCGCCGACCATCCACTCGGCCCCGCCGAGGTGGGCGCCGAGCAGCGTCGCGAGCGCACCCGCATAGCCCGCGGGCACGAGCGGTCGCAGCGAGCGGGCCATCACGTAGAGCTCGTGCAGGGCCACGAGTGCCGCGAAGGCGGCGATGCCGAAGAGCCACCACCCGCCGAGGTAGACGAGGTACAGCACGACGGGGACGCCGACGACCGTGACGAGGACGCGCGAGACGAAGTTGCTCACGTCAGCGTCCGCCGAAGCGTCGCCGCCGTGTCGCGTAGTCGGCGAGCGCGCTCCGCAGCTCGGCCTCGCCGAAGTCCGGCCACAGTGTCTCGACGAAGACGAGCTCGGCGTAGGCGAGCTGCCAGAGGAGGAAGTTCGAGAGCCGTAGCTCACCCGAGGTGCGGATCAGCAGGTCGGGATCGGGCAGCTCGGGCGCGTAGAGCTGCGCCGCGAGCGCGTCCTCATCGACCTCCTCCGGGCGCACGCCCGCGGCGATCAGACGCCGCGCGACCTCGACGAGCTCCGCCCGACCACCGTAGTCGAACGCGATCCAGAGCGAGAGCCGGTCGTTGGCGGCGGTCTCGGACTCGAGCGACGCCATCCGCTCCTGAAGCCAGTCCGGTGCGCGGTCGCGGCGGCCGATAAAGCGCGTGCGGACGCCCTGCTTGGCGAGGTCGGGCAGCTCGCGCTCGATCGTCTCGCCGAAGATCTCCATCAGCGACTCGACCTCGTCGGCCGGACGCGCCCAGTTCTCGGTCGAGAAGGCATAGACGGCGAGGGAGCGGACGCCGAGATCGATTGCGGCCTCGACCGTGCGCCGCAGCGCGCGCGTGCCCTCCCGGTGGCCGTCCGCGACCGGCAGTCCGCGCCGCTCCGCCCAGCGGCCGTTGCCGTCCATGATGATCGCCACGCTTCGCGCTTCGCGCGAAGCGTTATGTAGTTCGCGAAGCGTCAGGGCCTTCACCTAGAGGTTTGGCTCGCGAAGCGAGTCAAACCTCCATGATCTCTGTCTCTTTGTGCCTGATCAGGTCGTCGATCGCGGTCGTGTGCTCGTCGGTCAGCTTCTGCACCTGCTTCTCGCCGCGGAGCTCCTCGTCGTCGCCGACCTCGCCGTTCCTGACGAGCTCCTCGAGGTGCTTCATCACGTCGCGGCGCACGTTCCGGATCGCGATCTTTCCGTCCTCGCCGTACTTGCGCACCAGCTTGACGAGCTCCTTGCGGCGCTCCTCCGTCAGCTGCGGAATCGGCAGGCGGATCAGCTTGCCGTCGTTCGACGGTGTCAGCCCGAGGTCGGACTCCTGCACCGCTTTCTCGATCGCCTTGATCTGAGTCGGGTCGAACGGCTGCACGGTGATCATTCGCGGCTCGGGGACACCGATTGTCGCCATGTTCTTCAGCGGCGTCGAGGTGCCGTAGTAGTCGATCGTGATCCGGTCGAGGAGCGCTGCCGAGGCCCGGCCCGTGCGCACGCTGTTGAACTCGGTCCGCGTGGTCTCGATCGACTTGTCCATCCGCCGCTTGGCGTCGTCCAGGAACTCCTCGATGGTCGGCATCAGCTCTCCTTTGTCGGCAGTGAAGGTGATGGTGTCGAGATCACGGTTCCCACCTGCTCGCCGGTCGCGACCCGGAGGATGTTGCCCTCGGCAAGCTGGAAGACGTGGATCGGCAGCGAGTTCTCCATGCAGAGGGAGAGCGCGGTCGTGTCCATCACGCGGAGACCGCGCTCGATCGCCTCCAAATGGGTCAATGCCGGCAGGAAGGTCGCGTTCGGATCCTGATTCGGGTCGCCGTCGTAGACGCCCTTGATGCCGCTCTTCGCCATCAGGATCGCCTCGGCGCCGATCTCGAGCGCGCGCAACGCCGCGGCGGTGTCGGTCGTGAAGAACGGGTTGCCGGTGCCGGCCGCGAAGATGACGACGCGGCCCTTCTCGAGGTGGCGCATCGCGCGGCGGCGGATGTACGGCTCGGCGACCTCCGAGACCTCGAGCGCCGAAAGCACCCGCGTGTCGGCGCCGAGCCGCTCGAGCGCGTCCTGCAGCGTCAGCGCGTTGAGGACGGTCGCGAGCATGCCCGCGTAGTCGGCGGTAGCTCGGTCCATCCCCTCGGCGGCGGCGGAGATGCCGCGGTAGATGTTGCCGCCGCCGACGACGATCGCGAGCTCCAGCCCCTCGGTCTGCACCGCGACGATCTCGCGTGCGATCGCGTCGACCGTCCTCGGGTCGGTGCCGAAGTCGTGGTCGCCCATCAGTGCCTCGCCCGAGAGCTTCAGGAGGACGCGGCGGAAGGCGGGAGCGGCGCCCGCGGGTGTCTGCTCCGCCAACTCCTCGTGCGTCGTCACAGGTGCCTCGCCGGACGGCGCTGCCCTGTTTCCGGCGAGCGAAAAGCGCGCCAGGCTAGGACGCAGGGACCGTGCATACGGGCTGGTATGGGCGCGACTGAGCACGACGCACGGCGCAGCTTTGCAGCCGCCGGGTACAGGGTGGGCGCCGTTTGGTGAGGCACAGGCCTATTCTGCGACAGTGAGGCGCCTGAACGCCACCACACGCGCATCGGCCTCGGAGAGCGCCTGGCCGACCGTCTTCGCCGAGTCGTGGATCCACGGCTGCTCGGTGAGCACGCCGCCCGGCTGAGCGGCGAAGAAGCGCTTGGCGAGCATTCCCTCGACGATCTTCTCGATCGCCTGCTCGGGCTTGCCCGCGAGCTCGTCGGAATTGCGGAAGACCTGCTTCTCCGCCTCGACCGTCTCGGCAGGCACGTCGTCCTTGGTCAGCCATTCGGGAGCGGCGAACGAGATGTGCATCGCCAGCCGGCGCGCGAGCTCTTCGCTACCGCCTTCGAGCTGGACGATGACGCCGATCTTGTTCGCCGGCGGGTGCGCATAGGCATTGACGACCTCGCCGTCGCCGGTCTCGTAGCGCTCGGCGCCGACGACGACGATGTTCTCACCGAGCTTCGCGCTGACATCGACACGATCCTGCTCGAGCGACTCGACCGCGCCGGGGCCGTCGGCGTGCACGGCCTCGAGCACCTGCTTCGCGTACGCCTGGAAGGCCTCGTTCTTCGAGACGGGCTCGGTCTCGCAACCGACCGCGACCATCGTGCCGGCGTGGCCCTCGATCCGGTAGCCGACGAGGCCCTCGGAGGTCGCGCGTCCGGCTCGCTTGGCCACCTGCGCCATGCCCTTCTCGCGCAGGAGCGTGCGGGCGGCCATGAGGTCGCCGCCGGTCTCCTCGAGCGCGCGCTTCGCGTCCATCATCGGCGCGCCGGTGGCGTCGCGAAGCTCCTTCACCTGGGCTGCGGAGATGGTCGTGCTCACGAGGTCTCCTCGGTCTTCTCGGCGGCCGGCGTCTCGACAGGGTCGGACACGGCAGCCTCGGATGCGGGTGCGGGCTCGGGCTCCGCCGGATCGGCCTCCGCCGGATCGGGCTCGGCGGGCTCGGGCTCCGCGACCGGGGCTTCAACCTCGGCAGGCGCCTCGGCTGCAGCGACCGGAGTCTCCTCGGGCGCAGGGGTCTCGTCGGCGGCAGCCGGCTCGGTGGGCTCGGCAGCGGATGCGCCGTTGCCGTTCCCGGCCATCTCCTTCGGCGTCACCTTGCTCTGGCCGGCGGCGATGCCGTCCGCGATCGCCCGGACGATCAGGCTGCACGAGCGGATCGCATCGTCGTTGCCCGGGATGATGAAGTCGGCCTCGTCCGGGTCGCAGTTCGTGTCGACGAGCGCGATGATCGGAACGCCGAGCCGGCGCGCCTCGCGCACGGCGAGCTGCTCCTTTTTCAGGTCGACGATGAAGACCGCGTCGGGCTGCCGCTTCAGGTCGGCGACGCCGCCGAGGTTCGATTCGAGCTTCTCCAGCTCCTGGAGCATCGTGATCCGCTCCTTCGCGGGCAGCAGCTCGAGCTGACCCTCGCTCTTGAGCCGGCGCAGCTCGTGCAGGTGCGCGATCCGGTCGGTGATAGTCCGCCAGTTCGTCAGCAGGCCACCCAGCCACCGATTCGCGACGTACGGCATACCGACACGGCCCGCCTCCTGCGTGACGGCGTCCTGCGCCTGCTTCTTCGTGCCGACGAAGAGGATCGTGCCGCCGCGCTCGGCAAGGTTCCGCGCGAAATCGTGCGCCTCCTGGAGCAGCTCGGAGGTCTGGGTCAGGTCGATGATGTAGATGCCGCCGCGCTCGGTGAAGATGAAACGCTTCATCTTCGGATTCCAGCGGCGCGTCTGGTGGCCGAAATGGACGCCGGCCTCCAGGAGGTCCCGCATAGATACGACTGCCAAGGGAATGGCCCCTTTCACGGTTGACTGCGGTGCAAGCCGGCGGGGCGCGGGCGGAACCGCTCTCAAAGAGCGGCACCCCCACCCGTCCTGATCGCCGGGACGGAGGACTGGACGGCAGCAGTGTAGCGGTGGTCAGACCTGCTCGCGGGCGCGCGCGAGCGCTGCGGCGAGGTCATCGGGCAGCGGCGACTCGACGTCGACGCGCTCGCCTGTGAACGGATGCTCGAAGGCGAGGCCGGCTGCGTGCAGGAACTGACGCTCGAGCCCGAGGTCGCCGGCGGAGCCGTAGACCGGGTCGCCCGAGATCAGCAGGTCGATCGCCTCCAGGTGGACCCGGATCTGATGTGTCCGTCCCGTCTCGAGCCTCAGCCCGAGGAGCGCACGCAAACCGAGCAGCTCGAGCACCTCGAAGTGCGTGACCGCGTCCCGTGGCGTCGTCGTGTCGAGCGAGTGGCGGGACCTGTCGACGCGGTCGCGGCCGATCGGCGCCTCGACTCTGCCGGTACGCGACTTCGGCACGCCCTTTACGAGCGCGAGATAGCGCCGCTCGACTTCGCGCCGGCGGATCAGCTCCTGCAGGCGTGCGTGTGCCTCGTCCGAGCGCGCGACGACGAGCAAACCGGACGTGTCGCGGTCGAGCCGGTGGACGATTCCGGGCCGGTCCTCGTCTCCGCCGGCTACGTCGTGCACGAGCAGGCCGTGGACGAGCGTCCCGCTTCGGTGGCCCGTCCCCGGGTGGACGACGATGCCGGCCGGCTTGTCGACGACGAGCAGGTGCTCGTCCTCCCAGGCGACGCGAAGATCCAGCTCCTCGGGCTCGAGCGGAGCCGCATCGGCCGGCAGCTCGACGACGATCTCCTCCCCACCTTCGAGCTTGTGGCTCTTCGACCGCGTCTGGCCGTCGACAAGGACGGCGCCGTCGGCGATCAGCCGTTCGGCGAGCGACCTGGAGCCGACCTCGGCCCGGCCGGCGACGGCCCGGTCGAGTCGCTCGGGCTCAGGAGCGCGAAAGCGGAGAGTGGACAACGGTGCTCGGCGGCCGGCGCTTGGAGCGGTCGCCGCCCGCGAGCGCGCCGAAGAGGGTCGCGACGCCGACAACGATGAATACGTCGGCGAGGTTGAACGCGGGCCAGAAGCGGAAGTCGAGGAAGTCGGTCACGTGCCCGAGGCGCACCCGGTCGAGCAGGTTGCCGAGGCTGCCGCCGAGCACGAGGCCGAGCGCCACCGGCAGCACCGGATGACGAGCTCCCGAGCGCGTGAAGAAGACGAGCATCCACGCGACCGCGATCGCCGTCACCACGATCACGATCGAGGTCGCGCTCGCGAAAAAGCCGAACGCGATCCCGGAGTTATGGACATGGTGGATCGAGAACGGGCCCGCGATCTGCACCTCTTCGCCGAGAGCGAGAGCGCGCGCGACGACCTGCTTCGTGACCTGGTCGGCCGCCACCGCGGCGAGCACGATCGCCGCGAGGCTGACCCATTGCCGCAGGCCGGCGCCGAGCGGGCGCTCCGCGGCCAGGATCGGTCGCAACGCGTTCGTCGACGAGCCGACGCGGACGTCGAGCGGGGGCGGCGCTTCGCGGCGGGCCGGCTCGTTCACCGGCCCCGCTTTCTCATCGGCCCAGCCGCCTCGCGTCGTCGATGCAGAGCGTCGCGGAGGGCATCGCTTCGAGCCGCTCGACGGGAATCTCCTTGCCGCACACCTCGCAGGTGCCGTACTCGCCCGACTCGATCCGGGCGAGTGCGCTCTCGACCTGGCGCAGCTGCTCGCGCGCGTCCTCCTCGAGCCCCTCGTCGAGCTCGCGGTCGTAGGTCTCCGACGCGCTGTCCGCCAGGTGGTTGTCGGCCGCGGACTCACCGGTCTCCTCGGTGAGAGAGGCGTTGCCGATGTCGTGGTGCTCGATCGTCTTCTGCAGCCGCTCGCGGGCCTGCTCGAGCTCCTGGCGGAAGTGGGCAGTGTCGATGCTCATCCGGTCTGGGTCTCCTGTCCGCCCGCCGTGGCGAGCCTTCGTTCGATCTCGTCCGGCTCGATACCGGTCAGCTCGACGATCTTGTTCCGAGAGCCGCCGCCCGAAACGAGCGTGACGCTCGCGCGCGGGACGTTCAGCGTCGCGGCGAGCAGCTCGAGGACTGCGTCATTGGCCTTCCCCTGCGCAGGCGCCGCCGCGACGCGAACCTTCCACGCGTCACCGTGCCGGCCGACGACGCCGGGGCGCGACGCTCCCGGAGCAACTCGAAGCCGCAATCTGATCGTGGGCGCAGCCACCACGACAGGATAGACACGAGCGAGGACGGGGAGCCGGGTGGCGAAACGGCTCTCAGGGATCTGCGCGGCCGGCTCTTAGCTGATCAAACGGCGAATTTCGCCGGTCTGCTCGCCCACGGGCTCGCGCTCGTCGCCCGACGCCTCGTCGAGGCTGTCGAGCGCGGAGCGGAGCAGCGACTTGATCCGGCGCAGCTCGGTCTCGAGCCGCTCCTTCTCGGCGGACGCGCGGCGGGCGATCGCGCGCGCCTCGGCGTGCGCCTCTCCGACGATCGTCTCGGCCTCCTTGCGGGCCTGCTCGCGCAGCTGCTGCGCCGCGCTCTCGGCGGAGACCAGCGTCGTCCGCAGCAGCCCTTCGAGCTCCTTGTGACGCACGAGGTCGAGCTCGAGCTGCTCGACCTTGTCGGTGAGGTCGGCGCGCTCACGCCAGACGTCCTCGAAGCTCTCGGCGACATCGCCGAGCAGCGTGTCGACCGACGAGCGCTTGTAGCCCCGGAAGCCGCGGCCGAGCCGGATGTGGCGGATCTCGACGGGCGTCAGGGCCATCGCGCCACCCTTCTACTAGAGCCGCTCGAGCAGGGACACGAGCACGTTCTGGACGATCAGGAGCACGAAGATCCCGACCATCGGCGAGAGGTCGAGCGGCCCGAGCGGCGGCAGGAAACGGCGGAAGATGCGTAGGTACGGGTCGCAGACGTCGTAGAGGAACCGCTGGACGCGGTTCAGCCACGGCCGGTACGGGAGCCGGATCCAGGACGTGAGGATGTAGGCGAACAGCAGCAGCAGGTACACCCACAAAAAGACGTAGACGAAGTTCGCAAGCGCATCGCCCATGCGGCGTTCCTTCGCGGTGGCGAAGCCCTTTCCTACGCCTGGTTGAAGAAGCCGCCGCGTTCGAGCAGACGCGCGCGCTCCTCCGCGGAGACCTCGACATTGCGCGGGGTGAGCAGGAAGACCTTGTCGGCGACCCGCTGCATGCCGCCGTCGAGCGCGTAGGTGAGCCCGCTCGCGAAATCGATCAGGCGCTTCGAGAGATCCTGGTCGGCGCTCTGGAGGTTGAGGATCACGGGAACGCCGTCCTTGAAGCGGTCGGCGATCTGCTGGGCGTCGTTGAAGCTGCGCGGCAGGACGAGGTGCACCTTGACCGAGGCGGGGTTCGGCGCCGACTCGACGCCCCGCAAGCGCGTCGTCGGGCGGATCGCGGCCGTGCTCGCGGCCTCCGGCTCGGGATCGGTCCAGTCGTCGAAGTCGCGGCCGCGGCGCGGCTGGAGTCGGCGGACGTTGGCGCGCTCGCGGGCGCCGTAGCTGCGCTCGAGCTCCTCGTTCGTCGCGAAGCCGCTCTCGTCCTCCCACTCGTCCTCCTCGGCGATGCCGAAGTAGACGAGCGTGCGGTTCCAGACGTCTGCAAATCCCATCTCAGCAGGAGATTATGGTCCAAGGAGGACGGATCCGACACGAATCAGCGTCGCGCCCTCCTCGACGGCGACGCGGTAGTCCTGCGAGGTGCCCATCGAGAGCTCGCGCAGGCCGTGCTCGGCGGCGAGCTCCCGCAGGCGGCGGAAATAGGGTCGCGAGTCCTCGGGGCTCGCGGCGGCGGGCGGCATCGTCATCAGGCCGCGCACATCCGGATATGCCGCGAGCAGGGCCGGCACGTCCGCAGGCGCGACCCCCGACTTCGACGGCTCGCCGGACAGGTTCACCTCCACGAGCGCAGCGACGGTCAGCCGTTGCGCCGCCGACTCGGACGCGAGCGAGTGGACGAGCTCGCAGACGCCGTTCACGACCTTGGCCTTGTTCGACTGGAGGTGGCCGATGAAGTGCCAGCGGAAGGCGTCTCCGTACTCGGCGTGCTTGCGCTCGAGCTCCTGGGCGCGGTTCTCCCCCACCACCGCGACGCCGGCTTCGGCGAGCGTTGCCATGTCCTCGAGCGGGACGTACTTCGTCGCGGCGACGATGACGACGTCAGGGCCGACCTCGGCCCGGATCCGTTCCAGGTTCGCGCGCACGGCCTCAGGCGACACGGGCGACAACTCCCTGGACGCCACGCGGCTTGCCGGTACGGCGGTGGGAGAAGAAGAGATCGGGGTTACAGGACGTGCAGAGATCGGTGCGGAGCACCTCGTCGACCCCGGCGGCGTCGAGCGCCCGCTCCGCGGCGCTCCAGAGGTCGAGCCTGCGGCCACGAACGACGTCGGCCCCGAACGCGGCGGCGAACGGCTCGGATACCTCCTCGCCGACCTCGTAGCAGCACGGCCCGATCGCAGGGCCGATCGCCGCCTGGAGCGTGCCGCCGAGCGTGTTTGCGCCCACCTTGACGATGCCGTCCAGGAGACCGCGCCAGCCCGCGTGGAGGACGGCGACGGCGGGAGTTCCACCGTCCTTGCGCACGAGCGCGATCGGCAGGCAGTCGGCGGTCATGGCGAGGATCGGCTGTCCCGGCGCGTCCGTCCAGAGGCCGTCGCCCGGCTCCCCGCGCGCACCCGGCTCGGCGCGATGGACGAGCGTGGAGTGCACCTGTCGGTTGAGCGCGAGCCGCTCCGCGTCGGCGTCGATCGCGGCGCAGAGGATGCGGCGATTCTCGTCCACGCGCTCGACCTCGTCGCCGGTGAGCCGGCCGAGGTTGAGCGAGTCGTACGGGCCCTCGCTGACGCCGCCGATGCGCGTCGAGAAGGCGACCCGGTACGGCCCTGGCGGGTTCCAGTGGATCACGCGAGCTCCCGGGCGCGGTTCAGCAGGAACTCGCGGTCGTTGCGCTCGGGCTCCTCGACGACCTCGGCGAGCAGCGTCCGCAGCATCCGGCCGAGCTCCGGCCCCTCGCCGAAGCCGGCCGCGATCAGATCGGAGCCGTCGATCGTCAGGTCGGCGAGTCGGTGCGGCTGCGCACGCTCCTGCCCGACGAGCTTCCGGAAGCGAGCGAGCGACTCCCACGCGCTCTCGGGAACGGTCTTTCCCGCCAGGTCGGCGGCGCGGTGAGCCAACAGATCGAGCGCGAGCCGTTCGCCGTGACGCGCGAGGAAGCGGCGTGCGTCGACGCGGGCGGGCTCTACCTTCGCGCTGAACGGATGCTCGCGCACCAGCCTGACGACGTAGGCGCGGACGCTGGTCGGGTAGCGAAGGCGGGAGAGCACCCGCGCGGCGATCGCGGCACCGATCGCCGCGTGGTCGCCCCCGTTCCGCTCGGCCTCGGGCTTGCCGAGATCGTGCAGCAGCGTCGCCAGTCGCACCTCCAGGGACGCGTCGGCGTCGGCGCCCGCCTGCACGACCGCGAAGATGTGCTCGTCGAGGGTCAGATGTTGACGGTCGCTTCTCTGCTCGTACCCGATCGTCGGAGCGAGCTCGGGCAGCAGGTGCAAGAGCACCCCCGTGTCACGCGCGAGCCGCAGGGCCTTCGCCGGGTGCTCGCCGAGAAGCAGCTTCGAGAGCTCGCCCATCCCGTCGGTCGCCAGCCCGCCGCCGATCCGCTCGGCCGAGACGTGCTCGAGCCGGGGCGCCCACTCGCGCATCTGCCGCAACGTGTCCTCGTCGGGATCGACGTCGAGTTGCGCGACGAAGCGCAGGCCGCGGACGATCCGGAGCGGGTCGTCGCGGAAGCTCGTCGGGCTCGTCGTGCGCAGGATGCCGCGCTCGAGGTCGCCCTGGCCGTCGAGCGGGTCGAGGAGATCGCCAGTCTCGAGGCGACGCGCGATCGCGTTGATCGTGAAGTCGCGCCGCTCCATGTCCTGCTCGAGCGAGATCTCGTTGTCGGCGACGATCTCGAAATCGTGCCGGCCGGGGCCTGTCGAGCGCTCGACGCGCGGCGGCGTGAACTCGATCCCGGTCGGCTGCAGCGCCCGCGCCGACCGGTCACGGGGCAGCAGCCGCACGCCCACCCGCTGGTCGGCGACGACGAGGTCCTCGACCTTCCCGTGCGGCTCGAGCGCCGCCCGCAGCTGCGCGTGTCCGACGCCGGGGACGACGAAGTCGAGCTCGCGAGGCGTCTTGCCGAGCAACTCGTCGCGGACGGCGCCGCCGACGAGGTAGGCGTCGAGCCCGAGCGAGTGCACGTAATCCGCAACCGATTCCCACATGCAGCCATTCTGCCCGGACGAGTCCGCGCACACCGCCGGCCGCGCGGCGGGGGTTTGCGCTGACGAGTCCGTACTCACGGTTAGAGCCGCGCAGCGGCCCTTCAGGGGTCTGCGCGCCCGCATGCGACCGCTAGAGCCGCGCAGCGGCCCTTCAGGGGTCTCCGCCGGGCGTCCGCGCAAGCGGATCCCCCGCATGCGACGGCTAGAGCCGCGCAGCGGCCCTTCAGGGGTCTCCGCCGGGCGTCCGCGCAAGCGGATGCCCGGCATGCGACGGCTAAAGCAGCGCGATGGCCTCGATCTCGACGAGGGCACCGGACGGAAGCTTCGCGACCTCGACCGTCGAGCGGGCCGGCGGAGCGTCGCCGACGTGGGTCGCATAGACCTCGTTCATCGCCGCGAAGTCGCCGAGATCCTGGAGGAAGACGGTCGTCTTGAGCAGCCGGTCGAGGCCGCTGCCTGCCTCCTCGAGGATCGCGCCGAGGTTCTGCAACGCCTGCTCGGTCTGGGCGGCGATCCCCTCGACCGGCTCCTTCTCGCCCGGACGCAGGCCGAGCTGGCCGGCGACGAAGACGAGCCCGGCGGCCTTCACCGCCTGGTTGTACGGCGCGCCCTGAAACGGTGCGGGCGCGCGCTCTGTGCGGACGATCTCCTTCTCAGCCATCGTGCTCTCCTCCGTGCGAGATGTTTCGGGCCGCGGGCGGCCCCTTTAGGGGTCTTCGCGCGCATGCATTGGCCAACGCAGCGCCGAGGGCCTTGAAGATGGCTTCGAGCACGTGCCGGGAGTCCTCGCCGTCGATCAGGCGGACGTGGAGCGTGACGCCGGCCGCCTCGGCGAACGCGTCGAGGAAGCGTGCGGCAAGGTCGCCGCCGAGACCGCCGGCGCGCGCCTCGGTGAGGTCGACGTTGCTGTGAACGAGCGGCCGCTCGGAGACCTCGAAGACGATCTGGGCGAGCGCCTCGTCCGCGGGCATGAAGGCCGAGCCGTGACCGGGCATCCCGTCCGCTCGCAGCACCTCCGCAAACGAATCCCCGAGCGCGGCGCCGGCGGCAACGACCTCCGCCTCTCCCTCACCCGGCGGCAGTTCCAGCGCCAGCTCGAAGCCTCCGCTGCGCGCAAGCTGCCCCAGCAGGTGATCGAGCACGGGAATCCCCGTGGCGATGTTCGACGTGCCGCCGCCGGGCGCGATCCGGACGCTCATGCCTCGACGCGCTCGATCGACGCGCCGAGCGCGCGCAGCCGCTCGTCGATCCGCTCGTAGCCGCGGTCGATCTCGCCGACGTTTCCGATCGTCGAGGTGCCCTCGGCGCAGAGCGCCGCAATCAGCAGCGCCATCCCGGCGCGGATGTCCGGGCTCGTCAGGCGCTCGCCGTAGAGCTGTGCCGGGCCGGTGACGACGACGCGGTGCGGGTCGCAGAGGATGATCCGAGCGCCCATGCCGACGAGCTTGTCGACGAAGAAGAGGCGGCTCTCGAACATCTTCTCGAAGACGAGCACCGTGCCCTCAGCCTGAGTCGCCGTCACGACCGCAATTGAGGTCAGGTCGGCTGGGAAGGCAGGCCAGGGGCCGTCCTCGATCTTCGGGATCTGACCGCCGAGATCGTCCTGGATCACGAGCCGCTGGCCGGGCGGGACCCGCACCGTCGACTCGCCCACCTCGACCTGCACGCCGAGCCGCGCGAACGCCGGCAGGATCGAGACGAGGTCCCGCGGCTCGACGTCCTCGATCGTGATGTCGCTGCCGGTCGCGGCGGCGAGACCGATGAAGCTGCCGACCTCGATGTGCTCCGGCGCGACGCGCCAGTCGCCGCCGCCGAGCTGCTCGACGCCTTGGATCCGGAGCACGTTGGACTCGATCCCCTCGATCCGCGCTCCGAGCGAGACGAGGAAGCGGCAGAGATCCTGGACGTGCGGCTCGCACGCGGCGTTCCCGATCACAGTCTCGCCCTCGGCCAGCACGGCCGCCATGACGACGTTCTCGGTCGCCATCACGCTGGCCTCGTCGAGGAAGATCTCGGCACCTTTGAGTCGCGGCGCGCGCATCTCGAAGCGACCGTTGATCTCGATCTCGACGCCGAGCTCGGCGAGGCCGTGGATATGGGGATCGAGGCGACGCCGGCCGATCACGTCGCCGCCCGGAGGCGGGACGATCGCGCTGCCGAGCCGAGCGAGCAGCGGTCCGGCGAGCAGGAACGAGGCGCGGATCCGGCGGCACAGCTCCTCGTCGAGCTCGGACTTGTGCACGCCGGTCGAGTCGATCCGGATCTCGTTGGCGCCCAGCCACTCGGCGTCGGCGCCGATGTCGACGAGCAGCTCGACCATCGTCTGAACATCGCGGATCCGCGGCACGTTCGTCAGCTGCACCGGCTCGGTGGCGAGCACCGTGGCGGCAAGGATCGGCAGCGCACCGTTCTTGTTCCCGGCGGCGCGGACGCTACCGCTGAGCGGGCGCCCACCCTCGATCGTGAAGGCTTGCATTCCGGTGGAGAGCGTAGTCGTGCTCACGAAGGCGGGTACTGTAAACGCCATGGCGGAGCTGACGCGCGCGAGGGCGTGGGAGACGCTCGCTCGCTACACGGCGAGCGAGTCGCTGCGGCGGCACGCGCTCGCCGTCGAGGCGTCAACGCGGTCGTACGCGCGCCGGCTCAGCGAGGACGAGGAGCTCTGGGGCGTCGTCGCGCTCCTGCACGACTTCGACTACGAGATCCACCCCACGCTCGACAAGCATCCGCAGGACGGCGCGCCGATCCTGCGCGACGAGGGCTACCCGGAGGAGGTGATCGACGCGATCCTCTCCCACGCCGAGCACCTCGGGCTGCCGCGCGACACGATGCTGAAGAAGACGCTTTTTGCCTGCGACGAGCTCTCCGGTTTCGTCCACGCCTGCGGACTCGTACGCCCGACCGGCCTCGAGGGCCTGGAGCCGAAGTCGGTCAGGAAGAAGCTGAAGCAGCCGTCGTTTGCGGCGGGCGTCCACCGCGACGAGGTCTACGCGGGCGCGGAGCTGATCGGGGTCGAGCTGGACGAGCACATCGCGACCGTCGTCGCCGCGCTACAGCCGATCTCGAAGGAGCTCGGGCTGCGCACTGGGTAGAAACCGCTCACGTCCCAGGCGGCCCGGCCCGGGCTCTATCCGCCGGGCTTCACGGTGACCACGAACGTCGCCGTGCGCGTGTTCCCGCTCGTGTCCGCCGCCGAGCACCTGACGACCGTGCGGCCGACCTTGAAACTGCTGTTCGACCCCGGCCGGCAGGAGACCGGAACCACACCGTCGACCCGTCACGTGCCGTGACCCGATGGCTGACGCGCGCGCTCTTCGCGCCGATCGGAGCTCGAACCGTCTTGCCGACGGCTCCTCTCAACACCGGAGCGATCACGTCGAACTCGAGGCCGGGGACGACGAGTCTGCCGGTCCACGTGTCAGTGCCCGCGGCGCCGCCGGGCGTGTAGCGCGCGTCGTGAGTGAGCGTGCCAACGCCCGACGCGCCGGCATAGACGCCGGAGCCGCCCGTGATCGTGATGGGTGGATACGCCGGTTCCAGCACGTTGGTCGAGAGGCATGGGAGCTCCCGAGAACGCCAGGTGGAGCTGACCCTTGCCGGCAACGGTAAAGCGCGCTTTGTAACCGGGCACGCGATAGAAGCCGGTCGCGACCGGCACTCCCGCGCCGAGGACGAGCGTCGTGAGCAGCACGAGCGCAGCGATCACAAAGCGGGCTTGCACGACGGTCCTGACCCCCGTTGTCCTCGAGTTGGCGGTTCGGACGAACCGCTGTAGGGACTCTAAGCGTGACGCGGTGTGCACACCAGCGTCATCGGAGAACGCCGACGAGCTGCGTCAAGTCCTCCTCGTTCGTCCACCAGCCGCACGAGACGCGCACGAGCCCCGTCTTCGGGATCTCGCGGACGACGACGCTCTCGGCGGCCAGGCGCGTGACGAGCGCGGGCGGATCGTCGGCCCGGAAGGCGACGAGCGTCGACTCGCCCGGCACGAGCTCGGCCAGCGGCTCGAGGAGTGCACGGCAGCGCGCCGCCCGATCGGCCGCGTGCTCGAACGCCCAGTCCGGCCGAACGGAGATCGCGGTCAGCAGCCCGACAAGGACGGCGCTCGAGAGCCAACCGGGATCGAAGCGGGCCGCCCCCTCCGCCGGCTCGAAGGCGCCGGAAGACTCGTAGGCCGTTTGGGAAAAGTAACTCGGTCGCGCGACGCGCAGCCGCTCCGGGTCGGCGACAACGAGGGCGCCCGTCGAGTCGGGGCCGCAGAGCCACTTCTGCCCCGAGATCGTGAGGAAGTCGAGTCCACTCGCGTCGACCGGGATCGCCCCCACTGACTGAGCCCCGTCGACGAGCACCGGTACTCCCGTCTGCTCGCGCAGCTCGCGTACCGGGAGCGACCGTCCGCTCGTCCAGAGCACCTGCGAGAGCGCCAGGAGCCGGGTCTTGGGCGTCACGGCGGCCAGAATCGCCTCCGGATCCGGATCGACGACGACGACCTGCGCACCGCTCGCGTGCAGCGGTCCGAGCAGGCCGAAGTGCTCCTCGGTCGTCGTCACGACCTCGTCGTCCGCCTGCAGGTCGAGGCCCGCGAGGACGATGTTGCAGCCGTCCGTGGTCGAGCCGGTCAGCGACACCTGCTCGGGCTCGGCACCGACAAGGGCGCCGAGCGCGACGCGGGCAGCTTTGCGCAGCTCGAGCATCCGCTCGAAGTACTCCTTGCCGAAGCGGCCGTCGGCGAGATCCGCGTCCAGCTGCTCCTGAACCGCCGCCGCTGTCGGCCGCGCGACCGGGCCGAACGTGCCCGCGTTCAGGTACGCGAGCCGGTCGAGCACCGGGAAGAGCGAGCGGCCCTCCTCCGGCGTCACCCGATCCTCATCTCGACGGGAGCGTGGTCCGACAGCACTGCGCCATTGTGCAGGCGCCGCAGCTCCGGCCACACCTCGAGGGCGCCGTGGTCGATCCCGGCGACGACGACGTGGTCGATGTTCGGGCCGGGCAGATCCGGGTCGCGGAGGTTGAAGTCGCCGGCGAGCACGCGGGCCTCCCCGGCGGTCGCCATCGACTCGACGAGTGCGTGCGCGCGCTTCAGCTCGGTGCGCGGTACCTCCGGGTGCCGGAAGTCGTTCGACGCGTGCACGTTGCCGAGCACGATGCCGCCGAGCCGCACCGCGTGGCAGACACGACGCTCGCGGCCGCGCTCGCTGATCCGGATCGAACGATGGTCGAGCGGTACGAGCGACGGCGCCACCAGGATCGCGTTCGCCTGTCCGGTGATGCCGGAGCGAAAGCTCCGGGCGTCGAAGCGCTGGAGGATCCCGCCGAGCTGACGCGGGATCGGCGAGCGCTTCGCGACCGCCCAGACGGCGTTCATCCCGCTCCATTCCTCTAGCCGGGTGAGCGCCCAGAGCGGCAGCTCCTGCAGGCAGAGCACGTCTGGCGCGTCGCCCGAAGCGAGCTCGACCAGCTCCCGGAGGTAGACCCGCCGCCCCGGCGGCGACGTGCGGCCGTGGTAGACGTTCCAGCTGCGGATCAGCACGGGCACTAGCCTACGAACCCGTGCGTGTCGTCGTCGCCGATCCCCCCGCCTTCACGCCTCCCTACGACCACGCGCTCGCCGCCGCGCTGGCGCGCGCCGGAGCAGACGTGGAGCTCGTGACCTCGCGTTTCCGCTTCGGCGAGGTGCCCGGGCCCGACGGCTACGGTCGCCGCGAGCTCTTCTACCCGCTCTCCTCGCGGCTCTTCCGCCGCTCGCCGCTGCGCCTGCCGCTGAAGGTGCTCGAGCACCCGCTCGGGCTGGCGCGCCTCGCCGCCACGCCGGCGGACGTCGTCCACGTCCAGTGGCTCGGGCTCCCGGAGGTCGATTCGTGGCTGCTGCGTCACCGGGCACCGCTCGTCCTCACCGCTCACGATCTCCTGCCGCGGCGAACCGCGACGAGGACGGGCCTCTGGCGCCGCGCCTTCGGCCGTTTCGAGCGGATCGTCGTCCACTCCGAGCGTGGCCGGGAGACGCTCGCCGCCTTCGGCGTGCCGGGGCAGAAGCTGCGTGTGATTCCCCATCCCGTGACGCCGAGCGACCCGGTCCGCGCCGACGACGGCCGGACGGTGCTGGCGCTCGGGCTCGTGCGCCCCTACAAGCAGCTCGAGCACGCGCGGGAGGCCGTCTCGCGGGTGGCCGGGGCGCAGCTTCGCGTCGCCGGCGACACCGACGCGTTCCTGTCCGAGGCGGAGATCGACGGCGCGCTCGGGGAGTCGACCGTCGCCGTCTTTCCCTACCGCCCGGAGCTCGACCAGAGCGGTGCGCTCCTGCGGGCGCTCGGCGCGGGGCTGCCGGCTGTCGTCTACGACGTCGGCGGCCTCGGCGAGCCGGTGCGGAGCTTCGGAGCCGGTCGCGTGGTCGCACCCGACGACGTCGACGGTCTCGCCGCCGCGCTCCGCGAGCTCCTCGACGACGAAACGGCGCTGGCGGAGGCGCGAGCCGGGGCGTTGCGCGCGCGCGCGGAGCTGACCTGGGCGGCGTCCGCGCAGGCGCACCTCGCGCTCTACGGGGAGCTCGTGTGAGCTTCCGTCGCGATCGGTTCGGCGACCTGGTGCGGCGCCAGCTCGACCTGTTCGCCGAGGACGAAGGCGAGCTGCTGGAGGAGGCGAAGGCGGCCGAGCGCGCCTACGACGGCGCCGACCGGGGGGACGCCGAGGAGCTCTACGGCGACTACCAGCTCGTGCTCGAGGCGATCGCGGACCGGCTCGGCGAGATCCGCGACGCGTACACCGCGACACTCCCGAACGACGCGATCGACGCGTACGAGCACTCGTTCGGTCGTGCCGCCCGCAAGCGCCATCCGAAGCTGCCGTCAGGCTTCTAGGGTTCTATGCGCATCGAGGACTACGGCCTGATCGGTGACCTCCAGACCGCGGCGCTCGTCGGGCGCGACGGCTCGATCGACTGGCTCTGCTTCCCCCGCTTCGACTCGGGCGCCTGCTTCTCGGCCCTGCTCGGAAACGAGTGGGACGGGCGCTGGCTGCTCGCGCCGGATTGCGAGGTCGAGCGGATCGAGCGCCGCTACCGGCCGAAGACGCTCGTGCATGAGCTCGACTTCCACTGCGCCGGCGGCAGCGTCCGCGTGATCGACTTCATGCCGCCGCGCGGCCGCGACCCGGACGTCGTCCGCATCGTCGAGGGGCTCGAGGGATCGGTGCCGATGCGCATGGAGCTCGTGATCCGCTTCGAGTATGGGTCTGTGGTGCCCTGGGTGCGGCGCCTCGACGACGAGACCCGCGTCGCGATCGCCGGTCCGGATGCGCTCGCGCTGCGCACGCCCGTGCCGATGCGCGGCGAGAACCTCTGCACCGTCGCCGACTTCACGATCGAAGCGGGCGAGCGGAAGCCGTTCGTGCTCACCTGGTACCCGTCCCACCACGAGCTCCCGCACGCAATCACGCCCGACCATGCGCTCGAGCAGACGTGCACGTTCTGGCGGGACTGGCTCGGAACCTGTGAGTACCTGGGCCGCTGGGAGGACGCGGTGCTGCGCTCGCTGATGGTGCTGAAAGCGCTCACCTATGACCCGACCGGCGGCATCGTCGCCGCCCCGACGACCTCGCTCCCGGAGCGGATCGGCGGCGTCCGCAACTGGGACTACCGCTACTGCTGGCTCCGCGACGCCACGTTCGCGCTCGACGCGCTGCTCGAGAGCGGCTTCACGACCGAGGCGGCGGCCTGGCGGACCTGGCTCTTGCGCGCGATCGCCGGCGATCCCGACGACCTCCAGATCATGTACGGCCCCGCCGGCGAGCGGCGACTGCCCGAGTTCGAGCTCCCGTGGCTCGGCGGCTACGAGGAGTCACGGCCGGTGCGGGTGGGAAACGGCGCCAGCTCGCAGTTCCAGCTCGACGTCTACGGCGAGGTGATGGACGTGCTCCACCAGGCGCGCCGCCGCGAGATCGAGCCGGACGACCAATCCTGGGCGCTGCAGCAGGTCCTGCTCGCGAACCTGGAGCGGCGCTGGCGCGAGCCGGACGAAGGGATCTGGGAGGTGCGCGGACCGCGCCGCCACTTCACCCACTCGAAGATGATGGCGTGGGTCGCGTTCGACCGCGGCGTCAAGGCGGTGGAGCAGTTCGGCCGCGAGGGTGCGGTGGAGCGCTGGCGGCTTTGCCGCGACGAGATCAGGGCCGAGGTGTTGGAGCAGGGTTGGAACGAGGAGCTCGGCTCGTTCGTCCAGTCCTACGGCTCCGACCGTGTCGACGCGAGCCTGCTGACGATCCCGCTGATGGGCTTTCTGCCGCCCGACGATCCGCGCGTGCGCGGCACGCTCGACGCCGTCCGCCGCGAACTGCTCGTCGACGGCCTCGTCCGGCGCTACCGGCACGACGAGGAGGTCGAGTCGGTCGACGGGCTGCCTCCGGGCGAGGGTGCGTTCTTCCTCTGCTCGTTCTGGTTCGTCGACAACCTCGTCCTGCTCGGCGAGCTGGACGAGGCGTGCGAGCTGTTCGACCGCCTGCTCGCGCTCCGGAACGACCTTGGCCTGCTCTCGGAGGAGTACGACCCCAAGCTCAAGCGCCTTGTCGGCAATTTCCCGCAGGCGTTCTCGCACATCGGGCTCGTCAACACGGCCCTGCTGCTCGACGCAGCGCTGCGGGAGAACGGGGACTAGTCCGGTTCCTCCAGCGAGACGGCGGCGTTGACAAGGGCGAGGTGGACGAGACCCTGTGGGAAGTTGCCCAGATGCTCGCCGCTCTCGGGGTCGATCATCTCCGCGTAGAGGCCGACGTCGTTCGCGTGCTCGACGAGCTCGCCCATCAGCTCGTGCCCCTCCTCGGCGCGGCCCGCGCGGCCGAGGGCGTCGACGAGCCAGAACGAGCAAGCGAGGAACGCACCTTCGATCTCCGCGGCGCCGCGGGTGCGGTAGAGCAGCGGTCCGCCCGCGCCGAGCTCGCGCCTGATCGTCTCCGCCGTCGCGAGGAAGCGCGGGTCGGACGCGCGCGAATAGGCGCAGAGCGGCAACGAGAGCAGCGAGCCGTCCACCTGGTCGCCGAGCTCGGGCGCGCGGACGTAGCTGCCGAGCTCCTCGCTCCAGCCTTCGCTCTCGATCCAGGCACGGACCGCCTCAGCCTCCTCGCGCCAGCGCGCGCCGCTGCCGGGGAGCGCGCCCGCCTCGGCGAGCTCGGCTGCCCGGTCGAGCGCCGTCCAGCACATCGCCTTCGACTGGACGAAGTCTGAGAGCCCGTCGCGGACCTCCCAGATGCCCGCATCGGGCTGCCGCCACGAGTCGGCGACGAAGTCGGCGAGCGCCGCCAGGTCGCGCCCGACCTCAGGGCCGAGCGAGCCGGTCTCGCCCCGCAGCCGGGAAGCGCTCTCGAGGAGGTGGCCGTAGACGTCGAGCTGGAGCTGGCTCGTGGCCGCGTTGCCGACGCGAACCGGCCGGGAGTCGCGGTAGCCCGGCAGCGACGCCTCCTGCTCGCTCCCGTCGGAGCGGCCGTCGATCCGATAGAGCGGTTTCACCTCCGGCAGGTCTGGCCGGATCGCCTCCAACTGCCAGTCGAAGAACGCCTGCGCCTCGTCCCGATACCCGAGCAGCAGCAGCGCACGCATCGTGTAGATGCCGTCACGCAGCCAGCTGAAGCGGTAGTCCCAGTTGCGGTCGCCGCCGATCCACTCGGGGAGGGAGGTCGTCGGCGCGGCGACGATCGCGCCGGTCGGCGTGTAGGTGAGGAGCTTCAGGGCGAGCGCGCTGCGAACGACCTGCTCGCGCCAGCGGCCCTCGTACTGCGCCCGCGCCGCCCAGTCCATCCAGGAGGCCGACGTGCGCTCGAGCCGGCGCTCCGCGTCCTCGCGCGTCGGCGGCGCCTCGGCGACGACGAACGTGGCGCGCGTGCCGGGGCCGAGCTCGAGCTCGCCGTCGCCCGCGTCCCAGCTGCGCAGCCCGACCTCGAAGCGCGGCTGGAAGCGCCAGCGCATCTGCACGCGACCGTTGCGCGGTTCGACGACGCGGATCAGCTCGCGCTGGTCGGCGTCGAGCAGCATCGCGTCGGTGACGCGGACCGAGCCGGACACGGTCGTGAAGGTCGTCTCGAGCACGTTCGTGTGCTCGCGGTAGCGCCGGACGGCCTCGAAAGGCTCGACGGGCTGGAGCTCGAAGCGGCCGCCGTGCTCGGCGTCGAGGATGCGGTCGAAGACGGGCTCCGCGTCGAAGCGGGGCAGACAGAGCCAGTCGATCGACCCATCGCGCCCGCCGAGCGCGGCCGTGTGCCCGTCGCCGATTGCGGCGTAGTCGCCGATCGGCAGGTAGCCGTCGATCCTGAGCCCCGTCGTCATCGTGCTGATATTGCTCGAAACTGCTGTTGCAAGCGTCCGTGTTCTCTCCTACCCTCGGAGTTGCTGTCGTTCCTACTCCGTGGGGGAAGCATGCGTAGACGCATCACCGTGCTCGCCGTCCTGGCGATCGCAGCACTCGTGGCCGTGACATCGGCCACCGCCCGCACCGATGCCGGGGCCGACCGCTACATCGTCGTCCTGAAGCCCGGAACCGATGCCGACGCCGTCGCCGCGGAGCACGCGCGCGCGCACGCAGCGTCGGTTGCGTTCGTCTACTCGCACGCTCTGAGCGGGTACGCGGCGACGATCCCGAACGCCCACATCGCAGACGTCCGCGCAGACGCGAGGGTCGACTACGTGGAGGCTGACGGCGTCGTCACCGCGACGGCTCAGATCGTCCCTTACGGGATCGCAAAGATCGGAGCCGACGTCAGCTCGACACGGGCCGGAGACGGCTCCGGAGCTGTCTTGAACGTCAACGCCTACATCATCGATACCGGCGTCGATGCCGGTCACGCCGACCTGAACGTCGTCGGCCACGTCAACTTCGCCGGCGGCCCGAACAAGGACTGCCACGGGCACGGAACCCATGTCGCGGGAACGGTCGCCGCGATGGACAACGAGAGCGATGTCGTCGGTGTGGCGCCGGGGGCGCCTCTGACGGGGGTGAAGGTGCTCAGTTGCAGCGGCTCCGGCTCGACCTCGGGCGTGATCCGAGGCGTCGACTGGGTGACCGCGAACGCCGTCAAACCTGCGATCGCGAACATGAGCCTCGGCGGGAGCGTCAGCTCGGCGCTCGACGACGCGGTTCGCCGGTCGGCCGCGAGTGGTGTCTTCTACGCGGTCGCGGCCGGAAACAGCGGGGCGGACGCGTGCAGCCACTCGCCCGCACGGGCCGGTGCCGGCACGAACGGGATCGCGACCGTCGCGGCGACGGACTCGAGCGACACGGAGGCGTCGTTCTCGAACTTCGGCTCCTGCGTCGACATCTGGGCTCCTGGAGTGAGCGTCCTCTCGACGAAGAAGGGTGGCGGGACGACGACGTTCTCGGGCACCTCGATGGCCTCACCGCACGTCGGCGGCGGCGGCGCCCTCTACCTCTCCTCGAACGCGGTCGCGAGCCCCACGAGCGTCGAGGCGGCGCTGAAGGCGGCGGCGCAGACGCCCGGCACGACGAGCAAGGACAGCGCTGCGATCAGGCGCGAGCACGTCGGCGGGTACTAACGCCGGCCGAAGTGGTGGGCTCCA
>JBDSOJ010000071.1:0-6045 GCA_039914895.1 Gaiellaceae bacterium
GCCTCCTGCGGATCCTGACCGCGCGCAGCTAAACGGTGATGAAGCGGGCATCGTCGAACCCCTCCCCTCGGATCCGCTGGACGAGCTCGGGCGGCGGCTCGGAGTCGATCGCCAGCGCCATCAGCGCCTTGCCACCCTCCTTCGTCCGCGAGACGGCCATGTTCGCGATGTTGACCCCGAACTCGCCAAACATCGTTCCCACGCGCCCGATCACGCCCGGCACGTCGTCGTAGCGGAAGAAAACCATCCGCGGCGACAGCTGCAGGTCGATCGCAAAGCCGAGTGCGGCGGCGAGGAAGTGGCGGTGCTCTGGCCCGATGATCGTCCCCGACACCTGGATGTCGTCGACGCCGACGGTGACGAGGCTCGTGTAGTCGCGCGTCCGCGCGGAGCGCTCCTCGGTGACCTCGATCCCGCGCTCAGCGGCGATCATCGGCGCGTTGACGTAGTTGACAGCCTGGTCGACCCGGCCCTGAAACGCCCCGTTCAGCGCCGCGACCGTGAGCAGCCGGGTGTCGTGGTCGGCGATCGCGCCGTTGAACGAGAGCGCGATCCGACGCGGATGCCCGCCGGCCAGCTCGACCGCGAGGCGCCCCAGTTTCGCCGCCAGCGGGATGTACGGGCCGAGCAGCTCCAGATCTTCGGCGCCGACGATCGGGATGTTGAGCGCGTTCGTGACCAGGCCGCCCTCGAGCGCGGCGACGACCTGCTCGGCGACGATCACGCCGGCGCGGTCCTGCGCCTCCTCGGTCGAGGCGGCAAGGTGCGGCGTCACGACGACATTGTCGAGCTCGAGCAGCTCGCCCGTGTACGGCTCGGCCGAGAAGACATCCAGGGCAGCTCCGGCGACCTTCCCGTCGCGCACGGCCTGCGCGAGCGCACTCTCGTCGACGAGCTCGCCGCGCGCCGCGTTGACGATCCGGACGCCGTCTCTCATGCGCGCGAGCGTGTCCGCGTCGACAAAGCCGCGCGTCTCCTCGGTCAGCGGCAGGTGCAGCGTCAGGAACTCGGCGGCGGCGAAAACCTCGTCCGGATCCTGTGCATGCTCGACCCCCAGCTCACGGAACCGTTCCGGGGCGACGAACGGGTCGTAGCCGATCACGCGCATGCCGAGGCCGAGCGCGCGACGAGCGACCTGGCGCCCGATCCGGCCGAAGCCGAGAACGCCGAGCGTCTTGTCCGCGAGCTCGATCCCACCCCAGCGCGAGCGCTCCCAGCGGCCGTCCTTGAGCGCCGCGTGCGCCTGCGGGATGTTGCGAGCGAGCGCGACGAGCAGACCGATCGTGTGCTCGGCGGCCGAGACGACCGTCGAGTCGGGCGCGTTCGCGACGACGATTCCGCGCCGCGTCGCCGCGTCGACGTCGACGTTGTCGATCCCCACGCCGGCGCGGCCGATCACCTTCAGCCGCTCGGCGTGCTCGATCACCTCTGCGGTCAGCTTCGTCGCGGAGCGGATCACGATCGCGTCGTAGCCGCCGATGATCTCCTCGAGCGGCGAGTCGCGATCCTCGTCGACGTCGAAGCGAGAGCGCAGCAGCTCGACGCCCGCGTCCGCGATCTGCTCGCGGATGAGCACCTTCAGACCGGGCTCACTTCCGAGTACACCTCGAGCGCGCGCGAGGCCGCGACGCCGCGCTCGATCGGCGCGCCCAGCTCGTGCAGCACGAGCTCGACGGCGTTGAGGGCGGTGGCGACGTCGAACTCGTCGTACCAGCCGATGTGGCCGATCCGGAAGATTGCGTCCTTCAGTTCGCCCTGGCCGCCGGCGATCGTGACGCCGTGGCGCTCGCGGAGCACCAGCGTCAGCTCGCTCGAGTCGAGCCCGTCCGGCATCCGCGCCGCGGTGACGACGGCGGAGCGATCTTCGTCCGGCGAGAAGAGCTCGAGGCCCATCGCCCTGATGCCCGCCCGGCAAGCGCGGCCGAGCCGAACGTGGCGCTCGAACGCGTTCTCGAGCCCGTCCTCGAGCAGGAGTCCGAGCGCCACGTCGAGGGCGACGATCAGCGAGACGGCGGGCGTGAAGGAGCTGTCGAGCTGCACCTGCGCCTTCCTCGTCCGCTCCCAGTCGAAGTAGAAGCTCGGCAGCGTCGAGCGCGCGACCTGCTCCCAGGCGGCGGCGGAGACGGCGACGGTCGCGAGTCCGGGTGGGGTCATCAGCGCCTTCTGCGAGCCGGAGACGACGATGTCGAGACCCCAGTCGTCCATCTCGAGCGGCACGGCTCCAAGGCTCGAGACTGCGTCGACCACAATGAGCGTGCCGGCGTCCTTCGCGACGGCGGCCAGCGCTTGGACGTCGGCGACGACGCCCGTCGAGGTCTCAGAGTGGACGAGGAAGACGAGCGAAACGGGCTCGCTGCCGGCGAGCTTCGCGCGCAGGTCGTCCGGGCTCGGTGTCTCGCCCCAGGCGTAGCGAAGCTCCTCGACGTCGCAGCCGTAGATCCGCGCCATCGCCGCCCAGCGCTCGCCGAACGAGCCCGCCGACACGGCCAGCACACGCTCGCCGGGCGAGCACAGGTTGACGATCGCCGACTCGAAGGCGCCGGTGCCGGAGCAGGTGAAGAGCAGCACCTCGGTCTGCGTCCGGTGTACCTCCTGCAGCCGGCCGAGCACGCGCGCGTAGACCTCGCGGAAGTCGGGGGCGCGGTGGTGGAGCACCGGCTCGGAGAGCGCGGCGAGCACCTGCGGCGGCACCGGCGTCGGCCCGGGCGTGAACAGGTACCGCTTCTGCGCCATCGCCCGCACCCTAGCGCGGCGCCGGGACGGAATACGCTGCGGGCGTGGAAGCGATCCTCGCCTTTGGCGCTGCGCTGCTCTCACTCAGGCTCGCCGGCCTGCTCGCAGGGCGCTGGCGAGCCCGGCGAGAGCCGTACCTGCTGGCCTGGAGCGCCGGTCTCGCCGCCTACGCGCTCGGTGCGGCGGCGATCGCGGCCGGCGCCGCGGCCGGATGGAACGAGGGCAGTTTCCGCGCGTACTACCTCTTCGGCGGCCTGCTCACGGCCGCCCTCCTCGGTGCCGGGTCGCTGCTGCTGGCCGGTGTGCGGCTCGCGGGACCCGTCGCGCTCCTCTACACCGGGCTCGCGGTCGGAGTCGCGCTGGCCGTCCCGCTCGAAGCGCCGGTGGGCGGCGACTCGATTCCGGAAGCGCAGGAGCATCTCGCACTCTTCCCGGCCCGAATCCTCGCGATCGTCGGCAACGTCGCCGGCTCGTTCGCTCTGATCGGCGTCGCCGTCCGTGGCCTCCGCCGCCGCCCGGTGGGCAATGCGCTGCTCCTGGCGGGCTTCGCGACGGCCGCCGCCGGCAGTGCGCTGGCAGGACTCGGTGCCGCCGAGACAGCAGCCTTCATCGCCGCAGGTGCAGGACTTTTGTACGCGGGAACCGTCGCCACCCGCTGACCGACCTTACGTTTTGCAAACACTCCGGTTGCTAGCCTGATCCGGCAACATCGCCGCCCGGGCACCTGCGGCTTCTCCGTGCCCGGCGCGCCAGTCGTGTCAACGATCCTGGAGGTCATGTGAACAACCCGTTCGTGCGCGTGCTCGTGCTTGCAGGCGCCCTATCGATCACACTGGGCGCGGCCGCCCAGACGGAGCCGCAGGCGGCGACGTCGTCCGCGGCACGCATCGCGCAACTCGACGCGATCGCCGCCTACCGCACCGAGACGTGGCGCTGGCAGACGCTGATGAGCAAGCCGCGAACGCCGACGCTGTTCACCGAGCGCCGGAGCACCGACGCCGCCTATCTCCGCTGGGTGCGGAACCTCTGGCAGCGGCGCGCCGCCAAGGCGCAGCGCCTGGCTCAGAGTCCACCGCACCGCGGTCAGTGGCTGTGCATCCACCGCTACGAGCGCCATCCCGCGCAGGGTTGGTCGACCCACACCGGCAACGGCTACTACGGCGGGCTCCAGATGGATATCTCGTTCCAGCGCACCTACGGCCCCGAGCTGCTACGCCGGAAGGGCACGGCCGACAACTGGACGGCCGCCGAGCAGATGTGGATCGCCGAGCGCGCGCACCGGAGCGGCCGCGGCTTCTACCCGTGGCCGAACACGGCCCGTCACTGCGGCCTGATCTAGGCCTTCTCGACGTCGCTGCGGGGGCGGTTGCGCCGCTCCCGCAGGTAGACGGCGAGGAAGACGCCCGCGATCGAGATCACCAGCAGCGTCTCGACGACCGCGCCGCCGACGCCTCCGTGCGCGAGCGGTGGGGCTAGCCCCGCGACAACAGCCACAGCCCGCCGACCGTGTAGAGCACCATCAGGCCCAGCATCGCGTACTGAGAGCGAAGCGCGTCGCGCTCCGGGAGGATCGTCACCGCTCGGTCGTGCGCGACCGCGAGTCCCGCGACGTGCCCGGCAACGAGCGCGCCGACCTGGACGTACCAGACGGTGTTCGGCAAGAACGGCGCGATGTTCGGCGAATCGTCGACGGCGCCGAACAGATCCCAGCCAAAGCCGAAGGGGTCGGACGCGAGCGGCCACGCGTACTGACCCTGGATCACGAGCAGCGTGAAGTAGTGCGCGACGGCGTACACGAGCGCGATCGGCACCAGGCTCTGGACGAACTCGGAAGCGAGCGGGCGCTTGGCGCCGATCGACCGTTCGGCGACCCGGGTCGCCGCCAGGTAGGCGAGCGCGACAACGAGCACGCAGCCGAGCACGCCGACGAGCGCAAGCCCGGTCGAGAGCAGCTCCGCGGTGCCGGGCGCGTCGCGGATGTAGGGGGCCTCGAGGTCGGCGCGGAGGTTCTGCCAGAACGGTGCGCAACTGAGGCCGTCGAAGCCAACCGAGCCGAGCATGACCGCCACAAAGGCGAGCGTCCCCGGTGTCCGCTCGGCTCCGGCGAGCCCGGAGAAGGGCGCGCGGAGAACGAGTCGGCCGTCATGCCGGCCGAAGGGCGCGATCCGCGCGAGCAGCCCGAAGTAGACGGTGAAGCCGTTTCCGTGCTCGTCCCACGTCTTGCGGCCGTACGCCGCCATGCCGAACCACATCGCGTAGCTGTAGATCGCGATCGCGAGCGCCAGTGCTCGCGGGCTTGCCGGCTCCGCGTAGGCGAGCTCGAACGCCGCAAAGCAGAGAAGGAAGAATGCGCCCGGCCAGACGCCGAGGTGCTCGGGATAGACGAGCGGCGGCGTCCACTCCTGCCCAAGCTTGCGCCATATCCACGCGACTCCGTTCGCGATCGCAAGCCACGGATTGAGCGCCGACCACACGTTTCCGAGCAGCACCTGGACCGGAACGAGACCGAGCCAGAAGATCACGAGGACGAAGGTCGGCGCGAGGTTTTCGGCCGAGGACGGCTCGCCGATCAGCGCCGTCAGGAAGACGAGCGCGAGCAGGCCGGCCGCGAGGGCGCCGAGGACGAACCGGAGAGCTGCCGAGCGGAGCACGCGCTCGAGACCGCCGGGCAGCGGCCGTCCCGCGGCGCGGCGCTCGAGCTGCGGCCGCTTCCAGAGCACACCGAGCGCGAGGAACGAGAGGACGAGGACAAGCGCTTCCGCCCCAGAAGAAGAGCCAGTCCGGGACGGGCAAGTCCTTGACGCCGCCGATCCCGTGGGCGAGCAGGGTCAGGCGCGGACCTCGAGCTCGCCGATCTGGACGCCGCGATCCTCGAGCTCGAGCTCGAACCGTCCGGGCGCGGTTGCCGTGAAACGGATCGTCGCAGGCTTGCCCGGCTTGACGTCCGCCATCAGGTCGTAGCCGTGCAGGTGGACGTGATCGGCGACGTCGGCCGTGACCCGGATCACGACGATTCGGCCGCGTGCGACCGAGTCGCGGGCGATCCCGCCGTCGGGCTTGCCGCCGGTGATCGTGTAGTCGATGCGGATGGTGCCGGGGCCAGGGCTCGTGTCCGTCGTCGCCGGCGGCGCCTCGGTGGTGGTCGGCACCGGGGTCGTCTGCACCGTCGCCGTCGGCGCCGTCTCCCTGTCGTCGTCCGGCCGCAGCGCAAAGAAGAGGCTGACGAGCAGCCCCAGCGCGGCGGCGATCAGGGCGACCTTGCGGAAGTCGGCGTTCACGAGCGAGACGCTACTTCAGCTGCTCGCGGACGAC
>JBDSOJ010000124.1:0-4508 GCA_039914895.1 Gaiellaceae bacterium
CGCCAGACCTGTAGGCGCTGCCGAAGCGCTCGACTCATCGTGTACACGGGCTCATGCGCCGGTCAACGCCCGTGTTGCGCGCCCAGGAATGGCGTCCGTGCATCACCGGGGCAGCACGAGGACGCCGCTTAACCGTGTTCGGCGGCACGACGAATCACTTCACCACCGCATGGTTAAGCCATTCCTGTCCTTCGGCATGGCGGCAGGACGAAGAATCCGGCATAGAGGCCGCTTCTCCATACATGGGCTTTGCACGTTCCTCACACGGCTGGTTTACGCTCGACCGAGATGCGCGCGCTCTTCGTCGTGCTGGCTCTCGCCCTGGCTGCACCCGCGGCGGCGGCGGACGACCCGTCGGCCTACGGTATGGCCCAGCGCGGCAGCTTCAAGGTCGTCAGCAACGTCCTGCTGAACCCCACCGGCGGCGAGATGAAGGGCGTCTGGCTCGACGGCAAAAAGGGTTGCCTCGACAAGCGCACCCTCCGCGTCTCGATTCAGATCGACTACGTCTCGGAGGCGAGCAAGACGACGCGAATCAAGCGCTCGCGCCAAGCGGCGGTCGACAACTGCGCCGAGGGCGGGCCGAACTTCGGCTTCGACCTCGCACCGAAGACCTACGCGATGGCCTGCGCGAGCGGCCGCTGGAAGCCGGGTCGCTACTCGATGACGACTCGCACGCTCGACGTCAGCTCCGGGATCCTGGCCCAGGCGAGCCTCTACCACCACGTGACGAGGCGCTGTTAGGCGCGGAGCACGACCTCGAGCGCGGTGCCGCGACCGGGACACGAGCGGAGGTCGAAGCCGCCGTCGATCGTCTCGGCGCGGAGCCGCATGTTCTTCAGCCCCTGACCGGCTTCCAGCTCGCCGCCGTCGAAGCCGACGCCGTCGTCGCTGACGCTGACCACCCGCCGGCCGTGCCGCTCGCCGATCCAGACCTCGGCCCGCTCGGCCCCCGCATGCTTGCGCACGTTCGCGAGCCCTTCCTGGACGATCCGGAAGACCTCGATCTGCTCGTCCGGCGCAAGCAGGATCGACGGGTCGATCTCGACGTCCACCTCGAGGACGCCGTCGGCCGTCAGGAACTCGACATAGCGACGCAGCGCGGCGTCGAACGGGGCCGTGCCGCTGGCCGAGGACAGAGCGAGGACGGCGAAGAGCGCCTCCTGCTGCGCGGCCGCGGCGGCCTCCTTCAGCTTCGGTAGCGTTTCGTCGAGCGGGGCGCCGGCCTCGAGCATGCTCGCGTGGGTCGAGACGGCGAAGAGGTACTGCGCGAGCCCGTCGTGGATCTCGCGTGCGACGCGCGCACGCTCTTCCGCGACGGCGCGGCCGAACTCGGCGGAGCTGATCGCCCGCCAGACGCCGACGAGCAGCACGCCGTACGAGAGCAGGCGGAGGAAGTCGCCCTGCGAGATGAAGTCGCTCGAGATGCGAGGCGTCAGGACGTAGCTCAGCTCGGCGAAGAGGGTGAGCGTCGCGCCGAGGGCGAGCCAGCTGTCCAGATCCTCGCCGCGCCCCCGGTAGCGGATCGCGTAGCCGAGCACGGCGAGGAGCGCGAGGAGCGCGAGAAAAGACGTCGCGACCGTCAGGCCGAAGGCGCGCGCCCCGTCGCCGGACGCATCGAGAGCACTCAGCCGGGCACCGAAGCTCCGCAGCGGCAGCCAGACGGCGAGCAGCACTCCCAGAAGGATCGCGATCCCGACCAGCAACGCCCGTTTCCGGGCGACGATTCGCGGCGCGGGAACCAATGGAGCGAGCGCGATCAAAGTCGCCGCGAGCACGCGGGCGCCGATCGAGGCCCAGGCCTCCGGCGCGCCCTGGTTCGAGCCGCCGAGAACCGGCAGGACCGAGAACGCGAGCGTGCCGGCGCCGGCGACGAAGAAGCCGGCTGCGAGCAGCAGGTCGAGCATGCGGCCCTCGACCGAGAAGCGGACGCCGGCGAGGATCGCGACGATCGACGCCGCCAGCACGACGGCCGTGTCCAGCACGAGCCGCCCTTCCGGCAGCTCGTAGGTGTTGCGCAGAGACGGGTTCGTCAGAAAGAGCGCCGTCGCCGACCCGAGCAGGGCGACGAGCAGCAGCTCGCCGACGAGCCAGCTCTCGAACGTGTCCTTGCTGCTTCTTTGCACGTCCCCCTAATCGGCAGCGAGCGTCCTGCCGATGAGAGCGACATGGCCGAGCGCGTTCTTGTCGTCGACGACCATCCCCTGACGCGGGATGCGCTCGCGTCGTTGCTTGCGCAGGGAGGCTTCGAGGTGGTCGGCGAGGCAGCCGACGGTGTCGAGGCCCTCGAGCTCGCCGCCGAGCTCCAGCCCGACCTGATCCTGCTCGACCTCTCGATGCCCGGTCTCGACGGTCTCGACGCGCTCCCGCGGCTCCGGTCGGCCGCGCCGGGCTGCGAGGTCGTCGTCCTGACCGCGTCCGGCACCGAGGAAAACCTGCTCGGCGCCATTCGTGCCGGCGCCGCGGGCTACCTGCTCAAGAGCGAGCCGCCGGAGCGGATCGTCGCGTTCCTGCGTGGCGTCGCGAACGGCGAGGCGGCGCTCTCCGGCGAGATCGCTCGGCGCCTGCTCGACCAGCTTCGCAGCGGCGGCCGGATCGGCGGCGGCGTCCCGCACGCCATCGCGGACACGCTGTCCGCGCGCGAGGTCGAGGTGCTGCTCCTGCTCGACGAGCATCTCTCGACCGACGACATCGCCAAGCGCCTGTTCATCTCCGAGCACACCGTTCGCTCGCACGTGAAGAGCATGCTCCGCAAGCTCGGCGTCTCGTCTCGCCGGGACGCGCTCGAGCAGCTTGCGCTCGCTCGTCGTTAAAAGCCGGTGAAGCCACGTTGGGCGGCGGCGACGAGGCCCGGCAGAGTGTCGAGGTTGTAGCCGCCCTCGAGCACCGCGGCGACGCGCGGAGCCATCGCCGCGCACCGCTCAGCGAGCTCCCTGAAGCCGTCAGCGGACAGCTCCATGTTCGCCAACGGGTCGGCGCTGTGGGCGTCGAAGCCGGCGGAGACGAGGACGAGCTCGGGCTCGAAGGCGCGCACCGCGGGCTCGACGGTCGTCTCGAAGACGGTGTGGTAATCGGTGTCGTCGGACCGGGCCGGCATGGGGATGTTGAGCGTCGACCCGTCGCTCGTCCCGGGCCCGCCGGTTCCCGGCCAGAACGGCCACTGGTGGAGCGAGACGAAGAAGACCGTGTCGTCGCCGCGGAAGAGCGCCTCGGTGCCGTTGCCGTGATGGACGTCGAAGTCGACGATCGCGACTCGCCCGAGCCCGAGCTCGGTCTGCGCGTAGCGCGCCGCGACGGCGACGTTGTTGACCAGACAGAACCCCATCGCACGGTCGGCGAGCGCGTGGTGTCCGGGCGGCCGGACGAGCGCGAATCCACTCCGATCGACGGCCTCGAGCGTGATCCCGACCGCGAGCGTCGCCGCCTGCCAGGACGTCTCCCCACAGACGGTGTCGGCATCGAGCTGGACGGGGCGGTCGACTGCTCGCAAGATCGCCAGGTAGTCGACGTCGTGCACGCGGGCGAGCTGCTCGAACGTCGCCTCCCGCTCGACCTCGTCGCCACTCAGCACGCCGAGGCGTTCCTGCCGCTCGGGATGATCTCCCGTCGGGTGCAGGTGTGCGAGCCGCGGGTTGCTCAGGAGCTCGACAGCGCCTCCAGGCGTCCGGCGAGGCGTCCCAGTCCCCACCGGCCGGCCAGCGCCGCAGCTCGACCCCATGTCGGTTGCTGGTCTTCGAGCGGCGGCAGTGGTGAGTCCTTGTCCATCGTCGCGATGTGGCGGTAGAGCCGGAGCGCGTCCGCTTCCGCGGCGAACCGACCCTCCTCGAGCGCGGCTTCGAGGCTGCCGTACTGGGCGAGCAGCGCCGCCGCGGTCTTGGCGCCGACACCGCGCGCGCCGGGAATCTTGTCCGACGGGTCGCCGCGGAGGGCGATGAAGTCGGCGACCTGGCCGGAATCGACGCCGTAGCGCTCGCGCACCTCCGCCGGGCCGATCCGCGCCAGCGGGCCACCGCCCTTCTGCGGCTGAAGCACCGTGACGTGCTCGCTGACGAGCTGAAAGGTGTCGCGGTCGCCGCTCGCGACGAGCGCGGTGCCGTCTCGCGCCTCCTCGAACGCCACGGCGGCGGCGAGGAAGTCGTCCGCCTCGTAGCCGGCACCTTTCGCGGATCTGAAGCCCATCGCCTCGACGAGTTGCGGCGCCAGGTCGAGCTGGTCGAGCAGCTCCGCATCGAACTCCCGTCCGCCCTGATAGCCGGCGAGCGCCTCGTGCCGGTAGGTCGGCACGGTCAGCGTGTCCCACGCGACGAGCGCCGCCCGCGGCCGCTCCTCCTTCCAGAGCCGCATGAGCAACCCGCCGACGCCGTCGAGGAGGTTTCCGGCCCCACCGCCCGTGCGCCGGATCGACTTCGGCAGCGCGTGGTAGTAGCGGTGGGCGAAGGAGTCGCCGTCGACGATCAGGAGCGGCTTCACGCGGAGCGTTCGAGCTCACCGATCGCCGCCATCAGCCG
>JBDSOJ010000141.1:0-5226 GCA_039914895.1 Gaiellaceae bacterium
GCCCGAGCGAGGCTGCGGCGATCGGAGCCGCGAGGTCACAGCTGTCATGCACGATCGCATCGGCATGCCAGGAGCGCGCCACACCGAGCAACTCGGGCAGCTTCGCCGGCGCGTGGATCATCCCGAACAGCTTCGAGAACTGGTGCGTCCTGCGTCCCTCCGGCGGGAGCGCGAAGATCTTCGCGCGGAAGGGCGCGAACCGCTCTCCACCCTCGGCCCGCGTCAGGCCGGCCACGAAGAGGGCGAACCCTTCCTCCGCGACCCGCGGCTCCCACGCTGAGGCCGCAGCGAACACGACCTCGTGCCCGCGGGTCGCAAGAGCGTGAGCGAGCGGCACCAGCGGGCGGAAGTGCCCCTCCCAGGCCATGCAGCTGAACAGGACGCGAACTCGCCGATCATCGCCTACCGGGAAGAAGCGGATCGTGCGTATCGTTGACGACTGCGATGGCGACGTACAGAGAGCTGCTCGCGGAGGTCAAGCTCCGGATCGACGAGGTCGGCGCCACCGCGGCGCACGAGCGTCACGGCGAAGCGCTCTTCGTCGACGTCCGCGAGCGCGAGGAGTGGGAGGAAGGTGCCGTCCCCGGCGCCGTCCACGTCTCGCGCGGCCAGCTCGAGTCGCGGATCGAAGGACTCGTCCCCGACCGCTCGCGAGAGCTCGTCCTCTACTGCGCCGGCGGCTCGCGCTCGGCGTTCGCGACGAAGGCGCTGCAGGAGCTCGGCTACGAGAACGTCGTCTCACTCGCCGGGGGATTCACCGACTGGAAGCGCAACGGCTTTCCGATCGAGACGCCCCGCTCGCTGACGCCCGACCAGCGGCGCCGCTACTCCCGCCACCTGCTGATCCCCGAGGTCGGCGAGGCGGGGCAGGAGCGCCTGCTCGGCGGCCGGGTGCTGCTGATCGGCGCCGGCGGCCTCGGCTCGCCCGCGTCGCTCTACCTCGCCGCGGCGGGCGTCGGCACGCTCGGGATCGTCGACGCGGACGTCGTCGACGACTCGAACCTGCAGCGCCAGATCGTCCACTCGACCGAGTCGCTCGGCGAGCCGAAGGTGCTCTCGGCGAAGCGCGCGCTCGAGGCGCTGAACCCGGATGTCGTCGTCAAGACCTACGAGGAGCGGCTGACGTCCGAGAACGTCGAGCGCATCCTCGGCGAGGGCTGGGACGTGATCGTCGACGGCGCCGACAACTTTCCCACGCGCTACCTCGTCAACGACGCGTCCGTCTGGCACGGGATCCCCGTCGTGCACGGCTCGATCTATCGCTTCGAGGGCCAGGTCACCGTCTTCAACCCGGGCGAGGGCCCGTGCTACCGCTGCCTCTTCCCCACTCCGCCGCCGCCGGAGCTCGCGCCGAGCTGCGCCGAGGGCGGCGTCCTCGGCGTCCTGCCCGGCATCGTCGGATCGCTGCAGGCGAACGAGGCCTTGAAGCTCGTGCTCGGCATCGGCGAGACGCTCCAGGGCCGGCTGCTCCTGCTCGACGCGCTCGGAACCACGGTCGACGAGGTCTCGGTCCAACGCGACCCCGCCTGTCCGGTCTGCGGCGAGCACCCAACAGTCACGGAGTACGTGGACTATGTCGAGTTCTGCGCCGGAGCGCGCGCGTGACCCGGGTCCGGATCCCGCCGACGCTGCGCAACGAGGTCGGCGGCGAGCGCGAGCTTGCCGGCGCCGGCGAGACGGTGCGCGAGGTACTTGCGGACATCTCCGGCCGTTACCCGGCGCTCGAGGCGCAGCTCTTCGAGGACGGTGACCTGGCGCCGTTCGTGAACGTGTACCTCGGTGGCGAGGACGTCCGCACGCTCGACGGGCTCGACACCCGCGTCAACGGCTCGTCGGTCATTCTCCTCCCGGCCATGGCCGGCGGGTGCTGAAGAACGCCGAATCGCTCCTCGATCTCGTCGGGAACACCCCACTCGTCGAGCTCTCCCGCTTCGCGCCCGGGCCGGTGCGCGTGTACGCGAAGCTCGAGGCGCAGAACCCGACCGGCTCGACCAAGGATCGCGTCGCGAGGGCGATGATCGAGGCCGCCGAGACGTCCGGCGAGCTCGAGCCGGGACGGCGCCTGCTCGAGCCGACGAGCGGCAACACCGGCATCTCGCTCGCGCTCGTCGCGAAGCTGAAGGGCTATCCGCTCACCTGCGTGATGCCGGAGAACGCGACCGAGGAGCGCCGAAGGCTGCTGCGCCTCTACGGCGCCGAGATCGTCGATTCGCCCGGTGCCGAAGGCTCGAACGGGGCCGTCCGCCTGGCGCTCGAGCTCGCAGAGCGCGATCCCTCGCTCTTCATGCCGTTCCAGTACGCGAACGAGGCGAACCCGCGCGCACACTACGAGGGCACGGGTGCCGAGATCGCCGACGCGCTCGACCGCGTCGACGTGCTCGTCGCCGGCCTCGGCACGGGCGGAACGCTGATGGGCGCCGGCAAACGGCTACGCGAAACCTTCCCGGACGTGGTCGTCGCGGCCGCGGAGCCGCTGCCGGGCGAGGCGGTGATGGGCCTGCGCTCGCTCGCCGACGGCTACGTCCCGCCGATCCTCGACGTCGCCAAGCTCGACCGAAAGCTCCTCGTCTCGAACGAGGAATCGGTGTCGGGGCTGCGCGAGCTGCTCGACACCGAAGGGATCTTCGGCGGCGTCTCCGCCGGCGCGGTCGCCCACGTCGCGCGGAAGCTCGCGGGCGAGCTCGAGGAGGGCGTCGTCGCCTGCGTCCTCGCCGACGGCGGCTGGAAGTACCTGTCCGCCGACTTCTGGGAGGCCGACGACGTGACCGAGTCGATGGAACGAGCGGTGTGGTGGTAGCGGCCCGGTGGTGATCCCGGCCGAGGTTCGCGCCGAGTTGCGTGAGCACGCGGAGGAGGAGGCTCCGAACGAGGCGTGCGGGCTCGTGGTCGTCAGTGACGGCGTCGCCGAGCGCTACGTTCGCGGGCGCAACGCCGCCGCCTCGCCGTACCGCTTCGAGCTCGAGGTGCCGCCGGAGACGTGGTTCCTCGAGGACGAGGGCTACGAGCTGGCCGTCTTCCACTCGCACCTCTCCTCACCGCCGCGTCCGTCGCGCACCGACGTCGAGAACATCGGGCTGTGGCAGGGGAAGCCCTATCTGATCCTCTCGCTCGGCACCGACGCGCTCGCCGGCTGGACGATTCGCGACGGCCGGATCGAGCCGCTGGCTGTGAGGGATCGCTAGCGGCGTTCTACGGCGAGACCCGGAACGTTCCCTTCATCGCGAGCTCGTGCGGATCGCAGAGGAAGCGGTACGTGCCCGCCCGCAGGGTGATCGTGTAGGTCTTCGTGCTTCTGCGGCCGATCCCGGAGTCGATGTTCACGCCGCGTCCGATCAGGTGGAAGTTGTGCATCGAGCTCCTGTCGACGACGACGAACGTGTACTTGCCCGGCTTGAGCCTCTTCACAGCGACGCCGCCCTGCTTCAGGCTGATGTCGAACCCCGGCCCGACGGTGCCGACGAGCTTCGGAAGCGCCGCCTGAGCAGGAAGCGCGCTGACCAGCGCCGCGGCGGCTGCGACGAAGGCGAGATGGTGGCGGAACATGAGCACTCCTTCGGTTGTGGGAAGGGATCACAGCTGATTCGCCCCCACGCTCCGATCGGTTGCCCGCGTCCGCCAGCGCCCCGATCCCAGCTGGCATGATCGCTCGGTGGGATTGAGCGAGCTCGCTCCCGGACTCTGGCGCTAGAGCGCGATCCACCCCGACGCGGAGGAGAACCCGCAGCCGGGCGGCCCGGCGGACTGGCCCGCCGAGGTCGGATCGGTCGCATACGCCGCCGATGACACGCTCGTCCTGATCGACCCGCTCGTGCAAGACGAGGTCTGGTCCGAGCTCGACGCGCTCGCGGAGGGCCGGCGCGTGCTCGTCCTGACGACGATCGGCTGGCACCGGCGCAGCCGCGACGCGACGGTCGCGCGCTACGACGCATCGACCTCGAAAGCGCGCGCGAACCTCCCGAGCGGCGTCGTCCCGATCGTGCTCCGCGGCGCCGGCGAGACGATGTTCTGGCTCCCGGAAGTCGGCGCGCTCGTCCCCGGCGACCGGCTGCTCGGCGACGGCGACGGCGGCGTCCGCATTTGCCCCGACTCGTGGCTCCGCTACCTGAAGGGCTCGATCGACGGGGCGCAGCTGCGCGTCCTGCTCGCGCCGCTGCTCGATCTGCCCGTCGAGCGTATCCTCACCTCGCACGGCGAGCCCGTGCTCTCGCGCGGCCGTGAGGCGCTCGCTCGGGCGCTCGCCTGACCTCAGGCGGCGAGCCGCGCGAGCTCGCCGTCGGAGAGCACCAACTCGCTCGCGCCGAGGTTCTCCGCGAGGTGGGCGAGCGACGAGGTTCCCGGGATCGGGATCACGACCGGCGAGCGCTGCAGCAGCCACGCCAGCGCGACCTGGGCAGGCGTCGCGCCGTGCGAGCGGGCGATCTCCTCGGCGGGGCCGCCGTCCTTCGCCAGCGCACCGGCGTCGAGCGGAAACCAGGGCAGGAATGCGATCCCGTCGCGCTCGCAGGCCTCGAGCACATCCTCCGACTCGCGATTGCCGAGGTTGTACTCGTTCTGGACGGAGACGATCTCGACGATCCGACGCGCCTCCTCGAGCTGCGCGACGCTGACGTTCGAGAGACCGATGTGCCGGACCTTGCCCGCTGCCTGCAGCTCCGCGAGCGCACCGACCGAGTCGGCGAAGGGAGTCTTCGGGTCGGGCCGGTGGAGCTGGTAGAGGTCGATCGTCTCGACGCGGAGCCGGCGAAGCGACGCCTCGCACGCGTCCCGCAGGTACCCGGGCCGCCCATCCGGCGGCCAGGCGCCACTCTCGGTCCGCGTCAGCCCGCCCTTCGTCGCCACCGCGATCCCCTCGTACGGATGGAGCGCCTCGGCGAACTGGAGCTCGTTCACCTCCGGGCCGTAGGCGTCGGCGGTGTCGAAGAAGTCGACGCCGAGCTCCCTCGCGCGACGAAGCACGGCGAGCGCGCCCTCGCGATCCGCAGGCCAGCCCATGATGCTCGGGCCGCAGAGGCGCATCCCCCCGTACCCGAGCTGATGGACGTCGAGCTCTCCGCCGATCCGAAACGTGTCCACGCTGCCATGATGCCGAGTCGATGAAGGTCGAGAAGCTCGCACCCGGACTCTGGCGCTGGTCGGCCCGGCGGGGCGATGCCGACGTGTGGTGCCTCTACTACGAGGCGCCGGCGGCGACCGTCCTGATCGACCCTCTCGTCCCCGACGAGCCGG
>JBDSOJ010000147.1:0-4403 GCA_039914895.1 Gaiellaceae bacterium
CGCTCGCCACCGTCGTCCATCGGCAGCCAGCCGACGAAGTCGGTCAGCCAGACGTAGGCGGCCCGCTTCTCCTCGGGGTTCTCGTGCAGGTAGTAGTCGAGCTCCCAGGCCTCGTCGCCGATCCAAAGGTCGTACTGGTCGTCGCGGACGATGTCGTGGAAGACCATGAAGTTGTTCAGCAGGATCTCGTCCATCCGCCGGATCGCCTGGAAGCAGTGCAGGTCGTGCTCGGCGCACTCGCTCTCGATGTGGCGCGACTCGTTCGCCAGATCGGCGCTGCCGGGATGGATTCGCTCCCCGCGTGCCTCGAGCATGGCGGTCACCGGGTGCTGCGCCAGCCAGTCGATCTCGAGCTCGGGATGGAGCTTGCGTAGCTCGCTCGCGATCGCCGCGTCCCGCTGCGCGTGGCCCAGGCCGATCGGCGAGGAGACGAAGAGCGCACGCTTGCGGCGCGACTTGCCGCGCACCCAGCGCGCGACCGGCCGCGGCGGCGCGATGAACTCCCGCAGGAGCAGGTTCACCTGCACCGGGTCGCGCACGTGCGGGCCGTGGCCCGAGCCCTCGAGCAGGATGAGCTCGCCGCCGGTCGCCTCTGCGAGCCCGATCCCGCGGCCAGGCCCGGTGACCGCGTCCTCGGTCCCCTGGATCACGAGGACGGGGCAGCGGACACGGGCGCAGAGGTCGTCGAAGGTGGCCGCATCGAGCTGCTTACGCTCGCCCACCGAGATCAGGGTCTCGGCTGTCGTCTCGAGCGCCCAGCCCACACAGTCCTCGATCGGCTTCGTCGAGTGCGGCTCCGTGAACATCTGCGAGAAGAAGAACTCGAGGAAGCCGCGGTAGTCGCGGAGCCAGTAGTGGCGGTTGTACTTCGCCCAGCCCTCCTCCGTGTCGAGCTCGTCCGACCACGAGTAGCTGCCACGGCTGGCCAAGCCCTCGCCGAGCGGGACGGCCGGGCAGATGAAGACGGCGCTGTCCACCCGCTCCGGGCTGTCGGCCGCGAGGAGGAGCGCACGCTGGGCCCCCTGGGAGAGCGAGACGAGCACGGCGCGCTCGGTCCCGCTCGCCTCCATCACCGCCAAGGCGTCGGCGGCGAACTCGCGCTCCTCGTATCCGCTCTCAGGGCGATCGGAGCGGCCGTTTCCGCGCCCGTCGAAGGTGAGCACGCGGCAGTGCCGCGCCAGGTACGGGATCTGCAGCTTCCAGTGCCGCGAATGGATGATCGACCAGGTCGGCAGCAAGAAGACGGTCGGCTCGCCCGACCCGTAGACCTCGTAGAAGATCCGGACGCCGTCGCGCTCGACGTACCCCTCCTCGTCGGGATAGCGAGCACGGGATTGCTCCCGCGGCGAGGCGTCAAGCGCGGTCATCGAGCCACCTGTCGATCCACGCGAGCAGCTCCCGGTGCCCTGTCTCGACGCCCGCCTGCCGCTCGATCATCATGCCGAGGTTGAACGTCGTCACGAGGGAGACGAGCGCCTCCAGCGGCATGTCGATGCCGTAGCGCTCGCGCGGCTCCGCGAAGGCGTCCGTCAGCACCGCCCGCCACTCGGCGTCAACCACCGCGACCCGCTCTTGCAACTCGGGCCGGTTCCAGGCCATCGCCTGCAGCTCGAGCCAGACCTTCTCGTAGGCGACGTCCTCCTCGACGAGGTAGCGCATGGCCGTGCGCCACTTCTCGAGGAACGGCAGGCCAGAGGCGTAGAGCTCGCGTTGGCGTACGGTCAGCCGCTCGGTGAACCGCTCGAGCACGCGCACCAGCAGGTTCTCCATCGAGCCGAAGTAGTAGTGGACGAGACCGTGGTTCGCGCCCGCCTCCTCGGCCAGGCGTCGGGTCGTGATCCCCGCGTAGCCGATCTCGACGAGCAGCCGCTCAGCGGCGTCGAGGAACGCCTCCTCCGCGGCTGCGCGCGGTGCGCTCACCGGCATCACGGGCCGCCGAGCGAGGTCGGCAGCCAGCCCGGATGCGCGAGCACGACGGCGCCCCAGCCGGCGAGCGCGACGCCGAGCACGGGCGTCAGCCTGCGGCCGTGCCGCCCGATCTTCTCGTACGCCGTCACGGCTGCGAGCACCGCCATCCACGCAAGGTTCGCAAATCCGGCGGCGAACATCACGAGCATCAGCGCCCAGCAGCAGCCGAGACAGAAGACGCCGTGGTCGCGGCCGAGACGGAACGCGGCGTCGCTGCCGCGCCGGTACTTGCGCATCAGGAAGACGCCCGGGTGGCGGCACTGATCGAGGCATGCCTCCTTCAACTTCGTGAACTGGAACGCACCTGCAGCGACGAGGACGCTGCCGCCGACCAGCCACGGCCGCTCCTCGAGCGCCGGCAGCGCGTGCACGAGCTCGTGCAGGAGTCCGTCGCCGGCGAAGGCGGCGACGCCGAAGGCGCCCCAGACGACTGCATAACCGCCGAGGAACGCGGCGAACGCCCACGGCTGCTGCGAGGTCGTCCAGAAGAGGCGGACGAGCGGCAGGCTCGACGGCAGCATCATCGCGGCCGTCATTAGCTGCCACGAGACCAGAAAGAGCGAGAGGGCGGCCCAGCGCGGCAGGCCGCCCTCGAGCAGGTCGTCGTGGTGAAGCGCCGCCGCCGCCCCGCTCGCCTCCGCAGCGACCGCTACCACCCACGCTAGGGCGATCGCGGCGGGAACGGCGAGCGGGATCCTGCGAGCAGGCTGCGCTACCGCGCTCATGCCGCGTGCGTCATCCGGTAGTCCGCCTGGATCGCATTCCGGCCCTCGTACGTCCACTGCATCCCATGCTCGGGCAGGTCGACGGCGTACCGAGACGCCTTGCCGACGTACGCGGGCGAGCCGGGCACGGTCGAGAAGATCGAGTTCTGCAGCGTCGTGGTCGATCCGTCCGGGCCGACGTACGGGGCCATCTCGGCGCCGACGATGCCGTCGACGGTCAGCGTCCCCCGGCCGTCCACGATCTCGTGGCTGATCGGCACCCGCCGCACCTCGACGACCTCGCCGACGAGGCCGGCCAGGTCGGCTAGCGGCCCGCCGAGCTTGCCGGAGTACGCGTCCACGATCGCCTCGAGCTGCTCGTCCGTGGCGTCGTCGCTGACGAGCATCGCGACCTTCCAGTTCCCCGCGAGCACATTCCCCGGGATCTTCGCGACGTTGACGATCGAGAGCCCGGCGACGTCGACGTCCCGGATCGTGCCGCTGTCGAAGTGGTAGGCGATCAGCCCGTCGCAGGCGCCGCCGTCCGGATCCTCGCCGATCCAGCACGGGCAGAGGACTCCGCAGGAGCAGGCCTCGAGGAGCGTGCCCTTCAGGTCGTACACGAGCTGCGTGCCGGCCGGAGCGGCCTCGGTGATGGACATTCCAACCTCCTTAGTCGTATGACTAAGTCAGTTGAGCAGATAGCTGGCCGCGTGTCAACCCTTCCGCGCCCGCGAGCGCCACTCGGCCAGCCAGGCGAGGGCGCGCAGACCGAGCCAGATGGGCGTCAGCAGCACGTAGAAGACGAAGTCCGCTGCCGCGAGGATCGTCAACCAGAGCGCCCACCGCCACTTCGGGACCGGCGGCTTACGTGGGCGCATGCGCTTCCTGGCGGCGGCGGGCGACCAGCCGCACGACCCGGTGGGCGGTCTCCTCGATCGAGCGGCCGGTGACGTCGATCACGGGGCAGCCGAGGCGGCGGTGGAGCGCGGCAGCCTCCTCGAGCTCGTCGTAGATCTCGACCATCTCGGCGTACTGGCGGTTCTTGCCACCCATCCCGCGGACGCGAGTGGCGCGGATCTCCGCCAGGCGCTCCGCGTCGATCGTGAGGCCGACAATCGTGATCGGGTCGATCTCGAACAGCTCCGGCGGCGGCTTGATCCCCTTCACGATAGGTACGTTGGCCGTCTTCTGGCCCAGGTAGCCCAGATAGATCGAGAGCGGCGTCTTCGAGGTGCGCGAGACGCCGACGAGCACGACGTCCGCCTCCGTCAGACCGCTGCCGACGCCGTCGTCGAACTTGACCGCGAACTCGATCGCCTCCATCCGCTTGAAATAGGCGGAGTTGAGCGGCGGCCGCGCCCCCGGCGTCATCTCCGCGGCCATTCCCGAGACCTTCGCGATCGACTCGATCGGATGACCGAGCAGGTCGGAATAGTGGAGGCGGGCGCTGCGGCAGAGCGTGCGCATCGACTCCCGCAGCTCGCGGTCGACGAGGGTGTAGACCATCACCGCAGGTCGCCCCTTCGCCCGGCTGACGGCGAGCTGGAGATCGTCGATCGTCTGGATCTGTGGATGGCGAACCTCCTCGAACGGCTGCTCCGGAAACTGCGCCTCGAGCGCGGCGACAAGGCGTGCCGCCGTCTCTCCGGTCGAGTCCGAGAGGATGTGGAGCTCGACGATCTCGCGCGCGGGCGTCACGCGCCGGAGGCTACCCGCCGCCATGCGCGC
>JBDSOJ010000151.1:0-6591 GCA_039914895.1 Gaiellaceae bacterium
GAGCTCGCGGACGGGATGCGGCCGTCGCGGTGACTCGGGTGGGAGCTGTGGAACATGTTCCGAATCACCGACCGGCCGGCGGGAGACACCAGTGCATCTAACTGTTGGTTAGATGCTCGCGAAAACGTGTTGTCGCCGCTGAAGAAGCTGCTCTGCCACCGCCTTCACACACTTGAACCATCCAAGCGAGAGGCGTAATCTCGCTCGCAGCGGCCCCGCGGCCAACCCTCTCTCCCTTCCAGGGTGACACGGCGTGTGCTCCCCCATGCGCCTAATCAGTACGGCCACGGGCCGCTTCCTTTCTTAGTCGCGCCCAATCAGCACCCGCGTCTACCGCCGAGACGGCCACGCCGCACATACGACCTCACCCTCGACCACCTCGTCCCGCTCGCGCTCCAGGTGAAGGCGAACTACACCGACAGCGAGCTCGTCACCCGCTGCCGACGCGGCAACTCACGACGCGGAGCGACGGACGAACCGGGCTGGTTGGCATTGACGTAGCAGTCGAAGGCCAACCAGCCCGCGTTCAATCAGTCGGTTCTAGTGCTAGCCCGAGAAGAAGCCAGTGTGGCCGTTGCAGGAGATGCCAGGATGCGCGAAGGGGCGGATCTCGTCACGAACCGCCTTCGGGATCTGACCCCATGACTGCGTTCGGCCCGGCTCGAAGGCGTCCCCTGTCAGGAAAAGCTCGGGGTTCTGCCCTGAGAACGAGCAGATCGAGCTTGCGTGGGGGGCGTTCTCCGGCGCAGCCCCGATCGGCGTCTCTTTTCCCGTCTTTTGGAAGTTACCGGTTGTCTCACCGGCGAACGCGGAACCAGCACCCACGGTCGCTACAGCGGCCACGCAGGCCGCAACTGCGATGATTCGCCTCATTTTCATCTACCTCTCCCGTTGTGCGACGCCCCGCTGGCGTCCGCAGCAAGACGCTACAAGAGTGGCAACGCGTTATCAACCTACCGCCTCGTTCTTCGTAGCCACGATGGTCCAGGAACGGCACGCTCTTGGGATCGCACTGGCCCACAGACTGGCCCACGACTGGCCCTCGACCCGCACAAACCGCCTGTTCAAGCCGTTCCCGCCGCCATAGGCGGAGGCCTGCAAAGCCTCGCACACCAGTTCGATTCTGGTCGGGGCCTTCCGACGTAAGGGAATCGGTTGGTCCCACATGGCCGACCCCCATCTGGCATGCAGCCCCGGACGATGACATCCCCTTCGAGCCGCTCGGACTCGTCGGCTACCTGTCACGACACGACGCTGCCGCATACCTCCCTGGGCTCAAGAGACTGGACAGCGATGCGCGAGTGGGCTGAGCACGGCATCAGCCTCTACGGCGAGCAGGCCGCACGACCTGCGGTAGTTGACGACCTTCACAAGCGCCTCGGGTACGCGCTGGCCAAGCTCGATGCGGCCACGAGTCCGAAACTGCGATCGCCAGCACGGTCACCGACGACCGCGGCGGCGGTCAGCGAGACGCTCGTATGCACTGAATGCGGAGCCACTTTCGAGCGCGTGCGTACGCGAGGCCGTAAGCCACACACGTGCACGAACTGCCGAGTCATCTCGGCGTAGATCCGCCCGCTGAGCTTTCCCGATCCGAAAGCAGGAGTGTCTAGACGTCGAGGACGAAGTCGAAGGTGGCGAGCCGACGGCCGTTCGAGACGCGCCAGTGCCGGACGACGCAGTCCGGCTCGAAGATCCCGTCGCTGCGGTTGCCGACGACGCCGGGGAAGAAGAGCTGCGTCGTCAGAACCGGCTTGCGCACGGCCTGCACCTTCACGTGGATGTGCTTCGTGCGGCCCGGATAGAGCCCGGGGACGACGGTGACGAGCGTGTACCGGCCCTTCGGGTTCGTCAGCTGGTGACCGCGGAAGCGGTAGCCGTCGTTGTCGTAGACGCCGCGGGCATCGGCCTGCCAGAAGTCGATCAGCGCGTTTGGGATCGGCTTGCCGGCAGTGGTCAGCACGCGGCCGGTGATCGTGAGCCCCGTGCCGACCGCGCCTGCGGGGACGATCGCTCTGCGCTTCGGCGAGTTGGGCGTGAAGTAGGGCCCCTCGGTCAGCTCGGGCGTCGGATCGTCGTCGGCGTCGAGGATCGACGGCGTCGCGGCCAGCGCAGGGGACGAGAAGAGGTCGGTGCGGCCGGCGACGGCGGCGAGGGGAGGCAGGACGAGGCCGAGCTCGAGCAATCGGCGGCGGGTGAGTCGACGCTCGCGCTCAGTCATGTTCGAAGCGTGCCAGACGACCATGAGAGCTGCCTAAGATTGCGATGCCGGGCGCGACGCGCGTGTTCCTCCGCTTCGAGCGCGTCGCGGTCAGGCGAGCGCGAGCGCGACCAGCGCGATCAACCCGGCGCCGACGAGCACGACACAGGCGAGCGCCGCAAGTGCCGCCAGACCGAGGAACCCCGGCGTCAGTACGCGCAGTGGCAGCGCGATCCCGGCGACGTCGCGCACCGAGCCGATCGTACCGCGGAGGCGCCAGAGCAGGAACGGTGCGGCCCTCGCGCTTGTCGTCCGCGCCTCGCCGGCAATGCGAGCCAGCTCCGAGAGCCGCTCCTGGCCTTCGCCCGGGATCTTTCGCAGGCGCTCCGGCAGCGAGACGAGCTCGAGCACTCCCTGCGCGAAGAAGAGGACGATCGCCGCCGGCGCGAGCAGCAGGATCGTGACGAGGGCATCGAGCCCGTCGAACCCGTCGTCTCGGCGCAGCAGCAGCGCCATCGGCACGACCGCGACCGCAGCGGCGATTGCGAGCCGCCGGACGAAGCGGACGAGGCCACGCACCGTGCGCTCGAGCGACGAGAGCTGCACCGTCGAGATCGAGATCCGCGCCACCGCGGGGAAGCTACCGCGTCGGCTGCTCGTGCGGCGAGCGGGCGGCGATCAGCGTCAGCCGTCCGCATAGGATCGCCCTGTGATCGACCCGTGATCGACCCGCTCGAGCGCTGGCGCGGCCTCGGTCTGCCGGACAAGCCGGACTACGCAGGGCTGCTCACGTTCGGCGGTGCGCCGTACACGCAGGACGCCGCCGAGCTCGAGAGCTTCGACGTCGCGATCGTCGGCGCGCCCACCGACGACCTGGTCTCCGACCGGCCGGGAACACGGTTCGGGCCGCGGGCGATCAGGGCGGCCGGCTGTCCGCCGGGGCCGCATCTCGAAGCAGGGGTGGACGCGTTCGCCGAGTTGCGGATCGTCGACTTCGGCGACGCACCGGTGCTGCCTGCGAATGCCGAGCGGACGCACACGGCAATCGAGGCACTCGTCGGGGAGGTCGTCGACGCCGGCCCGCTCCCGATCGTACTCGGCGGCGACCACTCGATCTCGGAGCCGAACGTGCGTGCGATCGCCTCACGCGTCGGCCCGGTCGGCCTCGTCCACCTCGACGCGCACACCGACACGGGCCGCGAGGTTTTCTCGGTCGAGCGCTCGCACGGGACGCCGATGTTCCGCCTCGTCGAGCAGGGTCACGTCGATCCGCGGCGCTACGTCCAGATCGGCCTCCGCGGCTACTGGCCGGGGCCGGCCGAGCTCGCCTGGCAGGCCGAGCGAGGGATCACGTCGATCTTTATGCACGAAGTCCGCGAGCTCGGGATCGACAGCGTTGTCGAGCGTGCGCTCGCCGTTGTGGGAGACGGGCCGACCTTCCTCACGGTCGACGTCGACGTGCTCGACCCGGCTTTCGCGCCGGGCACGGGCACGCCGGAGCCCGGCGGAATGACCTCCGCCGACCTCCTGCGCGCGTGCCGGACGATCGCGGAGCGAGCGCGGCTCGTCGGCGCCGACGTCGTCGAGGTCCTGCCGACGGCGATCGGCTCGGCCGACGTCACCGCGCTCGTCGCCGAACGGGTCGTGCGGGAGATCCTGACCGGGCTCGCGCTCGCACGCCGGACTTCGTGTTGATTCAACACGAAGTCCCGAGGCGCTTCGCCCACGCCTCGCCGGCGGCGCGGCCTTCCGGCGTCGCCAGGAAGTGCTCGAGCGGGACGTGCAGGAAGGCGCCGTCCGCTTCGGCCAGCAACTCGTCGCCGTCGCGCAGCTCGCCGGAGATCTCGATCCGGCGGCCGCGGTCGGCATCGACCTTCGCGGTTACCCGCAGCGGCCGGTTGATCGGCGCCGGGCGGCGGTAGCGGATCGCGATCCGTGCGGTCACGGCGGGGAAGCGGTGCCAGGTTGCGAGCAGGCCGCACGCCTCGTCGAGCGCGGCGCCGACGATGCCGCCGTGCGCGATCCCGGGGCCGCCCTGGTGGTGGACGCCGAAGGTCACCTCGGATGCGTAGGTCTCGGCGCCTTCCTCCGTCGGCAGGGACATCCGCAGCCCGAGCTCGTGGTCGCCGCAGCCGAAGCAGGATGGATCGTGATGAGGCGGGATGCGTGGTGTCTTCAGGCCGCGAACGGAAGCTCGATGTCGCTGACGTCGAGGCCCATGCTCGACGCCATCCGGATGCCGTCGCGGACGTCCTCCTGGAGCCGTCGGATGTCCGTCTCGCGCATGACATTGCCGATCCAGGCACGCTCTTTGGGCCGCCAGAGCGCGTGCTCGACGAAGATCGGCAACAGCTGGTTGGCGGCCTTGATCAGCCGGTCCTTCGTCGGCTTCGACGCGCCCTCGAGCAGCACGCGCTCGTAGGCGACGCCGGCGCTGTGATGGATGCCGTCGTCGATCGTGAGTCGGTTGCAGAGATCCTCGAGGAGGGTGCCGCGGGAGGAGCGCGCGATCAGCCGGAAGCGCGGGATGATCAGGCGCTCGAAGAAGACCTGCATCTGGAAGACCTTCTCCTCCAGCGTCTCCGCCTCGAGCGTCAGCTTCGCCAGCTGGTCGAGATGCGGGTCGCGCTCGGCGACGCCCCCGGCCTGCTCGGCCAGCTTCAGCCATGCCTCCACGTGCCTCGCCTCGTCCTGCACCATCGTCGAGTAGAAGAGCTTCGCTTCGTGATGAGGCGCGAGGTTCAGGAGCTGGCCCGCCATCGACACGGCCAGCTCGTCGGCCTGGAGCTGTTGCGTGATCACCGACCGCCAGACCGCCTGGCGCCGCTCCTTGCGTTCCGGCGAGGCACCGGCGCGTGTTTCCGGGATCGGCGGGAGCTCGCCCCAGGCCATGTCCCGCACCTGCCACTCCTGTTTCTTTGCGAGCTCGTAGAAGCGGAGGACGCCGCGGCCCTTGAGGTCGCGCGCCGCGTCGGCGGCCGCCTGGCGCTCCGCCTCGATCAGCGGCTGGTACGTGGGATCCGCGTTGATCGGCTCCTCGATCGGCTCGACGGTCATCGGGTCAAGCTTATCCCCGTTCAGCGCATGCCTCCGCGCTCGTGGTGGGCCTTGAAGAAATTCTCCGAGCCGGCCGTCGCCATCGCCGACGACGCGGAGATCTCAAGCGCGAGCGCCGCGGCCGCGACGATCTGGGCAAACCGGTGCACCTTGCCGCTACCGGCGCAGTCCATCAGCGCGAGCCAGTCGCGGGCGTAGGGGAGAGTCGTGCCGCCGCCGACGGTGCCGACCTCGAGCCCGGGGAAGCGGATCGCCGCGTGCAGGCCGCCGTCCGCGGTGCGCCGGGCGGTGCCGTGCGCCATCGAGCTCGTCCCGACCATGCCGAGATCCTGGCCGGTGCAGGCGAAGATGGCCGCGATCGCGGAGGCGGGCGTAAAGGCGACGGACTGCATCCCTGAGGCGACGGCGCCGTGGGTTCCGGCCCAGGAGAGCTCGAGCAGGTCGTCGACGGTGGTGCGGAGCACGCGCCGCACGGTCTCCGCATCGAGCGTTGCCTCGGCGAGCACCGTCTTGCCGTGCCCGGACTGGAAGAACTCGTAGGACGGCTTCTTGTCGCCGCCCATGTTCGCCTCCAGGATCGCGCGCTCCGGCTGCACCGGCGCCTGCCGCATGACGTAGCCCATGTTCAACGCATAGCTGTTGCGGGTGATCATGTTCGGCCCGCAGGCGTCGCCGGTCGTCCAGGCCCAGAGGACGTGGCACATCGGCCCGATGACGTGCGTGGTCACCTCGCGTAGCTTCGCCCGCTTCGAGAGCGTGGGATCGTCGAGCGCGGCGAGATGGGCGCGGAGGTCGTCGAGCGAGCCTTCGAGCCAGCTTGCAAGTCTTACGGCATCGGCTGTGTCTTTGCAAATGAAGCATGATGCTCTTGTCATTCTGTCCTGAAGCACGTATGTTCGGAAGCCGCCCGAGGTCGCGGCCGCCTTCAGCCCGCGCGACATCGAGTCGGAGAGCCCGCCCTCGGTGTGCGCCAGCGGGACGAGCACCTCCTCCTGCGCCCGCCCGGTCTCGCGAAGCGTGCCGGCCGGTTCCTCCAGCTCGTACGCGCCGAGTTCGACGACGAGCGGGCCGACGACCGAGACGGGAATGACCATCGCGCCGGTGTGCGACTCCTGCGCCCGCGACCAAGCCTCGTGGTCATGCGCAAGCGGCCCGTCGCCGACGACGCCGCGGATCAGGTCTCTGCGCGCCTCGATCGAGGCGGCGTCGTTCTTCCGGGGCACGCGCATCGGCAGAGCTTATGTTCCTTGGACGATCGCGAACTGTTCGTTGTAGTCGCTTACGAGCTCCTCGGCGTCCTCGGTCGTCCGCAATCCCCGCAGCGGCGAGAAGAG
>JBDSOJ010000081.1:0-5159 GCA_039914895.1 Gaiellaceae bacterium
CGCCGCCGAGCACGGCTACCGCTACGTCCACTCCGGCAACGAGCCGCTACTCGTCGCCGGGGTCGCCACCGGGACGCTCGAGATCCTCGAGGAGCGGCCCGACATCGATGCGATCGTGATCTCGATCGGCGGCGGCAGCGGCGCGGCGGGGGCGTGCATTGTCGCGAAGGCGATCCGGCCCGAGATCGAGGTGATCGGCGTCCAAGCCGAGGCCGCGCCCGCCGCGTTCCGCTCCTGGCAGGCCCGCGCGCTGCTCGAGGACAAGATGGCGACAGCGGCCGAAGGGCTCGCGACCCGCGTCCCCTTCGAGCTGCCGCAGCGAATCCTCTGGGAGCACCTGGACGACTTCGTCCTCGTCGGTGAGGACGAGATCCGGAGCGCGACGCGGCTGATGATCGAGCACACGCGCAATCTCGTCGAGCCGGCCGGTGCCGCGCCGCTCGCAGCGGCGCTGAAGCTGTCGGAGCGGCTCCGGGGGAAGCGGATCGCGCTCGTCGCGAGCGGCGGCAACATCAGCCCGGCTCAGCTCGCGTCGCTCTACCGCTGAAGCATGATGTCGTCGGCCGCGAAGCGGCCCCTTCAGGGGTTTGGCGCGATGGGGATCCGCCTCTGCGGATCCCCATCTTGCGCAGCCAACCCAGTGCGCTGGAGAGGACTTGAACCTCCACGCCCCTAAGGGCACAAGGCCCTCAACCTTGCGCGTCTACCAATTCCGCCACCAGCGCGGGGAGGTGCAGTGTAGCTACGCGAGCAGGCGGTACAGGAGCACGCTGTTCGCGAAGAACACGACCGCGACGGCGACGGTGAGACGCGTCAGGTTCCGCTCGACGATGTGCGTGCCGCCCTGCGAGGCGGGCGTGAAGCCCATGCCGCCGAGGCCCGCGTCGCGGCCGGAGTGCATCAGGATGAGCACGAGGAGCGCCACGGAGACGAGCACCTGGAAGACGGCTGCGACGGGAACCACGCGCGGAAGGGTAGCTAACGCGCAGCCGCGAGGATCGCGTCGACGAGGTTCGCCGCGATCGCGTCCTTGGTGACGTAGCCCCTGGCACCGACCTCGCGAGCGCGAACGACGTCCTCCGGCGCGTTCGAGCCGGTCAGCATCAGCACCGCGGGCGGGTCGTCGAATCGCTCGAGCTGTGCGGCCGCCTCGAAGCCGTCCATCACGGGCATGCTGATGTCGAGCGCAACCACATCCGGGTGCAGCCGGCGGGCGAGAACGACCGCCTCCTCGCCGTCGGCGGCGCGGCCGACGACCTCGATCCGCTCCTCGGTCGAGAGCACGACCTCGAGCGCCTCCGCGAAGAGGCGATGGTCGTCCGCGATCAGGACGCGTACCCGCGGCGTTATCATCTGCACTACCTCCATCGAGACCCCAACGTCATCTTGCCTGGTTACGTTACGGATGTGAACCCCCCTGGAGACGAGACGCGGGCCAAGATCCAGCGCCTGCTCGTCACGGGCGACAACCGGCTGAAGCAGGGCGTCGCGCTGGAGAAGGCGCGCGAGAGCTACGAGCAGGCGCTCGAGCTGGCGCGCGAGGCGGGAATCGAGGAGAAGGTGCGCCCTCTCGTCGAGATCAGGCTCGACGAGCTCGAACGGCTCGCTCGAGAATCGCCTCCACCCGTGCCGCCTGCAGCCTGACGTCGTGGGCGACGGCAGCGGCGCGCGCGGCCGGATTGGGAACGGGCAGCGCGGCGGCCTCGCGGAGCGCCCCGACGAGCGCGTCCTCGTCGAGCGGGTCGACGAGCACGCCCGCACCCGCCGGGACGAACTCGGAGGGGCCGCCGACGCGCGTCGCGACGACGCTGCGGGCGCACGCCAGGGCCTCGAGCGTCGCCTGGCCGAACGGCTCGACCAGGCTCGGCTGGCAGAGCACGTCGGCAGCGGCGAGGTGGACGGGGACGGCGTCGTGCGGGACGTAGCCGGTGACGTTGACGCCGGGCCGTTCCTGGAGCTGCGGGCGCAGCGGGCCGTCGCCGACGAACGTCAGCGTTCCCTCGTCAAGCCGCGCGAACGCGTCGGCGAGCCTAACGACGTTCTTGCGCTCGATCAACGAGCCGACGCAGAGGAAGGTAGGCGAGAGGCCCGGCGCGCGCTCGAGCGGGTGGAAGCGCGTGAGGTCGACGCCGCAGTTGACGACCTCGGTCTTGCCGCGCGCCGCCGGCACGGATTCCTCGAGCCTGCCGCGCAGCCAGTCGGAGACGGCGATCACCGTTGCGGCACCGCCCACGACCCGCCGGATCAAGGGGCGCGTGAACGGATACTCGGTTGCGTTGGCCACGTCCTGCCCGTGCGCGGTGACGACGAGCGGCGCCCGCGATGCGCGGGCCGCGAGCAGCCCCGAGAGGCCGGCCGGGAAGAGGAAGTGCGCATAGACGACGTCCGGACGGAAACGGCGTGCGGCCCGGATCGCCCGCAGCGCGAGTCGCGCATGCCGGAGCTTGCCGCCGCCGCGGCGGTCGAGCACGACGCGCTCGAGCTCGTGCCCGCGCGCCGCGAGCTCCCGCTCGAGCCCTTGCACGAAGACGCCGAAGTCGGGCGCCGCCGCCGACGGATACATCTGCGAGACGAGCAGGATGCGCACCGGCGCATCATCTAGGTTCTCCTGATCGCCGAGTCAGCAGTCAAGGTCGACGATCTGAACAAGACGTTCCTCGTTCCCGAGCGCGAGCCGGGGTTGCGCGCAGCTCTGCAGAGCCTCGTCCGGCGCCAGCACCGCGAGGTGCGCGCGGTCGACGAGATCAGCTTCGAGGTCGGTCAGGGCGAGATCGTCGGCTTCCTCGGGCCCAACGGCGCCGGCAAGACGACGACGCTGAAGATGCTCTCCGGCCTCCTCTACCCCACGTCCGGCGCGGCGCACGTGCTCGGCCACGTTCCCTCGAAGCGCGAGCGCGACTTTCTCAGCCGGATCACGCTTGTGATGGGAAACCGGAACCAATTGCAATGGGACCTGCCGGCGCTCGACTCGTTCGAGCTCAACCGCGCGATCTACCGGATCCCGCGGCCGCAGTTCCTACAGCTGCGCGACGAGCTCGTCGAACTGCTCGACGTCGGCGACCTCGTCCGCAAGCCGGTGCGCCAGCTCTCGCTGGGCGAGCGGATGAAGGTGGAGGTGGTCGGCTCGCTGCTCCACCGGCCGCGCGTGCTCTTCCTCGACGAGCCGACGATCGGCCTCGACGTGACGATGCAGAAACGGATTCGCGGCTTCATCGCCGAGTACAACCGCCGCTACGAGGCGACGGTACTGCTGACGAGCCACTACATGGCCGACGTCGAGGCGCTCTGCAAGCGCGTCGTCGTCATCCACCACGGCAAGCTCCTCTTCGACGGCCCGCTCGCCCGCCTCGGAGACAAGTTCGCCGCCTGGAAGACGATCGACGTCGAGCTGCAGGACGGTGGGGCCGACCTCTCCGGCTACGGCGAGGTGGTCGAGAGCGACGTCGGCCGCGTGAAACTACGCGTGCCGCGGGCGGAGACGGCGCGCGTGACGGCGCGGCTGCTCGCGGAGCGGGACGTCACCGACCTCACCGTCGAGGACCCGCCGATCGAGGACGTGATTGAGATGGTCTTCGCTCAGGAGAAGACGTGAGTGCGGTCGAGCCGGGACGGGCCCGCTCGCTGCTCGACTACTACCTGACGCGCGGCCGGACGCAGATCCAGAGCCAGTTCCAGTACCGGGTCGCCACCTACATGTGGCTGATCGGGATGCTCGCCGAGCCGATCGTCTACCTGATCGTCTGGACGACGATCGCAGAGCAGCAGGGCGGCGAGGTGCAGGGGATCACGACGGGCCAGTTCGCGGCGTACTACATCGTCTGGACGCTCGTCCGTAACATGAACATCGTCTTCACCCCGTACGGCTGGGAGTGGCGAATCCGCGAGGGAGAGCTCTCGGCAGCGCTCCTGCGACCGCTGCACCCACTCCACGACGATATCGCCGGCTTTGCGGGCTGGAAGTTCGTCACGATCCTGATGTGGCTGCCGATCGCGGCCGTGCTCTGGCTCCTCTTCGACCCGGTGCTCGACCCGACGCTGCTCGAGGTCGCCGTCTTCTCCGTCGCGATCTGGGGCGCGTACCTGATCCGGACGATGTTCCTCTCGACGCTGGGAATGATCTGCTTCTGGACGACGCGGGTGAGCGCGATCTTCGAGCTCGCGATCGCGGTCGAGCTGCTCCTCTCGGGCCGGCTCGTGCCGCTGCCGTTGATGCCCGACTGGGCCGAGACCGTCGCGGCGTGGCTGCCGTTCCAGTGGTCGTTCTACTTCCCGATCCAGGCGCTCGTCGGCGACTACTCGACCCGGGAGCTGCTCGGCGGGCTCGCGATCCAGGCGCTCTGGATCGTGCTGCTGACGGGCCTGACCCTGTTCGTCTGGCGCTTCGCGGTGCGGCGCTACTCGGCGGTGGGGAATTGAGGGCGCTGCGCCTCGCCTGGCTCTTCTTCCGCGTCGGCACGATGAACGAGCTCCAGTACCGCGCCAACTTCTTCATCCAGCTGCTGCAGTCGGCGGTCTCGGTCGTGACCGCGATCGTCGTGCTCGCGCTCGTCTACTCGCACACGAACGAGCTCAATGGCTGGAGCCAGTCGGAGCTGCTCGTCGTGATGGGGATCCAGATCCTGCTCGGCGGCGTGATCCGGACGACGATCCAGCCGAACATGCAGCGGCTGATGGAGGAGGTGCGCGACGGCAAGCTCGACTTCGCGCTGACGAAGCCGGAGGACTCGCAGGTGCTCGTCAGCGTGCGCGACGTGCGCATCTGGCGCGCGGTCGACGTGATCGCCGGCGCCGCCGTCCTCGGCTACGGAATCAACGGGCTCGAGACGGGCGTCGGTGTCGGTGACATCCTCGTCTTCCTCGGGATGCTCGCCGTCGGCACGGTCACGATCTACTGCTTCTGGCTCGTGATCGCGACGCTCGCGTTCTGGATCGTGAACGTCTGGGAGATCATGGAGCTCTTCGACGGCATCTATCAGACAGGCCGCTGGCCGGTGTCGATCTACCCGATCTGGCTGCGGATCGGCGTCACCTTCATCGTCCCGATCGCGTTCGCGATCACCGTCCCCGCCGAGGCGGTGACGTCGCGGCTCGAGTGGACGACGGTCGCGCTCGCCGTCGGCTTCTGCGTCGCGCTCTTTGCGTTCACGCGCTGGTGGTGG
>JBDSOJ010000258.1:0-5365 GCA_039914895.1 Gaiellaceae bacterium
ATCACGGGCGTTCCGGCGCTGATGCAGACCTACAACATCTTCGCCAACATGACGATCCTGAAGGCGGCGGGGATCAAAGCTCCCACGATCGCGAACCCGTGGACCTGGCCGCAGTTCCGGGCCAACGCGAAGAAGCTGACGAAGGAAGGGCAGTACGGCGTCTGCTGGGGCCTGCGCTCGCCGACGGCGGTGACCCAGACGATGTCGCTGAACTACGGTGGCCAGTTCTTCTACCTCGAGAACGGCAGGTGGACGTTCAAGTTCGGCGCGAACGACCAGAACGTCGTCCGCCAGATGCACGACATGATCCATGTCGACAAGTCCGTCGACCCCGCCGGGACGGGGCTCTCGGGCAGTGCGTCCCTACCCGCCTTCTTCGGCGGCAAGTGCGCGATGATCGTGGCCGGGAACTTTACGGCCCAGGGCATGATCCTGCAGAGCCCGAGGGGCTTCAACTGGGCGATGTTCCCGCTGCTGAAGGGCAAGACGCAGCAGCAGGTGGCCAATCCGCAGACGTACTCGATCGCCGAGCAGAGCAAGAACAAGCAGTCGGCGATGTTCTTCATTGCCTACCTGACCAACAAGCAGAACCTGGCCAAGCTCGCGCTCGGCGACTGGCTGATCCCGGCCAATCCGGAAGCCGGCAAGATCGTACGGAGGTCGACCAAGCGCACCGGCAGCTGGAGGATCGCGACCCAATCGGTCGTCCACTTCCGCAAGGGCAACTGGGTCTCGCTGGCGGCGTATCCCCGCTGGAAGGCCGAGGTGGCGCAGCCGAACTTCGTCCAGTACCTGAGGGGCTCGATCACGCTCGAGCAGCTGGGCAAGAACCTCGGCGACGGGTGGACGCGGGTTCGCGGATAGGACAGGCTCAACCCAGCCGGCCGGCTCGACCGGCCGGCTGGGGCCATCTGCGAACGCGAAGTGAGGATGAGGACGTGAGTGGAGACCTGCTGACCGACCGGGCCGTCGGCTGCCTCGCCGGGGCCGCCGTCGGCGACGCCCTCGGCGGAGCCACCGAGGGCTGGGAGTCGCACGAGATCGAGGCGCACTTCGGTGGCTGGGTGACCGGGATCGTCGAGTCGATCCGGCGCACGAAGGGCGTCGAGAAGCCTTTCTCACCGTTCCACAAGGGCGACGGCCACGTCACCGACGACACGCTGATGACGCGGGCGCTCGTGCATGCCTACGACATCAAGCGAGATCACCTCGACGCGTACGACGTCGAGGCGCTGATCGTCCCCGCGATCGTCGACGAGAAGACCTGGGTGCCGGAGCTCGATCGTGAGGACCTGCTCTACCACCGCCTCTTCCTGGCCGAGAAGTGGCTCGTGTTGAAGCTCCGCTACGGTCACGCCGATCCGCGCGACGCCGGCGTGGGGAACATCGTCAACTGCGGCGCGGCGATGTACATCGCCCCGGTCGGGATCGCGAACGCCGGCGATCCGCGGCGGGCCTACGACGAGGCGCTCGACCTCACCGCCGCGCACCAGTCGAGCTACGGGCGGGAGGCGGCCGGCGTGCTGGCGGCGGCGGTCGCCGAGGCGATGCGGGTCGAGGCGAGCCCCGACTCCGTCGTCGAGGCTTGTCTGCGGCTGGCAAAGGACGGCACGCGGACGGCGATCGAGGCGGTCGCCGAGGCGGCCTCGCGGCTCGACGGCTGGCGCGACGGCGGTCTCGCCGAGTTGAGGCGGGCCTTCGCTCCGTTCGACTCCGTCGGGGAGCACTACGCCGCACCGGCCCTGAACGCGCGTATTCCCAGCCGGCTGCACGCGATCGAGGAGCTGCCGCTTGCGCTCGGTCTGCTCCTCGCGACCGGCGGCGACTACGAGGAGACCGTGCTCGGCGGCGTCAACTACGGCCGCGACTCGGACTCAATCGCCTCGATGGGCGGCGCGCTCGCCGGCGCACTCGGCAACCCGGTCCGGCGCGACTGGGTCGACGATGTCTCCGCGGCGAGCAAGATCGACGTCGAGGACGCGGGCCGCCGCATGGCTCTCGTCGCCGGCGAGATCTTTGAGCGCGACGCCCGGCGCCACCAAGAGCGCGCGGAGGCGCTCGCCGCGCTCACGGCGGGCGAGGTGCCTGCTTGACCCTGCTCACGTTCCCGGCTCGTCGCTGCGGTCGGGATCGCGGAGGGCACAGTGCGAACGAGCACGGGCCTGGAAGCGAACGTGGCCCCAGCGACGAGAGCCTTCGGCGGAGCGCGGCTCCGTCGCGCGGGAGCCGAAAGCGGCCGGGGACGTGAGGGTCACCTGGGTGCAGCCTGAGGATCTCGTCGGGCATGAGCTTCGACAGGCCCGTGAGGAGAGCAAGGACGTCGACGGCATCGAGCGGCGCTGGGTCGCGGCCGGCGGCGCTCCTGCACCGAGCCGGGGCGCCTCCCAGGAGCCGGTCTCGGCGGAGCTACGGTCGCTCGCGCTCGACCTGCTCGACGAGCTCGACGCGCTGTCGCGCCCGCTCGCCCAGAGCGAGCCGGAGAGCTTCGACGAGATCGTCGCGGCGGCCGATCCCGCCGAGCCGGACGATGCGCGCGATCTGCCCGACCGGATCGCGGGGGCCTGGCTCGGCCGCGCCGTGGGGTGCGTCCTCGGCAAGCCCGTCGAGAACATCCCGCGCGCCGGAATCCGGGCGATCGCCGAGGCGACGGGCAACTGGCCGGTGCGGGGCTGGTTCACGGCCGAGGGGCTTCCCCACGAGGTGTCCGAGCAATGGCCGTGGAACCGCGCCAGCCGGCTGACGAGCCTCGCCGAGAACATCGCCGGCATCCCCGAGGACGACGACCTCAACTTCACGATGCTCGGCGTCGCCCTGCTCGAGCGGTGCGGCACCGGCTTCGACGCTGTCGACGTCGCGAAGATCTGGCTCGATTACATGCCGCCGGGGCGGATCTTCACGGCCGAGCGCGTCGCCGTGCGCAACCTGCTCGAGGGCTACCTGCCGCCGGAGACCGCGACGCGGCGGAATCCTTTCCGCGAGTGGATCGGCGCCCGACTCCGTGTCGACGCCTACGGCTGGGCGGTCCCGGGCGACCCGCTCGCGGCGGCGCGGCTGGCCTGGGAGGACGCGCGCGTCAGCCACGCGGCGAACGGCGTCTACGCGGCGATGTTCATGGCGGCGGCGCACGCCGCGTCGGTCGCGGCTTCGTCCCCGGCGGCCTGCGCGGAAGTCGGCCTCTCGGTCGTCCCCGCCGGCAGCCGGCTTGCGGAGGCGCTCCGAACAGCGCGCGACCTCGCCCGCGAGCGCCCTTGGGAGGAGGTCGTCGACGAGCTCTACGCGCGCTACGACCGCTACCACTGGGTGCACGCGATCAACAACACAGCGCTCGTTGCCGCCGCGCTCTACGCGTTCGACGACGACTTCTCGGGCGCCATCTCCGCGGTAGTCCAGGGCGGCTGGGACACGGACACGAACGGCGCCGCTGTGGGCTCGATCGTCGGTGCCGCCGTGGGTGTGGCCGGGATCGACGAGCGCTGGTCGGCGCCACTCGGAGGGCGGTTCACGAGCTCGCTGCCGGGCTTCGACGGGATCGAGCTCGGCGAGCTCGTCCGGCGGACGATCGCCGTCGCGGGCGCTCCTGCCGCGGCGTGACGATCCTGGTCGAGCAACCGCGCGACCCGCTCGTACCGCGTCCGATCGACCTTCCGACGATCGTTCCGCTCGATCCCGACTTCGACCTCGAGCCGCTCGATACGGCGAAAGTCTTCGCCGCTCCCGACGATCCTGCCAACTGGCCGGCGTGGCGCGACGCGCTCGGCCGCTGGCGCGCCGAGGCTAGGGCCCGGATCGGCTACGACGACACCGCCTACCGCGCGCCCGAGTACGCGTGGACACGCGGCTGTCACGTCGTCGCGCTGGCCTGGCTCTGGGACGAGCTTCTCTTCGACCACGACGCGGGCCGCTTCACGCCCGAGCGCTTCTGCGCCGAGTCGGAGCGTGAGTTCGGCGGTTTGGACGGCATCGTCCTCTGGCACGCCTATCCGGTGATCGGGATCGACGAGCGCAACCAGTTCGACTTCTACCGCGCCGTGCCGGGGATTCGCGAGCTCGTCAGGGAGCTGAAAGCGCGGGGCCTGCGCGTCTTCATCAACTACAACCCGTGGGACGCCGGTACGCGCCGCGAGCCGGTCACGGATGACGTGGCGATCGCGGAGCTCGTGCGCGATCTCAGCGTCGACGGCGTCTTCCTCGACACGATGAAGGAGGCGCAGCCCGGACTTCGCGCGGCGCTCGACGGCGTCCGGCCAGGGATCGTGCTCGAGGGCGAGTCGACGCTGCCGCTCGCTCGCACCTGCGACCACCACCTTTCGTGGGCGCAGTGGTTCGCGGACAGCGACGTCCCCGGTGTCCTGCGCGCCCGCTGGTTCGAGCAGCGCCACATGCTCCATCACACCCGCCGCTGGAACCGCGACCACGCCGTGGAGCTGCACAGTGCCTGGCTGAACGGCGTCGGCATCCTCGTCTGGGAGAACGTCTTCGGCGCCTGGGTCGGGTGGAACGATCGGGACAAGGCGCTGCTGCGGGCGATGCGGCCCGTCCAGCGCGACCATGCCGACCTGCTCGCGACCGGGGAGTGGACGCCGCTCGCGGCTGCGAGCCCGGACGCGCACGTCGTCGCCTCCCGCTGGACGGACGGCGAGACGACGCTTTGGGCGCTCGCGAACCGCGGCGACGCCTACGCGGGCCTGGTCGGCGAGCTCGAGGTCGAGCTGCCGGCGCTCGGGATCGCGGCGTTCGTCGGCGCGGAGCAGGTCATGGTCGCCGGCGGCGGCGATGCGAGCTTCCCGGCGCGCGCCGCGGTTCGCGTGCCGGCTCCGGTGATCCGGGTCGAGTCCGTGCCCGACGGGTTCGCGGCGGTCGAGCCTCGCCCTTCGACCGCGGTCTTCCGCCGCCGCGAGACGGGCACCTACGGCGAGGCGCCGTACGTCGAGGAGTGGAAGCCGCTGCCGCCGCGCCTGCACGACTTCGTCGAGGTCGAGCGCCCGGCGCCGCGCGGGCGGTTCGCGGTCTCGGCGCACGACGTCAAGACCGGACTCGACCTCGCCGAGGCGCGCGCCTACGCAGCCTCGGTTGGCGCGCGGCTGCCCACCGAAGACGAGTGGCAACTCGCCGCCGAGGCGGGGGTGCTCGACCTCTCCGGGCCGCGCGTCTGGAACTGGACGGAGAGCGAGCACAGCGATGGACGGACACGGTTCGCGATCCTGAAAGGCGGCTCGGACTGGCTGCCGGAGGGCTCGGACTGGTACGTCGACGGCGGCCCGCAGGACGCGCGCTACTCGCTCAAGCTCCTGCTCCTCGGCGCCGGCCTGGGCCGGTCGCCCTGGATCGGGTTCCGGCTGGCGGTTGACCTGCCGTGACCGAGACG
>JBDSOJ010000015.1:0-11939 GCA_039914895.1 Gaiellaceae bacterium
CGCCCGGCCGCCCGGCTTCCGGGTCCCATCTGAGCAGGTCGGCTCTCGGCTCCTGCCCGTCCACGACCTCGAGGTCGACGAACGCATGTCGCTGGGAAGCATGGACGACCAGGTGCCCGCATTGAGATAGGTGGGCCCGTCCGGTCGAATTGTCACCCGCTCGGCACGATGGGAATGCCCGAAGAGGAGAAGGGCACCGCCAGTCCCACCTGCGCCAGCAGCGCGTCGACGGCCCCGCAGGCCTCGTGGAGGTAGTGGGCCGGACGCTGCGACCGGTCGCGTGCCCCCGCGCGCGCCGAGACGCGGGCGGCGAGCAGGCGCAGGGTGCGACGATACGGCGACCAGGGGGAGCTCGCCGCCCGCCGGTCGATCGCCTCCACCGCCTCCACGGGAAGTCCGATCTCCGCCGCGTACGCGGGGAGGGTCTCGCGCCTGTAGCGGGCGCGGGCGCGCGGGCTCAGGCTCCCGACCGGGAGGGAACCGACCACGGCGGCCGTGAAGAGGCGGGCGTGCAGGGGAGCGGTTCGCAGGGCGACGAGGCTGGGCGGCGAGTGCGCGGACGGCGCGACCGAGCTCGGGCGGATGTTCGTCGCCGGCGCTCAAGCTTTCGAGCATCTCAACGACGTATCGGCTCAGGTGAAAGCCGAGCGGGACCGCTCCCAGGCGGTCGTCGGGGCGGGCTCGAAGCAGCGCGGGGAAGGCGTTGACGTCGTGGTATTGGCTCCCGTGCTCAGCGTAGAGGACGCGCGGGACGTAGTAGATCCAAGGATGGAAGACGGTTTCCGAGAGGCCGCGATCTCCGACCCCGGCGAGCTCGAGGAAACTGCGCTGGACGGCGGCGTCGAGAAACTCGATGTCGTGATTCCCGGGCACGATCGCGAGGCCGCAGCCGCGCCGGCGGAAGTCACTCAGCGCGGAAACACCGTTCGATGGCCTCGCGCAATGCGGTCGAGCGCAGCCAGCGGTTCCCGCCGGGACGCTTCGTCCCCGCCGGCCGGCGGCGGGTGTGAAGGAAGTCGAGAAAGTCGCCGAACAGGAGGAGCGTGCACGCTTCGCCGGTTCGCTCGGCCCTCTGGGCGATGAACTCGAGAAAATCCGCGAAGACGTCGTCCTGCCAAAACGCTTCGCAGCGGGAGGGGCGATCGTGCTCGTCGCGGCCCTCCGACATGTGGAAATCGCTCACGACGATGAAGCGACGCAGTGGCGGGGGCGCGGCGCTCATTCAGGCGACGACGAGCGGCCAGACGAGCAGGAGCCCGACGTTCATGAGCCCGTGGGCGACGCTGACGCCGAGGAGGGAGCCCGTCCGGCGCACGAGCCACCCGAAGCCGAAGCCGACGGCCGTGATGAAGCCCGTGTAGGCAGCCGGCCCGACAGCCAGGTAGGTGCAGCCGAAGAGCAGAGCGGCGGCCGCCGGGCCTGCTCCGCCGAGGACGCGCGTCAACCCCTCCTGGACAACGCCCCGAAAGACGAGTTCCTCCGCCAAGCCCGTGAAGACGAGCAGGACGGCGACGCCGAGCACGAGACGTCGCCAGTCGGCGCCGTCCACAAGCCCGTCCGGATGCCCCGCCACCGCGTATGCCGCCAGGCCGAGCGGTATGCCCGTGAGGCCGATCGGCGCTTGCACCCGCCACGACCACGCGGAAAGGCGGGGGGCGACGTTGCGGAAGGGCCCGAGGATGGCGAGAAGCGCTGCCGCGAGCAGCGGCGTGCCGACGACGGCGTAGCGTGCCGTCGGCGGCAACTCGCCGACGGTCATGGCAAGGCTGAGGAGCCGAAGAAGAGGCACGAGCGCGAGGGCTAGCGCCGCGTGGGCCCAGGCAGGGCGAGCGCGCCCCGCGCCTGACGCGGCCGGCGCGGCAAAGAGGAACCGGTTGACGAGGAGTAGGAGCAGGGCGCCGTGCAAGAGGGCGCCGACAGAGACGTCCCAGTAGGCGATGCAGGCCTCCGCGACGCCGATTGCCGTTGCGTAGCCCGTCGTGACGAGCACCGTCGCAAGCGGGGTGGGTCCTCGCGGCATGGGCTCCGTTCGCTCGATCACGGCCGGCCGCCTACCTGTAACCGAGCACGCGCACGGACACGATCAGCACGAACGCTGCGAGGAGCGGGACGACGACGATACGCATGGGTCGCATGCGGGCCATCGCCGGGTCGCCCAGATACGCACGCACGAGCTCCTGCTCTGCAAGGAGCGTAAGCAGGAGGATGATGACGATCACGTCCACATGTGTGGAGACCGAGCCCGAGATGGACTGAGAGACGTGGTTAATCATCGACGTCATGTGGCCCTCTCCCTCCGAACGGACACGATGAGGTCCGCGACGTTCGCGGAGAGCGTGAAGAGAGTGAGCCCGAGAAGCCCGCCGACGGGAGACCACGTCCCTGCGTAGACCATCGTTCCAGCGACGAGGCCAGCAAGCGCGATGCTCAGCGCCATCGCGAGCATGAGCACGGCCGCGAGGTCGGGGATGCGGAGCAGGCGCACCACCGCCATGCCCGGCGCGAGAAGGAGAAAAGGTATGACGAGGGCCGGCCGTAGGGGCGAGTCCAGCTCCGTGAGGACGACGGCGAGAACGGCCGCGGCGAGGCCGGCGCTCGCGACCGGCCAGAGGGTGGAGGCGCGGGCGGTCACGCTCGGTCTCCTCCGGCAAGGACGAAGATCGCGCCGTCGGCGTTGCGGTAGAGCAGGTCGAACGTCGAGGAAGCGGCGATCAATGCCTCCACCCGCTCCAGCGAGCGGGGCATCGACAGGCCGAGCAGATCGTTTTCGGCGCTCTGGCCCCGCGTGACAACGAAGTAAGCGTTCCCGCGGCCGGAGTCGCGCATGAGCGCCGCAATGCGTGAGACCGTCCGCCGGGGACGCTCGTCAGCCGGGCGCTCGTCCTCGTCCGTTACGACGCGGTACTCGAACTTCTCGTAGTCCTGGAACTTCCAGGGGAGATTCCGCCCCCACGAGACGAGGAGCGACCCAGGGGGAGCGACTTCGTAGAGGTAGCTGACGGCGTCCACCTCCTCTTGCGTGAAGTGCTCCATGCGCTCGTTGCCATAACGGGCGAAGAGCGTGCCGCTGAGCACGACGACGGCGAGGACGGCGACGGCTCCGCTCGTCCACAAGCCCCGTCCGCCGGCCACCCTCGGATAGAAGAGGGAGGCGACGAAGAAGGCCATGAACGGGAGCGTGAAGAGGTAGACACGGAGGAGGATCTCGCCGCCGTACGGCTGTAGAGCGACGAGGAGAAAGGGAGCTAGCGCGAGCGTGGCCATCGGCCGCCGCAAACGCCCCTCGCGGAAGGAGCGAGCCGCGCCGAGGACGGCGAGCAGCCACACGCCTCCCGTCAGGAGCAGGCGCAGGTAGACGATCAGCCTGTGGTCGGCGCTCCCCTGAAGGCGGCTTCCGACGCTCGCGTCGACCGTCTTGTCGAGCGTCCCGATCCCCCCGGCGAGGATTTCGAGGTGGCCAGAGAGATACGAGATCGTCATGAAGCTGATCCACCCGCCGATGAGCACAGCGAAGAGCACCGGCAGTGCCGCAGCCCGCGAGTAGCCGACCACGGTAAGCGCGCCGATGGCGACGAGTGCGGCGAACGGCGTAAGCTGGTGCGTCGGCACGGTTGCCGCGAGGACGATCATCACGGCCGCCATTACGCCGACTCGCTGGGCCGGGCGGAGCGCTTCCGCGGGTGCGCCGATCTCGCCACGCGCAGCGTTCGCTCGCGCCCGGAACCGGCTGTAGTCGGAGACGAACCAGCGAAGCAACGCAGCGAAGACAGTCAGGTAGAGCACGAAGCTCAACGCCTGAGGCGCGAAGTAGTCCTGCCCAACCCAGTTCGCGGCATAGAAGAGCCAGATGGCAAGCCAGACGAGGCGGAGGTCGGCCGTCGCGGCGCGAAAGATGACAAGAAGGGGCGGCAGGAAGAGAACCGGGAACACGAGAGGCGCCCAGCGCAGAAAGCCGGTCGCGCTACCCAACCCGGCAACCTGCTCGACGAACGCGCCGAGGACGAAGAAGCCCGGCCAGTTGAAGTACGCGTCGATCGAGGGGTCGACTCCCCCGGTCCGGGCGACGTATTCGATGACTCCCGCGTGTCTCCACGCGGCAGCAAGGCGGGGGACCTCTTCTACGGCGAGCGGGAGGGCATAGAGCATGAGGATGAGGGCGAGGACGTGGAACCCGAAAAGCCATTCGCGAGGCGGCTGTTCTCGAAGGGCGAGGCAGAAGCCGCCTGCGAGGAGAGCGTAGGCAAACCAGGCAGTCGAAGGAAGGACGGAAACAAGGCCGAGATCGGTCGCCGCATCGACATCGATTTCGGAAAGCGAACGCGCCCAAAGCAGGAGGGCGGCAACGGTCAACGCCAGCGACTTACGGCCGGGCGCGTGCACCCGAATCGCCTTCGTTGCGCGAGCCGACACGGCCAAGCGTCGAGAGCGGAGCCGAGCGACGCGGTACCGCCGCACGTGCGGCGAGCACGACGGTCAGCAGGCAGTCGCTCGGACGTCCAGCGCCCGAGCAGACGCGCGGTAATGTCCCGGCCGGCTTACTCATAGAGTCGTCCACGTTGCGGTTGGCTCCTCTGAGCATAGGGGCGGGCTGGGCTGGAGGACGTACGATCGTATGGTCCCCAAACCCGGAAGGCTTGGGCAGCCGTGCTCGAGAGCCCAGCTCGCCGGTCGGCCGTCGAGTATAAGTCGCCTGGGCGAACGCTAGAGGAGGACAGGAAGGCGAGAATGGCTACGAAGACCGTCATCGTCACGGGGGGAGCGGGGTTCATCGGGTCACATCTCGTGGACGCGGTGATTGTCGGCGGCCGGGATGCCGTCGTGATCGACGACCTCTCCTCCGGGCGGGCAGATCTCGTCGCCTCCGAGGCAACCCTCGAGCACATCGACATCACGGATGCAGGGCTGCTCGATCAGGTCGTCGACGTCGTACAACCCGAGACGATCTTCCACCTTGCCGCGCAATCCAGCGTCACGGTCTCCGTCTCCGACCCTCAGCGCGACTGCGCCGTCAACGTGCAGGGAACCCTGAACGTCCTGGAGGCTGCGAAGCGCCACGGAGCTCAAGTCGTCTTCAGCTCGACGGGAGGAGCGATCTACGGAAACGACGCTCCGATTCCGACGACGGAGGACCGCATTCCTGCCCCGCTCGCGCCATACGGCGCCTCGAAATGGGCGGGAGAGGCCTACGTGATCACCTGGAGTCAAGCGACGCGATCCCCGCATGCTGTCTGCCGTCTCGGCAATGTCTACGGTCCGCGACAAAGCCCACACGGCGAGGCGGGCGTCGTGGCGATCTTCAGCCACCACCTGTGGCGTGGCGAGGCACCGACGTTGTACGGGTTCGGCAAGCCCACGCGCGACTACATCCACGTCGATGATGTCGTCCGGGGCCTGCTCGCCGCCGAGGGCAAAGCCGGTCTGTTCAATGTCTCCACCGGCGTCGAAACGCCCGTCCACGCGATCTTCGCGATCCTCCAAGAGGCGGCCGGCACTTCTCTCAGCCCCGAGTGTGCTCCTCTGCGCGCGGGAGAGCTCGAGCGAAGCTGCCTCCACGCCGGGCGCGCCGAACGCGAGCTCGGTTGGCAGGCCGAGATCCCGCTCACGGAAGGCTTGCCGCGAACCTTTGAAGCGCTCGCGACTGAATTCGCGCGTCGTGACTGACGACGACTTCGCTCGAAGACTGGCTGCGCCGACTTGACTCGTGGTCGTTGGAGGCGGCCGGCAAGGGTTCACCCGGGGCGACGGTTGAGGCAGGTGGAGGATGAGTTGTCGTGCGTGCCGGGTGAGGCGGGCGGCGACATGCAGGAGCCGGTAGCAGCCGCTTCGGCTCGCAGCGGCCGAGTTCGCTGCCGGTGAGCAGGAGGCGTTGCGTCCAGGCGAGCAGGTCTTGGCCGATCAGCACCAGCTCGAGCCGAGCGGCGTTGGCCTGGAAGGCGCGGAAGGGAGGTTCCGGGGGCCGGTCTGTTTGCCGCAGCGGATCCGGTCTTCGCAGGTGGCGCGGCCACGGTGGAGCTGCTGAGGGGCGATCCGTGCGCCCTGCTGGTTGGTTAGGAAGACCTGAAAGCGAGGTGATTCTCGGCGGCTGGACGCCGAGCAGCCGCGTCTCACACGTGTGTGGTTACTACAGCTAGCGGCGGCGGCTCACCTTGGACATCCACCAAGCCGAAGCGGGGCCGATTGGCGCCCGGCCGAGCGTAAACCGTGGGGTCGTCAGCTAGTGCGAAAGAAACGCGTTCAAGATCCTTCCTTTGGTGTGCCGCAAACGTCGGCTGAGGCGAAACACCGGACTTGGCTCAGTCCTCTCGAGTGGCTGCCGCTCCTCGACAGCCCTCACCACCTGACCCGCCCAAACCTCGAAGTCCGACCGGTCGCGAAGCAACTCGCCCGCGTCGCCGTGCCGTTCGCCCTGGTTCACGATTCGCCTCGCATACCTAAGCCCTCCTATGCGCTCGATTGCTCGACTAGTATCGGCGGCGGCTCGGACGAACTTGAGAGGAAGAGAGTTGCAGTGGAGCCAACTCCGACCGTCGAACTTGACGCGATCGTCCATACCACTGGTGTACCGGGTACAGTAACGCACATGGGTTTCTGTGTGGGTCTCTTGCGGTAACCAGGAGGTTTCTTGCAGCTGCCTGCGAGGCTTCTCCGTTCACCCAACTGAGTTGAGGGCCTCGCCGCGACCCGCAGCACCGTCCATTCCTGACCGCGCCATCTCGACGAACGTCCACCGATGACCATAGCTGTCGTGCCCGCGCTTGCTCTCAGCCTCATCGTGGCAGGTACGGCCTCGAGCTCTGGACCGCAGGCACTCCCGCGTGTCACCGTCACAGCGGCACAGGAGACGGCACCCGTTCCCCATTCGGGCGACGCGGCCGACGATCCGGCGATCTGGCTACACCCGACACGGCCGGCCCGGAGCACGATCATCGGCACCGACAAGCGCGGCGGTCTCGGCGTGTACGACCTCGCCGGCCGTCAACTCCACTACTACGCCGACTCCCGCCCGAACAACGTCGATCTCCGCTACGGCTTCCCGCTCGCCGGCCGCCGTATCACCGTCGTCGCCACGAGCGACAGCGAGGCCGACACGATCCGCCTCTACCGGGTCAATCCGACGACCAGAGGTCTCGAGGCCATCGGACGACCCATTCCAGTGGGAATCGGCATCGCCGGTCTTTGCGTCTATCGCAGCGGATCGAGCGGCACGTACGTCTTCGTCACCGACAACAGTGGCACCGTGCAGCAGTGGAAGCTGATCGGAGACGGCGGTGGAACGGTCGGCGCGCGGAAGGTGCGCACGCTCCAACTCGGGTCGACCGCGGAAGGATGCGTCGCCGACGACGATCTGGGCCGCCTCTACGTCGCGGAAGAGGAGGTCGCCATCTGGAGGTACGGCGCGGAACCCAATGCAGGCACCAACCGAGCCCGCGTCGACGCCGCCGGGTCCGGCCGCTTGGTGGCTGACATCGAGGGTCTTGCGATCGCCTACGAGGGCAGGAAAGAGGGCTACCTGATTGCCTCGAGCCAAGGTTCGGACAGCTTCGCCGTCTATGAGCGCGGCGGTCCGAACAGGTACCTGATGAGCTTCTCGGTCGGTCCGGGTCGAATCGACGGGGTCACTCATACGGACGGCATCGACGTCACGAGCCGCGGGCTCGGCACCGCGTTCCCGAAGGGCGTCTTCGTCGCCCAGGACGACAACGACGAGTCTGGCCGGCAGAACTTCAAGCTGGTTCGCTGGGATCGCATCGCACCCCGGGCCGCCGCCGCTCTCGCGACGCGCATCCCAGCGACGGTGCGCACTACTGCTCAACGGTCCGCGCCAGCCGCGCGGCGGTTCTACCTCGACAGCAGCGACGGCGACGACGCGCGCAGCGGCACGTCGCGGGCAACGGCGTGGCGGACGCTCAAACGTGCGAGCGCAGCAGCGCTTGCTCCCGGCGACAAGCTCCTGCTGCGGCGCGGCGGCGAGTGGCCTGCAACGCTCACGATCGCGGCAAGTGGGACATCGAGTCGTGGGATCGTCGTGGACGCGTACGGCAAGGGTCCGCTGCCGGTGGTGGAAGGCGGTTCGAGCTGTGTCGTGCTGGCGGGCTCGCACGTCACGGTACGGCACCTCCACGTACGCGATTGCTCGTGGGCCGGCGTCGACGTGCATGGCAGCGCGAACCGAATCGAGCGAAGCCTCGTTCGGGGCAACGCCGTCGGCATCTACGTCCGAAGGAGCGCGGCGGGCACTCGGATCCTACGGAACCGAATCGTCGATAATAACAAGATGGCGGTGTTGACAGCCGCAGCAGGGAACGACGACTCCGGGGCGTTCGGGATCCTGCTCCACGGCGACCGGACAGAGGTCGCATACAACACGATCCGTGGTTCCGATGCCTTCTCTTACGACTACGGCCGCGACGGGGCCGCGATCGAGATCTACGGCGGCCGAGAGAACCGAATCCATCACAACCTAGCGTTCGACAACGACGCCTTCGCAGAGCTGGGACACGCTCGTTCCGCGGACAACACGTTCGCCTACAACGTCGTCCGCTCGAAGCTCCCCGGATCGGTGTTCGTCGTCACGCGCGGCGCCGGCAGTCGATACGGACCGGTCCAACAGACGCGGCTCGACCACAACACCGTCTATCTGACCGGCGAGTCGAGCCAGGGCGTCGTCTGTCACGACGGCTGCGGCCTGAACATCCTCACGATGAGGAACAACATCGTCTACGCCGGTTGGAAAGCAGGATATGCCGACGCACCATTTGACGAGGATTACGACCTCTTCTGGGGCGGACCTGTGCAGTTCGCGACAGGGCAGCACAGTCTCGTCGCCGACCCTGCATTCGTCCGGGCCCCCGCTGGCGATCTTCGCCTACGCCGGTCGAGCCCTGCGATCGACCGGGCCGTCGACCTCGGTTACAAGCGGGACTTCGCGAACAGGTCGGCACGCGCGGACGGCGACGGGGACGGCCGATCGACCCCCGATCTCGGCGCGTTCGAGCTGCAGCCGCGCCGCTAAGCGCCTCCGGCCCTCGCGGGGGAAGGAACAGATGGCCCGTCCGCGGGTGAGGACGCGCCCTTCCTCGACTCAGGGTGCAGCGGGCGCTCACACCTTATCCTCAGCAGGGGCTCGGCCTCGTCGTCGACAGGAGTTTCCGCCGGTCGCCCCGTCACCCGGATGATGGCTCGCAGGCGCCAGACGGCCCAGATACCGGTCACCAGCTGCGCCGCCACCCAGGCGACCGCCATGGCCGTCAGACCGGATGCCATGCCCGCGGCTGCCGCGACGGTCACCGACCCCACTCCGCTCAGCGCTCCGGTCAGGATCGCTTCCGTGAGCTTCCGCCGCGCCCGGCACACCGAGAAGTAGGCCTGCACGAACGTCAGCGGAATCAGACCCGCGACGAGAATCCGGAGCGGCGTGGATCCCTGGTCGCCGTAGCTCTCGCCGAGCAGCGAGAGGGCGTGGGGAGCCAGCAGCGCCAGCCCCGCGGCCGCCGGCACTCCGATCGCCAGCGAGTAGCGAATTCCGTGTGCGACGACGGGGCGCAGCGAACCCGGCCGGTGGCTGGCCTCCGAGAACTGCGCCAAACCGATCGAGATCGGGATGATGAAGACCACCCAGGCCATCATCCAGACTGCGTACCAGGTGGCATTCGCTGCGGGGGAGAGCAGCTCCGTCACGAGGATCGGCAGGACGAGCCCCGGTGCTCTCTCGGTGAGGGTGAGCGCCCAGTTCGGGATGCCGACGCGAAGTAGATCGGCAGCGACGGCCGGCTCGACGTCGAGGCCGTAGCGGTACCCGGCCAACGATCTGCGTAGTTGGAGCGCGCCGACGGCACACGCCGCCACGCCCGCAATCACCCAGGGGAGGAAGATCGCCAGCGAGCTCCGGACGTCCATGGCGTAGGGCACGGTCGCGATCAGCACCACCGTCACTGCTCCGAAGACGACACCGCGGACGAGCACCTGGTTGCCCCGACGGAACGCGATCGAGACCTGGTCGAGCAGGATCCCGAGCGTGCCGAGCAGGCTCATCAGAATGAAGAGAATCATGAACGAAGGCGACGAAGCCACGACGCTCAGCTCCCGCAACACGTTCGACGAGAGCAGCAGGAAAGCCGTGGCGGTCACGAGCGAGGCCGCGGTCACGATACTGAAGGCGGTGTTCAGGAGTTTTGCCGGCTGCTCGGCGTGGCGCGGGAATCTCGTGATCACTCCCGAGCCCACTCCGAAGAGCGCCAACTGCGTGCACAGCATCATCGCGGACACCGCCCCGGCCGCGAGGCCCACCTGCTCAGGGGCGAAGTGGCGCGCGGCGAGGAGCCAGAAGAGGAAGCCGAGACCCATCGTCCCGACCTTGCCGCCCATGACCGAGACGGAATTGAGGAGCATCGACAGGGGCCGAGGCCGCGCACGCGCGGCACGGTCGGTCGCCGTCGCGGTCGTACGTGCACGAAGGCGGTTCACCGGCATGACGGTGGCGCTATGAGCCCTGTTCGCTGAGGCTGGGCTCGGCTCTGTTCGAACGCCGGAGCCGGCCCAGCTCGGCGAACATGCCGACGTAGTTGAAGACCGCGAAGCAGAGGTAGTACGGACCCCACTGCGGCTGCCGGCGCGCCGCGCTCAGGACGGTTCCCCGAAGCGCAGCCGCGAGCGGCAGTGCGAGAAGAGGCGCCGCGCGCCACCGGTGCTTGCCGATCATGCGGCCGAACCCATGCCCGTCCGCGAGCCACTGACCCTTGGCGAACTCGAAGGTGTCGCCGAAACGGTGAACGACCGATGTGCGACGCGAGACGCCGAGGCGGGCGCCTGCACGCTGCAGCCGCCAGCGGAGCTCGATGTCCTCGCCGGACAGAAATTCCTCGTCGAAGCCGTGCTCGAGCAACGTGTCGCGCTCGAAGATCGTCGCCACCACTCCGAACCAGTCCTTGCTCCGCCCGGAACGGTGGTGATGGGCGAGGGCACGACCCCAGTAGCCAGGACCGGAGACACTCTCCAGGCCGGCCTGCAAGCCGGCGTAGCCATCCTCGGTGAACTCCTCGATCAGCCGTGCGAGCGCTCCCTCGGGCAGCACCACGTCGGCGTCGATCAGCGCCACGAGCCGGGAGCTCGCAGCGGTCGCCCCGATCGCCCGCGCCGCAGGCAGTCCCCGCCCTTCGTCCGAGAGAACCTGCACCGGGTACCGCCGCGCGACCTCGAGCGTGCGATCTGTCGACAGGCCGTCGACGACGATGATCTCCCGGGGGTCCGACAGAGCGATCGACGCGAGGCACTCGTCGACGAGCTCCTCGGCGTTGCGGACGGGGACGACGACCGAGATGTCAAGCATCGGGATGAGCCTCCGGCTGGATTGTGAACGGGATCTCGCGGCGGGTTCCGACGAGATAGCCGGTCGTGGTCACGAGCAGCCCGGCCACGATCGCGCCGGCGCGGCCGAGGCCGGCGACGTCACCTCGCAGGGCGTCCGAGATGCCGCGGGCGACGCCGCGCGGAAGCGTGCGAAAGGTGTACGTCCGTTCGGAGGAGAGCCCGGCACCGGCACCGGCGAAGCGCGCCACGAGCGCCTTCGAGAGTCCCTCCGCGTAGCAGCGGGAGGTGAAGTACCTCCAGCCGGCGCGGCTCGCCGGCACCGTGTGCCGCACGGCCGCGCGCGGCTCGAAGAGGATCACACCGTCGGGCCAGCGCCGCTGGGCGCGGATGCACAGCTCCGTCTCTTCGCACCCGACCGGCCGCGTGCCGACCCGACCGATCCCCGAACGGAAGCCGCCGATCTCCTCGAACACGTCCCGACGCAGGGACATGTTGGCTCCGATCACGTTCCGGACACGGCTCGTGGTCTCGGGCATACCCCGATACGTGCAGCCGACGACCCACTGGAACTCGTCCGGGAACGCCCGCGGCCGCCCCGCCAGCCAGTGCGGCTCGACGCCGCCTCCGACGGC
>JBDSOJ010000027.1:0-9844 GCA_039914895.1 Gaiellaceae bacterium
CGATCCCGCGGGCCTGGAGCGTCGCCGCGTTCGCCTGCGTCGCCTCGTGCTCCCACATGCGTGTGTTCATCGCCGGGGCGACGAGCACCGGGCCGCGGTGGGCGAGCGCCGCCTCGGTGAGGACGTCGTCGGCGAGCCCGTGCGCGAGCTTCGCCAGCGTATTCGCGGTCAGCGGCGCGATCGCGAGCAGGTCGGCGCGTTCAAGGTGTGGATACGCATTGCCGCTCTGCGACTTGCGTGCGAGGGCGAAGAAGGTCTCGGCGCGAACGAAACGCTCGGCGCCGCGCGTCGGCAGCGGCAGCACGTCGTGCCCGGCCTTGACGAGGAGCCGGACGAGCTCGCAGGCCTTGTAGGCCGCGATGCCGCCGGTGATCCCGAGCAGGATGCGCGCCATCGCCTCCATTGTGCCGATTTCCTGCGCAAAGACCCCTAAAGGGTCGCTTCGCGCCGGTCTTCGGCCCGACTACCTCTTTCCGTAGTCGTACTTGATCTTGCCCTGGGCGATCTCTTCCAGGGACATGGTCAAGTAGTTCTTCGAGCGCGACTCGACGAGCGGCGGCGGGGCCTCGTCGAAGCCCATGCCTTCGCCGAGCTGGTGGTGGTAGTTGTTGATCTGCCGCGCGCGCTTGGCGGCGACAATGACCAGCGCGTAACGTGAATCGACCCCACCGGCGTCCGTGTTCAGCAGTTCATCGATGCGAGGATGGATCATGAACCGGCAATGGTACCTGCGGCAGCCAACTCTTGTTCGATCAGCGCCGAAAGGGCGTCGGTGGCGCGCTCGACGTCGTCGTTGCGAATCATGTAGCGGAAGCGATAGGCCTGCTCGAGCTGATGGCGCGCGAGCGCGATCCGGTCGCCGATCTCGCCGGAGCTCTCGGTGGCGCGGGCACGCAGGCGGCGTTCGAGCTCGGGGACGTCTGCGGCGATGAAGAGCGTGACGGCCCGGTCGACCTCATCCTGGACGCGGCGTGCACCCTCGATCTCGAGCTCGAGCACGCAGAACCTGCCCTCCGTCGCGATCCGGTCTATCTCCGAGGCGAGCGTCCCGTAGCGGCCCCCGACGAACTGGACGTGCTCGAGGAACTCGCCCGCTTCGATCCGCGTGACGAACTCCTCCTCATTCAGGAACCAGTACTCCCGCCCGTTGTGCTCGCTCGGCCGTTGCGGACGGGTCGTGGCCGAGACGGCGACCTCGAGCTCCGGGTGCCGTTCGAGCAGCCGCTTGATCAGCGTCCCCTTGCCGGCCCCGCTCGGGCCGGTGATCACAAGGACGGGCCGCGCGGCGCTCTTAACGGTTGAAGAGGCCAATGAGCTCCGCGCGCTGCCGCTCGGAGAGTCCGCCCACCGTCTTCGACTGGCTGATCCGGCACTGGTTCAGCAACCGCGCCGCCTTGACGCGCCCGAACTTCGGCACCGCCATCAGCATGTCGAACACCTTCGCGGTCGAGACATACTCCGGCGGATCGAGCAGGATCCCCTCGATCTGGGCCCGTCCGTCCTTGAGGTCCTTCTTCAGTTGAGCCCGTCGGACGCGGATGTCGTTGGCCCGCTTGAGCGCCTCCATCCTTTGATCCAGCGACCGCAGTGGGGCCTGGGCTTGCATCTTCGACGACACCATGAGCGCGGGATACTAGCAGCCTTCCGGGGTCGGTCAAGCAATCACTTTCAGCCCGTTTCCAGGCACTTTTTCGACTCCGTTGCCCGATCTGGATACGCTCATTTGCAGGGACGAATGGGCGAGGCCGCGCGCGTCGAGGGGATGCTCGAGGCCCCGGGCGGCGACCTCGGCGGCGAGCTCGTCGCGGATTCGGGAGGGCGCGCCGGGGTCGGAGAAGAGGATCGTGCCGAGCGCGACGGTGCTCGCGCCGGCCGCGATCAGCTCGAGCGCGTCGAGCCCGGAGCGCACTCCGCCCATGCCCACGATCGGGATCTCGACCGCGGCGGCGCAGGCGTAGACGGCGGCGAGCGCGACCGGCTTCAGCGCCGGGCCGGAGTAGCCGCCGACCCCCCGCGCCAGGATCGGGCGGAGCGTGCGCTGGTCGAGAGCGAGCCCGCGCAGCGTGTTCACGAGCGAGAGCCCGTCGGCGCCGGCGGCCTCGACGGCGCGTGCTCCCTCGGCGATCTCCCAGGCTGCGGGCGAGAGCTTGGCGTAGAGCGGCAGCGTCGTGGCCTCGCGGCAGGCGGCGACGATCGCGGCCGCACTCTCGGGCGCCTCGTCCACGTTCGGGCAGGAAAGGTTAAGCTCGATCGCGGCCACGCCGTCGAGCGCCGCGCACGTCTCCGCATACTCGGTCGCCGAGAAGCCGCCGACGGAGATCCAGAGCGGGACGCCGAGCTCGCGCAACTGTGGCAGCGTCTCGGTGAGAAAGAGCTCGCGACCGGGGTTGGCGAGCCCGATCGAGTTCAGCATTCCCGCGTCGGTCTCCGCGATCCGGACGGCGGGGTTTCCCCCGCGCGGCTCCGGCGTGATCGTCTTCGTGACGAAGGCATCCAGCGAGCGCGCGACCTCGGGCGCCGTCAGCGCGTCGAGGCAGCCGGACGCGTTAAGCAGCACGGAGCACCGGACCTTCGACGCAGAGCCGCTTCAGCTCGCCGTCGAGCTCGACCGCACAGCCGTAGCAGGCGCCGTAGCCGCACGCCATCGGCGCCTCCCACGCGAGCTGGGCGTCCGGGACGAGCTCGCGCAGGGCGACGAGCATCGGCTCGGGGCCGCAGGCGAGCACGTCGCGCCGCTCTCCGGGCAGCAGCGCCGTGACATAGGTCGGCTCGATACAGAACTCGGCGCCGGGCAACAACGCGGCCGCCTCCGCGTGCCGCTCGCTCCGGAAGCCGAGGATCGCCGGTGCACCGCCGAGCTTTCGCGAGAGATACGGCAGCGGCGCGATCCCGATCCCGCCGCCGACGAGGAGCGGCCGTTCGACGTCGAGGTCGAAGCCGTTGCCGAGCGGACCGAGCACGTGCAGGCTGTCGCGGTGGTTCAGCTGGCACAGGGCGCGCGTGCCCGGCCCGACCGGGTCGATCAGGAAGGCGAGCTCGCCTGCGGCGACGAGGCAGACGCTCATCGGTCGGGGCAGCACCCGCCCGGGCGCCTCGAGCATGAAGAACTGGCCGGGAATCCCCGCGTCGAGCCCGCCTTGCTCGACGCGCAGCAGCGTGTAGGGGCCGACGCGCTCGCGGCCTGCGACCTTACGCAGCTCGCGTCTCACGCTCGATCCGTTCCTGGAGGGAGCGCGTGATCTCGGCGCTCGCGTTCGCGATCGCGTCGACGGCGAGGCGGGCGCCGGAAAGCGTCGTGATGCAGGGGACCCGGCCGGAAAGCGCGGCCTGGCGGATCAGCGCTCCGTCCCGCCGCGCGCCCGACCCCTGCGGCGTGTTGACGACGAGGTCGCAGCGGCCGGCGCGGATGGCGTCGACGACGGCGTCGCCCTTCTCGAGCACGGTCACCTCGAGGCCGTCGAGCACCGCCGCAGTGCCGGCCGTCGCCAGCAGCCGGAAGCCGAGTGCCGCAAGTGCCTCCGCCACCGGCGCGATGCCGGCCTTGTCGAGGTCGCGCACCGACAGGAAGGCCGTCCCGGCGGTCGGCAGCGGCCGTCCCGCAGCGCGCTCGGCCTTCGCGAACGCGGTCGGGAGGTCGGCGGCGCTCGCCATCACCTCGCCGGTCGAGCGCATCTCCGGGCCGAGCACCGGATCCGAGCCGGGGAAACGCGCGAACGGGAGCACGGCCGCCTTGACGCTGACCAGCTCGGGCCTGCGCTCGTCGGGCAGGTCGAGGTCGTGCAGCCGAGCGCCCGCTGCGAGCCGCACGGCGGCGTCGACAAGATTGACGCCGGTGGCCTTGCTCGCGAACGGCACCGTCCGCGACGCGCGCGGGTTCACCTCGATCACGCTGACCTCGCCGGCCACCAGAGCAAGCTGGACGTTCAGCAAGCCGACGACGCCGAGCGCCGGTCCGAGCCGGCGGACGACACGGCAGACCTCGGCGTAGGCGTCCTCGTCGAGCGAGGGCGCGGGCAGCACGCAGGAGGAGTCGCCGGAGTGGATCCCTGCCTCCTCTACGTGCTCCATCACCGCGCCGATGTGGACGGAGACGCCGTCGCAGAGCGCATCGACGTCGATCTCGAGCGCGCCCTCGAGAAAGCGGTCGACGAGGACGGAGCCGGTCACATCGGCCATCGCCACGCGCACCTGCACCTCGTCGTAGCAGACCCGCATCGCGCGGCCGCCGAGCACGTAGGAGGGGCGGACGAGCACCGGATAGCCGATTCGCTCCGCGATCTCGACGGCGGCGTCCGGCACAGCGGCGATCCCCCACGCCGGGCAGCGGATGCCGAGCTCGGCGAGCAGGCGGCCGAACCGCTCGCGATCCTCGGCGAGGTCGACCGCCTCGTACGGCGTCCCGAGCACCTTGAAGCCGGCCGCCTCGATCGCGCGCGCGAGCTTCAGCGGCGTCTGGCCGCCGAACTGGATCACGACCCCCTCCGGTTGCTCCCGCTCGCAGACCGCGAGCACATGCTCGACGTCGAGCGGCTCGAAGTAGAGCCGGTCGGAGGTGTCGTAGTCGGTCGAGACCGTCTCCGGGTTGCAGTTGATCATGATCGCCTCGTAGCCGAGCGCCCGGAAGCTCTGCGCCGCGTGGACGCAGCAGTAGTCGAACTCGATCCCCTGACCGATCCGGTTCGGGCCCGAGCCGAGGATGACGACGCGCGGCTTCGTCGCCGCAGGCAGCGGCTCGTCCGCCTCGCCGCGGGTCGAGTAGTAGTAGTTCGAATCGGCCGCGACCTCGCCGGCGCAGGAGTCGACGCGTCGGTAAACGCGCTCGCCCTGCGGCGGCCCCTCGTCGCGGAGCTGCTCGAGCTCGCGCCGGAACCACGGATGGATGTCGTCGGGGAGGTCGTCGAGGGTCGGCCACGGCGTCACCGCGCCGGCGTCGAGCTCCCGGCTCGACCAGGCCTTCCAGAACGCCTCCTGGAAGGTGCGGCCGATCCCCATCGCCTCCCCCACGCTCTTCATCTGCGTGCCGAGCGTCGTGTCGGCCCCCGGGAACTTCTCGAACGCGAATCGTGGGAACTTGACGACGACGTAGTCGAGCGTCGGCTCGAAGCTCGCCGGCGTCGTCTTCGTCAGGTCGTTCGGGATCTCGTCCAGCGTGTAGCCGACCGCGAGCTTCGCGGCCACCTTCGCGATCGGGTAGCCGGTCGCCTTCGACGCCAGCGCCGACGAGCGCGAGACGCGGGGGTTCATCTCGATCACGCGGAGGTCGCCGGTGACGCGGTCGCGCGCGAACTGGATGTTCGAGCCGCCCGTCTCGACCCCGACGGCGCGGATGATCGCGATCGCCGCGTCGCGCAGCTCCTGATAGGCCTCGTCGGAGAGCGTCAGCTGGGGCGCAACGGTGACCGAGTCGCCCGTGTGGACGCCCATCGGGTCGAGGTTCTCGATCGAGCAGACGATGACGACGTTGTCGCGCCGGTCGCGGATCACCTCGAGCTCGAACTCGTCCCAGCCCCTGACGCTCTCCTCCACCAGGACCTGGCTGATGGGGCTTTCTCGCAGCCCGAGCTCCACCTGGCGGTGTAGCTCGCTCTGCGATAGGACAAAGCCGCCGCCGTGGCCGCCCAGAGTGAAGGCGGGTCTGACGACAGCAGGAAGCACGATGCCGGCTAGATCGTCCAGCGACGTCACGATCTTCGACTTCGGCACCTTCAGGCCGCAGCTCTGCACCGCCTCGCGGAAGAGCTCGCGATCCTCGGCGCGGCGGATCACCTCGACGGGTGCTCCGAGCAGCTCGACCCCGAGCGCGTCGAGCACGCCTTCGTCGGCGAGCTCGATCGCGAGGTTGAGTGCCGTCTGGCCACCGAGCGTCGGCAGGAGCGCGTCGGGCCGTTCGCGGCCGAGCACGTCGGCGACGCCCTCGAGGTCGAGCGGCTCGAGGTAGGTCGCGTCGGCGAAGCCAGGGTCGGTCATGATCGTGGCCGGATTCGAGTTGACGACGATCGTGCGGAAGCCGTCCTCGCGGAGCACCTTCAGCGCCTGGCAGCCCGCGTAGTCGAACTCGCACGCCTGTCCGATCACGATCGGGCCGGAGCCGATCAGGCAGATCGACCTGATGTCGTTCCTACGCGGCATCTGCAACCTCCTCGATCCAACGCTCGAGGATCGGCCAGGCGTCGTGCGGGCCTGGCCCGGCCTCGGGATGGAACTGCACCGAGCGCGCGCGCAGCTCGGGGAAGTCGAAGCCCTCGACCGTGCCGTCGTACAGCGAGACGTGCGTGGCCTCGGCGTCGTCGGACGGCGCGACCGCGAAACCGTGGTTCTGGCTCGTGACGAGAACACGGCCGCTCCTGCGCTCGAGCACGGGATGGTTGGCGCCGCGGTGTCCGAACGGAAGCTTGTACGTCGTGTGGCCGGTTGCGAGGCCGAGCAGCTGGTGGCCGAGGCAGATTCCGAGCACGGGGACGCGGCCGAGCAGCTCACGCACGGTCGCGACCTCGTCGCGCAGCGGCTCAGGATCGCCGGGACCGTTCGAGAGCAGGACGGCGTCGTGGCGCACGAGCTCGTCGGCCGTGGCGGTGCATGGGTACACATGCACCTGCGCACCCGCACCCGCGAGCCGGCGCAGGATCGAGTGCTTGCAGCCGTAGTCGACGACGGCGACCCGCACGGAGCCTGCAGCCGCGTAGACGTACGGCGTGGCGGTGGACACATGGGCCACGAGCGCCGCGCCCTCCATGCTCGGCCGTGCGCGCACCTGCTCGACGGCCTCGTCCTCGGCGAGAGCGGTTGCGACGGCGACCGCACGCATCGCGCCCCCCTCGCGCAGGCGGAGCGTGAGCGAACGCGTGTCGATCCCGGTGAGGGCGACGATCCCGTGTCCGGCGAGCCAGTCCGTCCACTCCGGCCCCCGCGCCTCGCGCATCAGCACGCCCTTCGCATGCGTGCCGGCCGATTCGGAGCGGCCGGCCGCAACGCCGTAGTTGCCGACCATCGGCGCCGTGAAGCAGACGAGCTGCTCCGCGAAGCTCGGGTCGGTGACGGTCTCCTGGTAGCCGGTCATCGCGGTCGTGAAGACCGCCTCGCCGAAGGCGACCCCGTCCGCGCCGACCGACTCGCCACGGAAGATCGTTCCGTCCTCGAGCGCCAGGAAGGCGCTCATCCGTGCACCAGCCGACCGTCGGCGACGGTCTTCAGGACGACGCCGTGCAGCGTGTGGCCGAGCAGCCACGAATTCGCGGAACGCGAGCGGAAGCCGGCCTCCTCGACCGACCACTCCGCGTCGAGGTCGAGGAGGACAAGGTTCGCGCGGGCGCCGACCTCGATCCTGGGCTCGGGCAGGCCGAGCGCGCGGGCGGGGCCGCCCGACATGCGTTCGAGCAGCGTCTCGAGCGGCACGAGCCCCGTCTGCACCAGGTGGGTGTAGAGCGCGGCGAACGAGGTCTCGAGGCCGGTGACCCCGAACGGCGCCTCCTCGAACGGCGCCGACTTTTCGTCGCGAGAATGAGGAGCGTGGTCGGTTGCAATGGCGCCGATGGCGCCATTGCAGAGGCCACGGATCAGCGCTCTGCGATGGTCGTCCGAGCGCAGTGGAGGGTTCATCTTCACGTTCGGGTCGAAGCTTCGGACCGCCTCATCCGTCAGCACGAGGTGGTGCGGCGTCACCTCGGCGGTCGCCTGCACCCCTCGTGCCTGCGCGGCTTCCAGCGCCTCGACCGACTCCTTCGCGGAGAGGTGCATCAGGTGGAGCGAACGGCCCTCATAGCCGGCGAGCGAGAGGTCGCGCTCGACCATCGCGCTCTCGGCGAGCGACGGGTAGGGCGCGAAGCCGAGCTCGGCGCAGACGGCACCCTCGTGCACCTGGCCGTCGCGGGAGAGCGTCGGCTCCTCACAGTGGAGCGCGAGCGTGCGGTCGGTGATCGCGCCGTACTGGAGCGCGCGCCGCATCAGGCCGGCCGAGGTGACGGGACGGCCGTCGTCGGTGAAGGCAGCCGCGCCCGCATCGGCGAGCTCCCCCATCTCGGTCAGTTCCTCGCCGCCGAGCCGCTTCGAGATCGCGGCCATGAAGCCGGTCGGTATCAGCGCGTCGCGCTTGGCGTTCGCGATGAGCGAGCCGAGCACGGCGGCCGAATCGACGACCGGATCGGTGTTCGGCATCGCGAGGATGGCGCAGTAGCCGCCGGCAGCAGCAGCGGCGGTTCCGCTCGCGATCGTCTCCTCGTCCTCGCGTCCGGGCGAGCGCAGATGCACGTGTGGGTCGACGAACGCAGGCGCGAGGACGAGATCGCGAGAGTCGCAACTCGCCCCTGACGGGACGATTCGCGATATGACGCCTTCCGTGACGGTGACCTCGACGTAGTCGCCTGAAGGCAGACGCCCCTCGAGCACGAGGCTGTCGGAGCGGCCGTTCGTGCAGAAGAGCGTGTTCACGCGACCGCCGCCGTCTCGCGCACGGGCACGTCCGCGAGCAGGAGGTCGTGCAGGACCGCCATCCGTACCGCGAGCCCGGAGCTGACCTGCGCGAGGATCAGCGAGTCGGGCGAGTCGGCAACGCGGCCGTCGATCTCGACGCCCCGGTTGATCGGGCCGGGGTGCATCACCTTCTGCCCCGGCCGCACGCGCGCGGGCGTGATCCCCCAGCGCGCCGCGTACTCGCGCAGGCTCGGGACGAAGGCCGACTCCATCCGCTCGCGCTGCATCCGGAGCACGTAGATCACGTCCGCGGCCTCGATCGCTCCGATCTCCGTTGCCGTCTCGCAACCCATCGCCTCGATCCCGCGCGGGAGCAGCGTCGGCGGCCCCACCAGCGTCGTGTGCGCGCCGACGAGCGCGAGCGCCTGGATCAGCGAGCGGGCGACGCGGCTGTGGAGGACGTCGCCGACGATCGCGACGTGGAGGCCGTCGAGCCTTCCGAGCGACTCGCGGATCGTGAAGAGGTCGAGCAAAGCCTGGGTCGGGTGCTGGTGCTTGCCGTCGCCGGCGTTCACGACCGCCGCTTTCGAGTAGCGCGCGACGAGGGCGGGCGCGCCGATCTGCGCGTGCCGGACGACGATCGCGTCCGGCTCGTACTGCGCCAGCGTCAGCACCGTGTCCTTGAGCGATTCGCCCTTGTCGACCGACGAGCCGGCCGACTTCAGCGACATCACATCGGCGGAGAGCTTTTTCGCCGCCAGCTCGAAGCTCGACGACGTGCGGGTCGACGACTCGAAGAAGAGGCTGAGCACGAGCTTCCCCCGCAGCACCGGCAGCTTCTCCTCGACGCCCGCGAGCGCGCCGGCCGTCTCGAGGATCCGCTCGACGTCGCCGCGGGTGAGGTCGGCGATCGAGAGCAGATGATTCACGATCGTTCCTCCGGCGCGCCGACAAGCAGGATCCGGTCGGCGCCGTCCGTCTCGGCGAGCTCGACCTGGATCCGCTCGCTCCGCGCTGTCGGCAGGTTCTTGCCGACGTAGTCGGGCCGGATCGGCAGCTCGCGGTGACCGCGGTCGACGAGGACGGCGAGCTGGACGCGGGCCGGGCGGCCGTGCTCGAAGAGCGTCTCGATCGCGGCGCGGATCGTGCGGCCTGTGTAGAGGACGTCGTCGACGAGGACGACGGTGAGCCCGCGCAGCTCGAAGTCGAGCGCGGTCGCGTGGACGATCGGCTGCTCGGCGTCTCCTTCAACGGCGACCGTGTCGTCGCGATGAAAGGTGATGTCGACTGCACCGAGCTCGATCTCCTCCCCGCTTCGCTCCTCGATCAGCGCCGCGAGCCGCTCGGCGATCGGGACGCCGCGGGTGTGGATGCCGACGAGCGCCAGCCGGTCGAGGTCGTCGTTGCGCTCGATGATCTCGTGCGCGATGCGCGAGAG
>JBDSOJ010000039.1:0-4983 GCA_039914895.1 Gaiellaceae bacterium
GGTTAGGCCGCGTCGCGGCGCTTCTCGAGTGCGTCGAGGATGAGGTCGAGGCCGTACTCGAACGCCGCCGCGAAGTCGTAGCCGACTTTGGCGACGTGGCCGGCGACGACCTCGGCGAGGTAGGGAAACTCCTGTGCGAGCGCGGCGAGTTGCCGCTCTTCCGCGAGCTCGGCGAACTGCCTGACCTGCTCCTCCGCGACCGCGGCGCTCTCCTCGGCGCTCTCGAAGGGCAGGTTCTTCTCCTGCAGGGCGAAGCCGTAGATGTAGGCGTCCTGGACGGAGTAGGCCTGGATCGTCAGCTCGATCGAGAAGCCGGCTTCGCGGAGGCAGGCGAGGACGGCGTCGTGGAGGCGCAGGCTGGCGAGACCCGGCGTCGGGCGGGACTCCATCAGGCCGACGGCCCAGCGGTGGCGGTTGAGCACCTCGCGGGTCGAGATCGCCCGCTGTCGCAGCGCGGTCTTCCAGTCGACGTCGGTCGAGGGCAGGTCGATCTCGCCGAAGACGATCTCGATCATCCCGTCGAGGAGCTCGTCCTTGTTCGGGACGTAGTGGTAGAGCGACATCGCGCCGGCGCCGAGCTCGTCGGCGAGCTTGCGCATCGTCAGCGCCTCGAACCCGCCGCGGTCGGCGAGCGCGACCGCGGCGCGGAGGAGCCGCTCCTTGCTCAGCGGCACTCGCGCCTTCGTTGGTCGTTCCGGCAGTTCCATGTGCTCCTCGTTCCGGTGCCTTGACTTATCGTACATCGTACGAGTATCGTACAGCGTACCACGTACAACGTACGAAGATCTCTCGGAAGGAGATAGTCATGCCCCGCCTCACCCGCTTCGTCCTCGACCAAAAACGCCTCGTGCTCGGTTTCTGGCTCGCCGTCACGATCGTCGCCTTCGCGGCGATCCAGCCGGCGGGTAAAGCTCTCTCGCAGGAGTTCAACGTGCCGGGCCGCGAAGGCTTCGAGACAAACCAGGAGCTCGGCGAGATCTACGGCAACGGCGGCGACGTCGCGCCGATCGTGCCGGTCGTGACGCTCCCGCCCGGCGAGACCGTCGACTCACCCGGCGTCGGCGAGCAGCTCGATGCGGCTCTCGCGAAGGTCGAGGCTGCCCTGCCGGCGGCCCGGACTTCCTCCTATGCTTCGACGCGCGACGGGGCGTTCGTCTCCGACGACGGCCGCACCACCTTCGCGCTCGTCTACATCCCGGCCAAGGGCGGGGTTGCGCCAGGGCAGGCCGAGGCGCGTCTGGCGCAGGACGCGCTCGCCGGTGTCACCGTCGGTGGCTCCGCGGTCGAGGTGACGGGGCTCGACGCACTCCGCGCCTCCGCCGGCGAGAACGAGGGCGACGGCGCCGGTGTTCTGTTGGGGACCCTGCTGGCGGCGCTGGGCGCGCTCCTGGTGCTCGTTTTCGTCTTCCGCTCGTTCATGGCGATCGTGCCGCTGTTGATGGCAGTGGTCGCGATCCCGACCACGTTCCTGCTGGTCTGGCCGGTCGCCAGCGTCACCGAGGTCTCCGTGATCGTTCAGTTCCTCGTCGCGCTGATCGGGCTCGGGATCGCGATCGACTACGCGCTACTCGTGGTGGTCCGCTGGCGCGAGGAACGCCAGCAGCCGGACGTGACGAATGAGGTGGCGGTGGGGAACGCGATGCAGCACGCCGGCTCCGCCGTCGTCTTCAGCGGCACGACCGTGGCGATCTCGCTGCTCGCGCTCGTCGCCGTGCCTGTGCCGGCCCTTCGGAGCATCGGCGTCGCGGGCCTGCTGATCGCGCTCGTCAGCGTCGCCGTGGCCGTCACGCTGCTGCCGGTCGTCCTGGCGACGATCGGGCCGAGGCTCGACTGGCCTCGTAACCGACGCGATGCCCGCGCCAGCCGTGGCTGGTCGGCCTGGGCCCGCCTTGTCGTGCGCCATCGCTGGACCGCCGCTATCACGTCGACCGCCGCACTGGCCGTGCTCGTCGTCGCCGCCTCGACGATCCAGCTCGGGAACCCTCGCGCCGACTCGCTCGCCCAGGCCGGGCCTGCACGCGCCGGGCTCGAGATGCTGGAGGACTCCGGCATCGGTACCGGCCCGCTCTCGCCCTTCGACGCGCTCGTCCGCTCAGGCGATCCGGATGCCGTCGCGGCTGCGCTCGCCAAGGTCGAGGGTGTCCAGAGTGCGGCGGCACCGTCCGACTGGCGCCGCGGCGGGACGGCGCTCGTCACGATCATCCCGACCGAAGACGGGAACTCCCCGGCCGGCCGAGAGACGCTCGACCGGATCCGTGCCGCCGCACTCCCGGGCGAAGTGACGATCGGCGGCGAGGCAGCGCAGAGCGCCGACTTCCTCGACGCCGTCTACGGCAACTTCCCGCTGATCATCGCGCTCATCTCCCTCCTCACCTTCCTCCTGCTCGCCCGCGCCTTCCGCTCGCTGATCCTGCCGCTGAAAGCCGTCCTCCTGAACCTCCTCTCAATCGCAGCCGCCTGGGGCCTGATCGTGCTCGTCTGGCAGAGAGGCTTCGGCTCTGACGAGATCTGGGGTATCGGGGCGACGCAGGCGATCAACGTCGAGTTGCCGATCGTCGTCTTCGCCTTCCTCTTCGGCGTCTCGATGGACTACCAGGTCTTCATCATCAGCCGGATGCGGGAGGCATACGACCGCACCGGGTCGACAGAGACAGCCGTCGTCGAGGGCATCGGCCGCACCGGCCGGCTCGTCACGAGCGCCGCACTGATTCTCGGCCTCGCGTTCGTCGCCTTCAGCGCCCAGCCGGGCACCGAGGCGAAGATCTTCGCCACGGCGCTCGGCGGCGGCATCCTGATCGACGCAACGATCATCCGCGGCATCCTCGCTCCAGCGGCCGTCGCGGTCTTCGGTCGTTGGAACTGGTGGCTCCCGCTCTGGGCCGCGCGCATCCTCCGGGTTCGCCCGTCGTCCGCGCAGCTCGACGCGGCTCCCCAGCCCGTCCCGCAGGCGACCTAGGTCGATCGAGACGGACGCCGCTCGCCGAGCTTCGGCTCGCGGGCGGCGTCTGTGCGACACTTGCGGCATGAAAGGTCAGCAGAAACCGAAGAAGGTCGGCAAGAAGCCGGCGCAGAAGACGCTGAAGGAGCGGCGCAGCGAGAAGCGCGCCGCGGCGAAGCACGGCAAGTCGCTCGACGTCTGAGCGGCCGGCGGCGCTAGGCCGCGTCTTCGAGCAGGAAACAGATCCGACCGGGTGCGGTCTCCCAGACTCGCACGGCGGAGTACTTGTCCGGCTGCTCGAGCTTGACCCGCTCGGCGAGCAGCAGCACCTCGCCCACGAGCTTCTCGAACCGGACATCGAGCAGCACGGGCTCGCCTGCGAGCGCGCGATGGAACATCAACCGGACCTCGTTGTCGTCGTGGACGCGCATCCCGCTCACGACGATCCGCGCGCAACCCGGTGCGAGCGCAGCCTTGCGCGCCGGGGGACATCCTCCTCGCTCCTCAGCGCGACGTCGACGGCCCGCCCCGCCTCGCCGGCACTGAACGTGACCTCGAGGCCCGCGCAACGGCCGACGGGAGGCGACGCGACGAAGTCGGCCGCGAGCACCTGATAGGACTCGCCGTCCTCGCACTCGATCATGCCGTCGCCGCGAAGCTCGTTGAACCACCGCATCTTGCCCAGCACGGCTCAGCGCTCCCGGTAGACGATGCGCCCGCGTGTCGGGTCGTACGGCGAAAGCTCGACCTTGACCTTGTCGCCCGGGGCCATGCGGATCCGGTAGCGACGCATCTTGCCCGACGTGTAGCCGATCGCTTCGTGGCCGTTCGCGAAGGCGATCTTGAACATTCCGCCCCCGAACGCCTCCAGGATCTCGCCGTCCAGCTCGACCTTCTCCTCTTTGACGCCCATGTGCCTCCCTTCCGCATCCAAGAGACGCGGCATCCGTTGTCAGGATTGGGGGGTTCTCCTGGCGCCCGCCTTCGCGAGGCGGTCACAGAGAAGGGCGCGCAAAGCGAACGGCCCCAACCGCCCATTCTACTCGATCGGCGGCGAAACGGCCGGGTGCGGCCGAATGCGTACGATCACCTGCATGCAGGAGTCGCCGCTCGGGGTCGATGCCGCCGCCGGAGAGCTCGAGGAACGGCTCGAGCAGCACCGGAAGGAGTTGACCGCCTACTGCTACCGGATGCTTGCCTCGGCGTTCGAGGCCGAGGACGCGGTCCAGGAGACGTTCATTCGCGCGTGGCGCGGCTACGAACGCTTCGAAGGGCGTGCGGCGCTGCGCTCATGGCTGTACCGGATCGCGACGAACGTCTGCCTCGACCTGCTGAACGGGCGCGAGCGGCGGGCTAGGCCGATGGATCTCGGGCCCTCGGGCGAGCCGATCGAGTCGAACCTGCGCACGCTGCCCGAGGTGACGTGGATCGAGCCGATCCCGACGGATCCTGCGGATCTCATCGAGGCGCGCGAGACGATCCGGCTCGCCTTCGTCGCGGCGCTGCAGCACCTGCCGCCGCGGCAGCGCGCGGCGCTGATCCTGTGCGAGGTACTGCGCTGGAAGGCGAGCGAGGTCGCGGAGCTGCTGGAGACGAGCGTTGCGTCGGTCAACAGCGCCTTGCAGCGCGCACGAGCGACGCTCGAGGCCGGCAACGTGTCCGCGGCCGACGCGCCGCCGTCGGTCGACGAAGTGGACGCCGAGCTGCTCGCGCGCTACGTCGACGCGTTCGAGCGCTACGACATGGAGGCGCTGACGGCGCTGATCCACGAGGACGCGACGCAATCGATGCCGCCATTCGACCTCTGGCTGACGGGTCGGGACGACATCCTCACCTGGTGGGTGGGCCCGGGCGTCGGCTGCAGCGGCTCGCGCGTGATCCCGACGGTGGCGGCGAACGGCTCGCCCGCGTTCGGCCAGTACAAGCCGAGCGCGACCGGCGACGGCTACGAGCCCTGGGCGCTGCAGGTGCTGGAGATCGAGGACGGACGGGTCGTCGAGCTCACGTTCTTCCTCGACACCGAGCGGGTGTTTCCGCAGTTCGGC
>JBDSOJ010000108.1:0-4503 GCA_039914895.1 Gaiellaceae bacterium
GCGCGTCGCGCTCGTGGCGCATGGCGCGCCGCCGCTGCACGAGCTGGCCCTTTCCGGCCCGGTCACGTTCGTCCTCGGAGCCGAGCGACACGGGCTGCCGGCGGAGATCGTGGAACAGTCGGACAGCGTCGCGACGATCGCGACCTCCGGCGCGGCCGAGTCGCTCAACGTCGCCGTCGCCGGCGCGATCGCGCTCTACGAACGCTCCCGCCGCTAACGGAGAGGCAGCCAACGCAGGAGCAACGGACGCCGCGCGCGTCGTTCCGCCAGCTCCGGGGCCGCATCTGCCCGGCCTGCGCGCGGCTGATCGCATCCCTCAGCTGCCGAGTCCGGTCGTCATATCCGGCTTGCCATGCCGCTTCCTCCGGAGTGAGCTCACGTCTCGCTTTCGCCACTCTCGTCCTCCGCGAGCGTGTCGACGATGCGATCGACGCCCCTGCGGATGTCAAAAAGCACTTGCATGATGAGCGCGACCCTCGTCGCGTTCGATCGTCGATTCGTAGCGTTCGAGCCAACTCCGGATCACTCCCGTATCGTCGCCGGGTTGGAAGCACCACGCAAGATGGCTGTTCCGGCCGGTCTACCAGGCGCCGCCGCCTCCGCCGCCTCCACCGCCACCACCCCCGCCGGAGAAGCCGCCGCCGAAGCCGCCCGAGCCGGACGAGGGAGGGGCGAGCGCGGAGCCGAAACCGGACGCGAGGTCGCCGATGCCGAGCGAGGTGGGGCCGGACGCGAGATCGCCGTGTGGCCCGATCCAGTAGAGCGTGCTCACCTGCGCGAGCGCTTCGGGCATGTGCAGCTGCGCCCCCTGCAAGACCCGCTCGGCGATCCCGAACGCGATCCCGTAGACGAGGTAGCGCTCCCACAGCTCGAGCGATGCCGCCGGGGCGATGTCGAGGCGAGGGAAATCGGTCAGGTAGCGGCGAAAAGCCTCCCAGCGCTCGGCCTCGACCTGCGCCTCGGGTGAGCGGCGCCGCCAGAGCCGCCGGTTGAACGCGGAGGCGGCAAGCACCCCTGCGCCGACGAGGCCGCAGATCCCGAGCGCGATCGCGACGACGCTGTTCCAGCTCGGGGCTACGGCGTTGTACCGGCCGATGCCGACGAAGAGCGTGATCACGCCGGCGACGGCGAGCACCGCCGCGCCGCCGAGCAGCGCAGCAAGGCCGATGTTCTGGAACCATCGGCGACTCTTCACCTCGCCGGCGACCGTCGACTTGAACGAGGTGAAACGCTCCGAGTTCCCCGTCCGGTCGTCCTCGATCCGGTCGCGGAACCGGGAGAGCCGCTCCGGTCCGTCGGCGAGGATCGAGTCGACGACCTGGCCGACGGGCGCCTCGAACGCCTCGACCGGTGCGTCGACGTCGGCGAGCGAGAGCTCCAGGTCGGAGACCTGCTGGGTCTTCAGCCCGCCCCAGATCTTTCGCTCCGTCGTTACCTGCTCGGCCCGGTAACGGCCGCGCCGGATCAGGTCGAACAGGGTCGCGGTGAACTCGAGCGAGCCGGCGGCGCCCCCCTGCGCGAGCAACCCGGGCACGAGCGCAGGCTGTGTCCCGGTCGGCGGCTCCTGCTCGTACTCGCGGTCGTAGCTCGTGCCGCGCTCGCGCCCCCAGCGCCACCAGACGAAGCCGATCAGCGCGAGCGCGGGGAGCAGCGCGATCGCGAGCAGCTTCGCCAGCGTGGCGGCGAGGTTGTCGAGCGCGTCGTCGAGCTTGCGCCGATCGCGTTCATAGGCTGCGGCGTCCTCGCGCTCCTCGGCCACGATCTGCTCGAGCCCGAGCCCGCCGACCACCCTCATCCCCTCGGTCGAGGTGAAGAACCTGCGCGGGACGACCGTGCGCAACTCGACGAACTGGCCGGCCGGGATCCGCTCGGCGCGGAGGTTGACGCGTGTGTCGTCGATGGTGACGTCGCCCCGAACCCCGACGGGATGACCCCAGGCGCGCCGGATTTCGCCGGGGGCGATCAGGGCCGCGGTCAGCTGATCGAGGCCGACCTTCCACTCGTCGCCCCAGACCTGCAGGTTGACGTCGACCACGTCGTCGTAGGCGACCGGCAGGCCGCGCAGGCGGTAGTGGACGCGGAACCGCCGCGGCTCGTTCGCAGCCCGGTAGTGCCAGACGATCCGGATCCCCTTGTCGGTCCGGGTCGTGCCGAAGGCACCGGGGCTCCCTGTGCAACCGATCTCCGCACAGGCGCCGCTCGTGTACTGGCGGTCGCCCTCCGCGACGAACACCTGGTCGATCGACTCGCCTTCGCGGAGCGGGATCTCGCGGTAGGCGCCGCTGAAGTCGCCGACGAACGAGAACGCGATCACCTCGTCGACGATCAGGCTGCCGTCCTGCTCGACCTGGAGGGTGACGTCCGCCGCCGGCAGCGAGAACGACTTCGCGGCTGCGTCGCCGGCGAGCGCGAGCGCCGCCACAAGGCCGGCGGCGAACCCTAGAACGCGACGCGTGGCGCCTCCCGGGCCTCGTCCTCCACCTCGAAGAACTCCTTGCGCGAGAACCCGAAAGGCCCCGCGACGAGCACTCCCGGCACCGTCTGGATCGCGGTGTTGTAGGTGAGGACGGTGTCGTTGTAGACCTGGCGCGAGACCGCGATCCGGTTCTCGGTCTGCGCGAGCTCCTCCTGGAGCTGACGGAAGTTCTCGTCCGCCTGCAGCTCGGGGTACGCCTCCGCGACGGCGAAGAGGCGGCCGAGCGCCTGGCCGAGGATGCCCTCCGCCGCGCCCTGCTCTGCCGGCCCCTGGGCGGCCGCGGCGCGCGTGCGGGCGGCGGTCACGGCCTCGAACGTCTCCCGCTCGTGCGCGGCGTAGCCCTTGACGGTCTCGACGAGGTTCGGGATCAGGTCGTTGCGGCGCTTCAGCTGGACGTCGACCTGCGCCCACGCGTTCTCGACGCGGTTGCGGAGGGTGACGAGGCGGTTATAGAGGAGGACGAGCGCGACGACGAGGAGCGCGACGACCCCGAGAATGATCCAGAGCATGGGCAGACCTTACGTCTCTCGCCGGGTCGCGGCGAAGATGACGTCCTCACCGCCGCTATACGGCCGGCGGTCGAACCAGCCCCACTGAGCTTCGACGTCGAAGCCGGCGCGGTCGAGCAGCAGTCGCCACTCCGGCGGCGAGAGCCAGGCGAGCAGCATCGTCGAGGCTTCCTCGCCGCGGCGCACAGAGAGCGTCAGCGTCCGTTCGCCCTCGTCCCAGTCGGCCCGCTCGAAGATCCCCTGCTCGCGCTCGAGCCAGCGGCCGTTCGTATCCTCGACATCCTCGGCGCTCGGCGCGAAGACGTCGAAGACGAGCCGCCCCCCGGGGAGGAGCAGCCCACGGGCGGCGCGGAGCGCGTGCAGGCGGTCGGCCTCGGTCGTCATGTGCAGCAGCGAGCGGAAGGGGATCAGCACGAGCGGGACGCGCTCGCCGACAGGCGGCTCGCGCAGGTCGCCGTGACGCAGGTCGAGCAAGACGTCCTCGGCCGTCGCGTACTCGCGCGCGACCTCGAGCATCCCGGCCGAGGCGTCGACGCCGATCACGTGGACGCCCGCCTTCGCCACGGGCACCGAGATCCGGCCGGTGCCGCACGCGAGCTCGACGACCGGGCCGCCGCACGCGCGCGCCTCCTCGACGTAGAACTCGACGTCCTCCGTCACGCTCGCGCTCCACGGATCGTAGAGGCGAGCTATGGGGTCATACGGGCTTGCGGACAACCCAGACGAACTCGTTCGCGGTCTCGTCGAAGGGCTCCCGCTCGAAGCCGCCGTAGAGCGCCTCGACCTCGAAGCCGGCCGTCTCGATCAGGCCTTCCCATTCGGACCGGTTGAGCCACCAGAGCGAGACCGCGTCGCCGCTCTCGAGCGTGACGTCGATCCGGTTGTCGTGCTTCGCGTGGTCGATCCGGTGGCGGACGCCGTTCTGCTCCGACCACTCGCCGTCGTTGCGGGCGGCGATCCGCGGGTCGAAGACGAACGCGTTCCAGGCGAAACGGCCGCCGGACCGCAGCGAGGCATGAACCCGCTCGAAGACGCGCCGCCGGTCGGCCCACGTCGGGAGATGGAGCAGTGAGCGGGCGGGCACGTAGATCAGGCCCGCCGGCTCGCCCAGCTCCAGCTCGCGCATGTCGCCATGACGGAGCTCGAGCTCGACGCCGGCGTCCTCCGCGCGCTCGAGCGCCTGCGCGAGCATCGCGGCCGACGCGTCGATGCCGAGGACGCGGCGGCCGGTCTCTCGCGCGACGGGAATCGCGACGCGGCCGTTGCCGACGGCCAGCTCGACGAGCGGTCCTTCCGTCTCGCGCGCGAGCTCGACGTAGAAGGCGATGTCCTCGGTCATGTGCGCCGACCAGTCGTCGTAGATCGGCGCGAACGGGTCGTAAAGGCTCATCAAGCCGATGCTATCGTCGCGCGATGGACGCCACGGCGCTCGAGAACGAGGCAAGGTCCGCGATCGCGGCGGCCGAGAACGCCGAAGCGCTGGAGGATCTGCGCGTGCGCTTTCTCGGGCGGAAGAGC
>JBDSOJ010000090.1:0-32819 GCA_039914895.1 Gaiellaceae bacterium
TTCAAGGTGCAGGCGACAGCGGCAAGCCTCGTCTCCAACGTCACCCGGGCCTGTAACGAACGCCTGATCGACGGACGTGGCTCCTGCAACGCCCTCGCCGCGACAGTCGGACGCGCGGCGCTCGAGCACACCGAGGGCGACCATGCGGTCGAGCAGAACCTGCTCGCCGCTTGGATCGACCAGCTCGAGTCACTGCGCGGCAAGAGGTCGACACCGCGACCGCGAACCGCTTCATCGCCTACGCGAGCGACCTGATCGCACGAAACGGCTAGAACGACCGGCCGGAGGCGGGCCCGTCACGCGTAGGCGTCGCGGGCCCGCCTCCAGCGGGGGTCGTCCCAGCGGATCAGGTCCGGATCGATCCCACGCGCTCGCGCGAGGTCGAGCGTGAGCAGCTGGAAAGGGACGATGTCGACCACCGGATGCCGCGTCGGGACGAGCGTGACGTCGCAGCCGAGGAGCTCGAGTGCAGCCACCGCCTCCTCGGCGCGGACAGCCGCGCGGCCCTCGCCCTCGAGCACGAAGCAACGCACGTTCTCGTCGATCGCGGCGAGATGCCCGTGCAGGAGCTCCTCCAGCCGGTGCGCCTCGGCCGCGACGTACACGCCCTCGCGGAGCTTCAGCGCCGCCTCCTGCGCGGTCGGCCAGTCGCGGCCGGCGCCGGCGATCACGAAGCGGTCGTGGGTCGACACCGCGTAGCGCTCGCCGGCGAGGCGCCCCGCGACGGCGTCCGGCAGCCACGAAACGTCCTCGCCGCGCAGCGCCGCAAGCGTCGCGACCGCGCAGGTGTAGGAGGCGGTGTGGCAGTAGCTCTCCTCGACCTCCGGCGTCGCCACGATCACCTCGCCGCAGAGTGCCGCGATCGGCCCTTCCGGCTTGGCGGTGACGAGCCACTTCGGTCCCGGGAACGCACGTGCGGCCTCGAGCGTCAGCGGCGTCTCGCCTTCGTGGCTGACGAGTACGAGCACGTCGGCGTCCGGCGGCGCCAGCACCGCCTCGAGCCCGTCGATCCCGTTGCCGCTCGTCTGCGCCGCGTGGAAGGAGGTGCCACAACCGACGACGGCGACGCGGCCCTCCGGCAGCCGGCGATCGGTCGGCACCTGCGCCAACCACTCGGGCTGCGCCGCGACAGCTTTTTCCATCTTCTCGCCTGTCACTAGATGACTGATCGGTAGTTGGCGTGCTCGTGGGGGCGATCCAGACCAAGCCGGGAGCCGCACTCCGCCGCAGCCGAGGGTGGCGGCCGGCGCCGGGTCTGGGTCGTCAGTCGCAAGTGCGTGAGTTGCCGATCAATCATCTCGGCCTCTATACCATGGCCGACGATGGGGGTCTTCGAGCGCCACTCGCTGTCGAACGGCCTGCGCGTCCTGACCGCGCCGATGCCGCACGCCCAGTCGGTCTCGTGCTTCGTCATGCTCGCGGCCGGCTCGCGCTACGAGACGGCGGAGACGAACGGGATCGCGCACTTCGCCGAGCACATGTTCTTCAAGGGCACCGAGCGGCGGCCCACGGCGCGCGACATCGCCGGCGAGATCGACTCGATCGGCGGCGAGTTCAACGCCTTCACCGGCAAGGAGTACACGGGCTACTACGTCCGCTGCGCCGCCGAGACCCGCGACACCGCGCTCGACGTGCTCGTCGACATGCTGCGCAACTCCCGCTTCGACGCCGAGGAGATCGAGCGCGAGAAGGGTGTGATCATCGAGGAGATGAACATGTACTTCGACACGCCGCGCGACTTCATCGGCGGCGTCTACGAGTCACTCCTCTACGGCGACCAGCCGCTCGGCTGGGACATCATCGGCCGCAAGGAGACGGTCCGCGGCGCGACGCAGCAGACGTTCCACGACTACACGAGCACCTGGTATCGGCCCGACCGGATCGTCGTCGGCGTCGGCGGCCGGCTCGGCGACGACCTGTCCGAGAAGCTCGAGGAGCTGCTCGGCGACCTGCCGGCGGCCGCGACGGGGGCACCCGAGCCCTGGCGGCCGAGCGTAAACGGGCGCGTCAAGGTACACACGAAGCAGTCGGACCAGGCGCACCTCGTCCTCGGCGTCCACAGCCGGCCGCTCGTCGACCCCGACCGCTACGTGCTGCAGCTGCTCTCGACCGTGCTCGGCGGCGGCATGTCCTCACGCCTCTTCACCGAGGTGCGCGAGCGACGCGGGCTCGCGTATTACGTCTACGGCACGAACCACGCCTACACGGACGCCGGCTCGCTCTATGCGCAGTCGGGCGTCGACATCAACCGGATCGACGACGCGGTGACGACGATTGTGGAGCAATTCCGGCTGCTCGCCGCCGAGGCGGTACCGGCGGACGAGCTGGAGAAGGCGCGCAACTTCGCCAAGGGCCGCTTCGTGCTCCAGCTCGAGAGCCCGCACGGGACGATCATGTTCGGTCTCCGCCGCGAGGTGCTCGAGGGACGGGCGGAGGAGCCACAGGCTGTCCTCGACGCGCTTGATGCGGTCACGGCGGAGGACATCCAACGCGTCGCGACCGAGATCATGGACGATGGCTTCCGCCTCGCCGTGATCGGCCCGTTCGACGATGCCGAGCGGTTCGAGCAGCTGCTCGACTGACGCATCCGGTCAGGTCCGTTCGCGACAGGCGGTGCCTGGCACCGGCCGTCCGTTCGGGACACGTCTTGCTCCTCAGCGGCCGGTGGTGGAGAAGTGCTGGTAGTCGCCGAAGGACGCTCCCCACTTCCAGCCGACCGACGCGAAGGCGCGCACGAGCACGCCGCCGCGCACGGCCATCCCCTTGCGGTAGCGCCCACGATCGAGATAGGCGCGTCCGGCCGGCGGCGAGACGTTCGAGCCGCGAACGTACGGGTTCTCGATCGGGTTGACGTCGATCGCCTCCCCGTAGGCGTGCAGCGACCAGCGCGAGGTGCCGCCGACGATGCGGCAGTTGAACCCGGACGAGTTGTCGGCGGCCATCGAGGCGTCGTCGCTGCCGCGGTACGCGGAGACCGGCCGCAGCCGCCGCAGCGGAAACTTTACAGCCCACAGCTTCCGGAAGACCCCGAGGATCGCCGGCGCGTGCTGCCGCGCGATGACGAGCCGGCCGGCGTGCGGCTTGCCGTCGAAGCCCCAGTGCGAGACCGAGATCGTGCGAAGCTGCATGGATCCGACCGGACAACCCGCGCGGTAGGAGAAGCGAAGGTCAGCCCAGCGCACGGGCTCGATCGTCCCGGTGAAGGCCGGGGCGGCGCCGGCGGCCGACGAGACGCCGAACGCGAGGAGCGCGGCAACGGCGAGCAACGCGATCCGCATCGTCGCAATCTACTCTGAGGCCGTGCTCGCGCTCGCCGTCCTGACCTCCGCGCTTGCCGCGGCGTGCCCGCAGAACCTGGCGAGCGGCCTCGACACTCCGGCGACGGCGCGGCAACTCGTCACGGTCGCGGCGAAGGTGGCGCGGACGACGTACGCGCAGCTCCGCACCTGGCGGCGCGCCGACGGCTGCTGGGTCGCGGCCGCAGGCCCCTACACGGCGCGGCTCGGCAGGAACGGCATCTCCGAGAACCGGCGCGAGGGCGACGGGACGACGCCGTCGGGCACCTACCGGATCGGTCGCACGATGTACGGCAACGAGCCGAACCCGGGCGTCCGGTTCCGCTACCGCCGCCTCCGTTGCGGCGACTGGTGGGACGAAGATCCGTCCTCGCTGACCTACAACTCGTTCCAGCACGTCGCCTGCGGGACGAGGCCTCCGTTCGGCGGCGGCAGCGAGGGGATGTGGCAGCAGCCGCGGCCATATCCCTATCTGGCTGTGATCGAGCACAACATGCGGCCGGTCGTCCCCGGCAAGGGGTCCGGGATCTTCCTGCATGCGCAGACCGGCGGCCCGACGATCGGCTGCATCTCGCTGAGGAAGGATCAGCTTCGAGCTGTGCTGCGCTGGCTCCGCCCGGCCGACGCGCCGATGATCGCGATCGGCACGAGCGCGCTGCTGCGCAGCTAGAGCGTCGCCCAATCCTCGTCGAAGTGCTCGCGGTTGTCGGGATCAGCGATCGCGTCGCCGAGCTCCCGCGCAAGCTGTCTATGGCGCTCCGCCGCGTCGGCGTTCCCGGCCACCTTGTGGGCGCGCGCGAGCGCCTCGTGGGCAAACGCAACGTCCCAGTCCTCGACGTCGCCGCGTCCGCACCACTCGAGACAGCGGCCAGCGTGATAGACGGACGGCTCGCCGCGGCCGAGCACGGCATAGACCCGCGCGAGCTGCCACTCGCCGCGCGCCTGGTGCTTGGCCTCCTGCGACGCCCGGCTCCAGTGCCAGCGGGAAGCGTGGGCGGCGTTCAGCATCTCGTCGTCCTCTTCCGCCGTCCGCTCCGCCTGGTCGAGCAGCGTCCAGGTGTGGTTGAAGAGATCGACGCCGAGCCGTCGCTGATCGGTCACGAACATGTTCTATCGCAGCCCGGCGGCGAGGAGAACGGCTCGCCCGAGCCGCTTCGCCTCGGCGTAGGTGACCCCCGGGCGGTAGAGCTCGACGACGACGATCGTTGCCCGGCCCCCGTCGTAGACGATCGACGCGGTGGTGCGCGTGTCGGAGAGCCAGCCGTTCTTCTCCGCGACGGCCGCGCCCCGGAGCCACGGCCGCACGAGTCCCGCGTTGTCCCCCACGGGCTGCGCCGAAGCGAGCACGCGGAGCGCTGCGACCGCCTGCCGTCGGCTGAGCCGGAGCTGCGTCAGCACGCCGAGGTTCCCGTGTGCGCCCGCGTGCAGCCGGTATAGCGCCCTGCCGAGGTCGCGCGCGCTCGTCACCCGTGTGTGTGGGCCGGGAGGGCGGTACGCCGTCGTGGCGCGGTACGGGCCCGGATACGTGCTGGAGGTCATCCCGAGCCGGCGCAGCCCGTCTGCGACAGCCGCGTAGCCGAGCTCGTCCGCGATCCGGTTTGCGGCGAGATTGGACGACCAGAAGCCGATCTGACGCACGTCGTACCACCAGCGGCTTCGTTCCGGCCGCGGTGAGGCGCGTAGGGCGGCGACGAGCGCGCCGAGCTTGACCGTCGACGCCGCGGCGAAGAGCGTCCGCTCCTGGAAGCCGGCGTAGCGCCCCGACCCGAGCTCGTGCACCCAGATCCCGACAGCTCCGTCCGTCCCCGCTGCAACCGTTGCAAGGCGCCGCGCGAGCGCTGTGTCGGGACGACGCGACCTGTATCCCGGACCCACCCCAGGCAGCGGTGCGAGCGGTCCGACGCTGCGGAATCCGTCACCCCGGTCGAGCGCCTCCGCCCGCGCCGCCTGGGCGCGACCGTGTGCGAGCAGGTCGGCACGGAGCGTTCGCTCGTCCGCGTTGACGCGGCCGACCGCCAGGACAGCCTCGACGAGGTCGCGACCGGCGTCGTAGCGGGCCTGAGCGCCGTCGGGTGTGTTCGAGTAGGCAACCTGCGCCGCGGGGAGGTAGCGCGCCTTCGCGCCCTCGAGGCCACCGTCGCCCGCGCTCGCCGAGACGGGTGCAACCAGCGCGAGCAAGATCGCGAGCCGCCGCATCTGCACGTTGTACCGTCCGCGTCGTGAAGCCGCTCAGTCTCCGTGAGCTGAACCGCGCGACGCTCGCGCGGCAGTTGCTGCTCGAACGCGTCCACCTCGACGTCCCGGAGGCGATCCATCGGCTTGGCGCGCTGCAGGCGCAACGTCCGCGCGCGCCGTACGCGGCCCTCGCGGCGCGGCTCGAGGGCTTCGGGCGCGAGGATCTGAGCCGCGCGCTCCACGAGCGGACCGTCGTCCGGGCGACGCTGATGCGCGAGACGCTCCACCTCGTGACCGCGTCCGACTACCCGCACGACGCCGTCGCGATGGCGCCCTACTTCCGCAACCTGCGGGCGCAACACCTGCCGGACGGCGTGACGATGGAGCGCGTCGTCGAGCTGGCTGCCCACGCAGCCGAGGCGCTGGCGGAGCCACTCGAGGCGACGGCGCTGCGGCCGATCCTCGCGGAGCTGGAGCGGGAAATGGCGGACGATCGCGTCTGGCGGCGCGTGCGCACGAACGCTGCGATCCTGCACGTGCCCGGTGAGGAGCCGCACGCCTTCGGGCAGCGCAACCGCTTCGTCGCCGCCGCAGCCTGGCTCGGAGCGCTCGAAGCGGAGGAGAGCGACGGCGTCAAGCGGCTCGTCCGGCGTTACCTGGCAGCGTTCGGGCCCTCGAGCCGCGCGGACGTCGCCGCCTTCACGGGCCTCGCTGTCGGCGCGATCACGCCGGCGCTCGTCGAGCTCGAGCCTGAGCTGGAGGGGCTCTCCGACGAGCGCGGCCGCGCGCTGTACGACCTTCGCAGCGCTCCGCGGCCGCCGGCCGACACGCCCGCGCCGCTGCGCCTCCTCGGCGAGTGGGACAACGTCCTCCTTGCCCACGCCGACCGGACGCGGCTGTTCGACGACGACACCCGGCGCCGAGTGATCCGCAAGAACGGCGACGTGCTACCGACGATCCTGCTCGACGGCGTCGTCGCGGGGACGTGGTGGTGGCGGCGCAGGAAGGACGTCGCGACGCTGGAGGCGACGCCGTTCGTGACGCTGACGAAGCGACTGAAGCTCGACTTGGAGCAGGAGGCCGAGCTCGCGTTGGCCGTGCTCGAGCCCGCCGCTTCGCGCTTCGCGGTCGAATACACGGGCTGAGAACGCTTGGCCGCCGTTTCGACCGCGCTGCCGCGCTAGTCCGCCTCGATATAGGTCCAGACGGCGTCGAATGAGCTGCCACCGAAGACGCGGTCGACGCTCTCGCGCAGGAGGCGGAGGCGGTCGGCGACGGCGGCCTCGGTCGGCTGCGCGCCTTCGATCCGCTCCGAGCCGCCGACCCAGCCGAGGACGCCCTCGTGGTAGGCGCTCAGGAACGCGGTCCACTCCGCGGTGTCCGCGACGATCGAGCGGTGGTCGACGCGAGCGATCCGGAAGCCGGCCGCTTCGAGCGCGCCGACGTAGTGGGCAAGTGGCCTGACCGGGAGGAAGAACCTGCCCCGTAGCTCGTCGTAGTCGGCGCGGCGAGCGTCGTCGTCGAGGCCATCCCGATAGGTCGCGTAGCGCTCGTCGGCTCGCACGATCTCCTCCGCGGCGGCGTTGATCGCCTCGACGGTCTCGTCGATGATCCAGCTTCCAGCGGGCAGGTCGGGGACGCCGATGTTCCCCGACTGGACGAACGCGCCGCCACCGGGACGGAGCAGCTCCCGCCACGAGCGAAGCGTGTCCTCGAGGTCGTAGTAGAGGTGGATCGCGTTCGTCGAGCCGACGGCGTCGACGCCACGTTCGAGCAACGGCGCCTCGACGACCTCCTGCACGGTCTCGAGCCGCCGCTCCTCCTTCAGATAGCGGATCAGCCTGTAGGCGACTCGCTCGTCGCCGCCGAGCTTGTCGAGCGCGACGCGGAGGAACTTCGGCGACGCGTCGACGATCAGGATCCCGATCTCGGCGTCCAGCTCTTGCAGCAGCCGCTCGGCGAGGATGCCCGTGCCGCCGGAGTAGTCGAGCAGAACGTCGCCAGCGCGGAGCGTCGCCGCGAGTCGCTCGATCGTCGGGTCCAGGTTCCGGTACCAACCGTGATCCTGAACGGTGTCGTAGGTGAGCGCCAGCGTCTCCGGCGGACGGGCGACCCAGTCGTCATCCGGGACGCGCGTGAAGCCTGCCGGCCAGATGCCTGCCACGCTTCGATGTTCGCAGACGTAGAGTCGGCGCTGTGAGCTTCGACGTCGCCGCGGAGGCATACGACCGCTTCATGGGACGCTATTCGGCCCAGCTCTCGCCCGGGCTCGCCGACCTCGCGGGCGTGGGACCGGGTCAGAAGCTGATCGACGTCGGGTGCGGGCCGGGCGCCTTGACGGCCGAGCTCGTCCGGCGCTTCGGGCCGGACGCGGTCGCGGCTGTCGATCCCTCCGAGCAGTTCGTCTCCGCGGCACGCCAGCGTCATCCCGGTGTCGACATCCGTCGCGCGGCCGCAGAGGATCTGCCCTTCCCGGACGGAACCTTCGATGCCGCGCTCGCGCAGCTCGTCGTCCACTTCATGACGGATCCCGTCGCTGGGCTGGCGGACATGGCGCGCGTGACCCGGCCGGACGGCGTCGTCGCGGCGTGCGTATGGGATCTGGCAGGTGGGCGGGCGCCCATCTCGCCGTTCTGGCAGGCGGCCCGTGGGCTCGACAGCGACGTCGCGGACGAGTCCGACCTGGCCGGTACGCGTCCGGGTCATCTGGTCGAGTTGTTCGGGGCGGCGGGGCTGCGCGACATCGAGGAAGCCGAGCTCTTCGCGACCGGCGAGTTTGGGAGCTTCGAGGACTGGTGGGAGCCGTTCACGCTCGGCGTCGGCCCGGCCGGCGCACACGCACGGAGCCTCGGCGACATTGAGCTGTCGGCGCTCCGCGAGCGCTGCCGGCAGCTTCTGCCGGAGGCGCCGTTCACGCTGAATGCCGTCGCCTGGGCCGCACGCGGACTTGCGTGAGCGGCTTCGCGGGCTCCCATGATCCGACCCCCGGCTAGCTCGGGCGCGATGCTCTACTCGCCGGAGTCGCACGAGCCGCTCGGGCCGCAGCTCTGGAACCCCGACGCGGCGCGAGCGGCGATCCGCGCGATCGCCGCCGACTGCGAGGCGTCGTTCGAGTCGCTGTACTGGCCGCTGCACCCGCGCGACGATTACGGGGACGGTCAGCACGCGACCGTCTACGAGGGCTCCGCAGGTGTGATCTTCGCGCTAGACCGGCTCGTGCGCCGGGGCCTCGTCGACGGGATTCGGGACTACGTTCCGGTGCTCGAGCGGGCCGTCGAGGTCTATCGCGCGGCACCCGAGTTCGGGGAGTCGGCGCATCCGCCGAGCATGTGGATGGGCGAGACGGGGATCCTGCTCGCCCTGCACCGGCTGGCGCCGTCGGCCGAGATCGCGCGACGGATCGCCGAGCTCGTCGACGCGAACGCCGACGATCCGCATCGCGAGTTCATGTGGGGCAGCCCCGGCACGATGCTCGCCGCCCGCGCGATCGACCGGCTCGACCTGTGGCGCGAAAGCGCCGGCTTCCTCCGGGACGCATGGGAGGACTCGGGCGTCTGGACGCAGGACATCTACGGCGGCACGCCGCAATACCTCGGGCCCGCACATGGCTTCGCCGGCTGCGTCGCGGCGCTCGCGCACGAGCCGGACGAGGAGCTCCATCGCCGCGCGAGCGAGACGTTCAGGCGGCTCGCGGTCGAGGAGGACAGGCTCGCGAACTGGCCCCCGAGCCTCGCCGAGGAGCTGATCCATCATCGTGACGGGACGATCCGCACGCAGTGGTGCCACGGCGCGCCCGGGATGGTTGCGTGCCTGGCGGAGCTCGCACCCGGCGACGACGAGCACGAGCGCTTGCTGGTCGCAGGCGGCGAGCTGATCTGGCGTGCAGGCCCGCTCATGAAGGGCGCTAACCTCTGCCACGGCACGGCCGGAAACGGCCTCGCGTTCCTGAAGTTGCTCCAGCGCACCGGCGACGAGCTTTGGCTCGAGCGTGCTCGCGCGTTCGCGCTGCACGCTGCCGCTCAGGTCGAGCGGGAACGGCGCGCGCTCGGCCGGGGCCGCTACTCGCTCTGGACGGGCGACCCGGGCACCGCGCTGTATCTGGCGCTCTGTCTCGACGGCAGTGCCTCGCTGCCGGGCTTCGACGACAACGACTTCGTCTGACGCCGCCAGCTCTTCCCTTCTGGGGGGTACGGGCGCAGGATCGCCGACCATGCGGACGCATCTTCGGCTGGCCAGGAGCGTGGCGATCGTGGCCGCCACGCTGCCGATCGTCGCCGGCTCGGGTGTTGCCGCCGCGAGCGCTGCGGGAGGGCCGTCGCCGGAGCAGCGCTTCGTTCCCGGGGTGGTCGGCGCGTACAACGGGCTCTCTCGCCGTCCTGACGCACTCGGCTTCGGGCTCGGAACGTCTCCGGCCGGAACCTCGTGCAAGCACTACCAGGGCATCGCGCGACGAGGTTTCGCCGGTGAGGCGCGTTTCCGAGGACATCGACATCGAGACGCTTGACGAGGACGACGGCTCCGATTGCGCGCCTCAGTCAGCCGAGGCAACCTTTGTGTGCCCGCGCCTGCCTACTCGCATTTTCCGCCGGCGGCGGGAAGCGGAGTCTGCGCGCATGGCGGCAGGGGTGTTCCGCTCCGGACGGCGGCGACCACGAGGTTTGTCGCGTCGACCACGAGCTGTGGCCGCTCCTGTGCAACGAAGTGCGTACCGGCGGTGTCGAAGAGGATGACGTTCGTGGAGCGGGACGCGAGATCGCGGCCGTCCGTGAGCGTCGCCCGGAGCACCACGACGGGGCGCGCGCCGAAGCTGACAGACGCGAGCTCGAACTGGCCCGGCTCTGTTACCTCTTCGACGCACGTGCAGGGCGGGACCGAGTCGACGAAAACGAGGCCGGCCGTCTCGCTCGGGTAGTAGAGCGCGTACGACATCGTCATGTAGCCGCCGTGCGAGGCCCCGACGAGCACGTACGGCCCCGGGACGCTCGCGCCGGCGAGCAAGGCATGGAGCTCGTCCGCGTAGCGCTTCCCCGTCGGGGCCGCGCCGGCGGGCCTTGGATCGCTCGCTCCGAGCCCCGCTCGGTCGTACGCACAAACCCGGGTGCCGCTCGAGAGCGCCGCGCGGATGTCCGCGGACCTCGGGGCGGGCCTCGTCGCGTCCGCTGTTCCCGTGCCGCCTTCGAAGACGACCGTGGGATCGCCGCTGCCGATGCAGTGGATGTAGAGCTTGTAGCCGCCGCCGTCCACTTTCACCCCCGGGAGCGGAGGAGGCGGCAGCGGTGGTGGCGGAGGAGGCGGATTCGGCTTGAACCGCGTCAGCTTCCCGCTATGACAGTGGAACTTGTAGCGGTGATACTGCTTGTCGACCGCCTTCCGGCACTTCTGACCGGCCGCGAGACACACGTGCGTCCGTGCGATCACGGCGGACGTCGTTCCGCGCTTGCAATGCTTAGCGGGGACGGACGGTGCTGTCGCCACGGACACAGCTCCAGTCGCCGCTCCCGCCAACGACACCGCGGCCACCAGCGCACTTGCGACCCACACCGACCACGGCAGCCGTTTACTCATCGTTCAAACATGGCCCTCCCGTCGCGAGTCTTCAAGCGAAAAAGCCCCGGAGACTTCCTCCTTCTCGCGTGCGCTTGCTCATAGCGGCCCGGCCCGCGCACGACACCGGAGCGGCGGCGGCGCACCGACAAGATGGCTTACAGCGGATGCGAGAAGGCGAATCATCGACGCAAGGGGTGTAGGGGCCAGGGCAGTCGTCGCCTGTGCGAGTGCGCGGGAATGTCGCTTGAGGCGCCGCGAGCGCGCGAGACGCAATGCGCCTACGTCGAGTCGGGCGCGCCGTGCTCGAGCTGGCGGTCGTACTCAGCCTGGTCGTAGTGGCCTTGTGACTCGGCGACGAGGCCGTCGTCACCGATCGTCCATTCTTCGAACCCGGTGATCCGGACCCACGTGCCTGTCCCGGCGGGTCCCGAGTTCGTGCCGGTGAAGGTCCAGTGGTACTCGACCATCTCGTCTTTGAAGACGACATCGTCCATGAACACCTGGATGTCCGGGAACGCCGAGATGAACGAATGCGCGGCCTCCTTGATCTCCGTGGGTTCGCCGCCGTTGATTGCGATCGTGCCGCCAGGCCTGAAGTGGGCGGCAATTTGCGCGAGATCGTGGCTGCACCACGCTTCGGTGTAGCTGCGCGCGAGGTCGCGTACGAGGTCCGGATCGAGTGCCATCGATTCCTCCCGTCGGAAACGATCAAAATGGAGCGCCCGCCGTCGTGGGCGTCACCGCGACCCTATTGCCCAGCAGTGGGCGAGACAACGTCCGAGTGGGCCACAGTTCACGAATGCCCCCCTGACGAGTCGGCAGGACAGCGTATGATTCGATTTTCGGGAATGCCGCCCGGCCAGACTCGATCGGCGGAGCGGGTGAGGGTCTAGGGTCTGCTGGTGCCCGACGCGTCGGAGCTGCTGGCCGCCTATGACGCGCAGGTTCGCGACCGCGTTCCCGACCCGCTGCCGAGAGGTGTCACCGTCGAGCGGGAGGGACCGCTTCTTCGCTTCCTCGGCATGGCGGCCCGCGGCTTCGTCGTGTATCGCGACCTGGGTGGGCTTGAGCGTGCGGACCTCGACGAGCTGATCGCGCGCCAGGTGAAGGTGTTCGCCGAGCGCGGCGAGCGGTTCGAGTGGAAGCTGCATGGCCACGATCGGCCCAAGGACCTGTCACAGCGGCTGCGCGCGGCCGGATTCGAGCCCGAGGAGACGGAGACGATCATGATCGTGCCCGTGACCGAGTTCGCCAGCGAGGTGCGACTGCCCGACGGCGTTTCGCTGCGGGAGGTGACGAGCCGCACCGAACTCCTTCGGGTTGCCGCGCTCGAGCGGGCGGTGTGGGGGGACTACGGTCAGGAGGACTGGCTCGTGAACATGCTCGAGTCGGAGCGTGCGGTCGATCCAGACGCGCTCTCGATCGTCGTGGCAGAAGCAGGTTCGACCGTCGTCTGCGCCGCCTGGATCCGCTTCGAGGGCGACACCGAGTTCGCAACCCTCTGGGGCGGCGCGACCCTGCAGGAGTGGCGCCGGCGCGGGATCTACCGTGCCACCGTCGCCCACAGGGCGAGGCTCGCTGCCGGACGCGGATTCCGCTATCTCCAGACCGACGCCTCCGACAATAGTCGCCCCATCCTCGAACGTCTCGGCTTCATCGCCGTGACGACAAGCACTCCATACGTCTGGTCGCCTCCCACCGTTCCGGCAGAAGCGCCGTAGCCTGGCCAGCGTGCTTACGCACGAGCGCTCGCCCGGCTACTCCTCCGAGGCTTCTGCCGCGGCGCGGTCGGCGATCTCGTGCACGACCGCCGCGTCGGCGAGCGTCGTCGTGTCGCCGAGCGGACGGTTCTCCGCCACGTCGCGCAGGAGCCGCCGCATGATCTTCCCGGAGCGCGTCTTCGGCAGCTCGGGGGTGAAGACGATGTTCGCCGGCTTCGCGATCGGGCCGATCTTCGCGGCGACGTGGTCGCGCAGCTCCTCGAGCAGCTCGAGCGAGCCCTCGTCACCGCCCTTCAGCGTCACGTAAGCGACGATCGCCTGACCGGTCAGCTCGTCGGCGCGGCCGCAGACCGCGGCCTCTGCGACGCGCGGGTGGTCGACGAGCGCGGACTCGACCTCGATCGTCGAGATCCGGTGGCCAGAGATGTTCATCACGTCGTCGACGCGGCCGAGCAGCCAGAAGTCGCCGTCCTCGTCGATCCGCGCGCCGTCGCCCGCGAAATAGACGCCGGGGTACTTCTCCCAGTACGTCGACCGGAACCGCGCGTCGTCGCCGTAGATCCCGCGCGTCATCGCCGGCCACGGCTTCTTCAGGACGAGATAGCCGCCGCCGCCCGGGCCGACCTCCTCGCCGGCCTCGTCGAAGACCGCGGCCTCGACACCCGGGAAAGGCTTCGTCGCCGAGCCGGGCTTCGTCGTCGTCACGCCGGGCAGCGGCGTGATCATCGCCATCCCCGTCTCGGTCTGCCACCAGGTGTCGACGACCGGGCAGCGGTCGCCGCCGACGTGCTCCCGATACCACATCCACGCCTCCGGGTTGATCGGCTCGCCGACCGAGCCGATCAGCCGCAGGCTGGAGAGATCGTGCTTCTCGGCGTGCTCCGGCCCCCACTTCATGTGCGCGCGGATCGCCGTCGGCGCCGTGTAGAGGATCGAGACGCCGTAGCGCTCGACGATCTCCCACCAGCGATCCTTGTCCGGGAAATCGGGCGTCCCCTCGTAGAGGACGGACGTAGCGCCGTTGCAGAGCGGCCCGTAGACGATGTAGCTGTGGCCGGTGATCCAGCCGATGTCGGCCGCGCACCAGTAGACGTCCTGCTCCGGCTTCAGGTCGAAGATCAGTGCGTGCGTGGAGGCGACGCCGACGAGGTAGCCGGCCGTCGTGTGCGCGATCCCCTTCGGCTTTGCCGTCGTGCCGGACGTGTACATCAGGAAGAGCAGATCCTCCGCGTCCATCGGCTCCGGAGGGCAGGTGGCGGGGTCGTCGGAGACGTCGAGATCGTGCAGCCAGCGGTCGCGGCCCTCGGTCATCGGCACGTCGTTGCCGGTACGGCGAACCACCAGGCATGCGCGGATCCCGGGCGCGTCGGCCATCGCCGCGTCGGCGGTCTGCTTCAGCGGCACGGTCGTCCCGCGGCGCCACGCCTCGTCTTGCGTGACCAGCACCTCGCAGCCCATGTCGTTCGCCCGATCGGAGAGCGAGTCGGCGGAGAAGCCGCCGAAGACGACCGTGTGCGGGGCGCCGAGCCTCGTGCAGGCGAGCATCGCGATCGGGAGCTCGGTGACCATGCCCATGTAGATCGCCACCTTCGTCCCCTTGCCGACGCCGAGCTCCTTGAGCGCATTTGCCATCCGGACGACCTGCGCCAGCAGCTCCGCGTAGGTGAGCGAGCCGCGCTCGCCCTGCGGTTCGCCCTCCCAGTAGTAGGCGACCCGGTCGCCGAGCCCCGCCTCGACGTGGCGGTCGATGCAGTTGTAGGCGACGTTCAGCTTGCCGCCCAGGTACCACTTCGCATACGGCAGCTCCCACTCGTAGAGCTGCGTGAACGGCTCGAACCAGGTGACGCGCTCGCGCCCCTCACTCTCCCAGAACTCCTCGAACTCGCGCTCGTAGATGTCCGGCTGGGCGACCGCGAGCGCGGCGAAGTCCGGCGGCGGCGGATAGCGCCTCTCCTCCGTAAAGATCGTCTCGATCGTCTGGTCGCTCACAGCTCGAAGTCGTACGGGAAGCTCGTCAGCACATCGCACCCGTCGGCTGTGACGAGGATCAAGTCCTCGAGCCGGACGCCGCCGTAGCCGTGCCGGTAGAGCCCCGGCTCGAGCGCGATCACGTCCCCTTCGACGAGCCGCTCGCTCTCGACCCGCCCGACACCCGGCCGCTCGTGCACCTCGAGCCCAACGCCGTGACCGGTCGCGTGGAAGTAGCCGTCGACAAGCGCCTCGCCCTCCTCCTTGTGCAGCTGCGTCTTGTGACCGTGCTCGTGGAAGAGGTCGCAGACCTGACGGTGGATGTCGCTGCCCCTGACGCCCGGCTTGACCGCCGCGACGGCCATGTCGAGCGCCTCCTTTGCGAGCCGGTGGTGCTCGGCAAGCTCGTCCGAGGGCGGCCCGAGCGAGAACGTGCGCGTGAAGTCCGAGTAGCAGGCCGACTCGCGGTCGCGCGGGAAGAGGTCGAAGAGGACGACGTCGTCGGACGCGATCGGGCCGGAGCCACCCTCGTGGCCGACCGCGGTTTGGGCGCCGTGGGAGACGATGAACTCCTCGGCCGAGGCGCCGTGCTCGCCGAACGCGCGCTCGACCGCGAGCTGGATCCGTTCGCAGGTGAGCGGCTCGCCGCCGAGCGTGAGCACGCCGTTCGACCGCGAGGCGCTGCGCAGCAGCTCGACGCCGACCGCGACGCCCGCCTCGACCGCACGGCAGGCACGCCGGATCCCGGCGAGCTCGTGCTCGTTCTTGACGCGGCGGCGCTCGTCGAAGAAGCGCTGCTCGGCGGTCAGCTCGATCCCGTTCGCGCGCAGGTGGTCGGCGGCGCCGAGCGGGAAGCCGGACGGCGTCATGGCCTGCTCCACTTCGAGCTGCCTGCAGGCGGCAAGGTGGAGCTCCAGCTCGAGCGCGTAGGAATCGAGGCCGCGCTTCAGCAGCTCGTCGATGCCCGCGTCCTCGTAGGTCAGCACCTGGAGATCCGTGCCCAGCGCGGCGATCCGGCCGGACTCGAGCGAGCTGACGACGACCGAGCGCTTGCCGCCGACCTCCGCGTAGAGGAACGGATCGGGCACGGCCAGCGGCACCTCGTGGCGCAGCTCGGGCGAGCGGACGGTGTCGCCGATGATCAGGACGTCTGCCATCGGCCGTGATCCTAGTCTGTAGGTTGCCGCTGGTGAACAACGATCTCGTCGACCTGAAGCAGCGGCTCGCGGAGGTGTACGACCTCGAGAAGGCGATCGCCGTCGCCGGCTGGGACCAGCGGACGATGATGCCGCCGCAGGGCGCGGCCGCGCGCTCGGAGGTCGCCGCGACGCTCTCGGGGATCGCGCACGAGCGTTTCGTCGACGACGAGATCGGCAGGTTGCTCGACGTGCTCGCGCCGCTCGAGCAGGAGCTCGACCACGACTCCGACGACGCGAGCCTGATTCGCATCACCCGCCGCGACTGGGAGAAGGCCCGCCGCGTCCCCGCCGAGCTCCAAGCAGACTGGGCGCGCGCGGGCGGCAACGCGCACGTCGCCTGGCTCCAGGCGCGAGAGGCGAACGACTTCGCGCTCTTCCTGCCCGCGCTCCAGCGCGTCCACGATGTCGCGCTCCGCTGGGCCGAGCACATGGAGCAGGGCGACTCGCCCTACGACGCCTTCCTCGACGAGTACGAGCCCGGGATGACGACCGCCGAGGTGAAGGCCGTCTTCGACGTGCTGCGGCCGGAGCTGACAGCGATCGTGCGCGACTCCGGCGAGCCCGCCGACGACTCCTTTCTCGAGGGCGACTTCCCGGTCGCGACGCAGCAGGAGTTCCTCGCCGACGTGCTGCGCGACTTCGGCTTCGAGGACGGCGCCTACAGGCTCGACCCGACCGTGCACCCGTTTGCGACGTCCTTCTCGCGCACGGACATCCGGATGACGACGCGCTACAAGCCGACCAACCTGCGCGCGCTCTGGGCGGCGATGCACGAGGCCGGCCACGGCCTCACCTATCAGGGCACCGAACCGGCGCTCGCACGCTCACCGCTGTATGGCAACGCCTCGCTCGGCCTCGGCGAGTCGCAGAGCCGGACGTGGGAGAACCTCGTCGGCCGCTCGCTCCCCTTCTGGCAGGGCCGGCTGCCGGAGCTGCAGCGCCACTTCCCGCAGCTGGAGTCGGTCGACCTCGAGACGTGGTACCGCGGAATCAACCGCGTCGCGCCGGGGCTGATCCGCGTCGACGCGGACGAGGTCACGTACTCGCTCCACATCATCCTCCGCTTCGAGCTCGAGCAGGAGCTCGTCACGGGGTCGCTGTCCCTCGCGGACCTGCCCGAAGCGTGGCACGGGAAGATGAACGAGCTGCTCGGGATCGACGTCCCCGACGACGCGCACGGCGTCCTCCAGGACGTGCACTGGACCCGCGCCGCATACGGTTACTTCCCCACCTACGCCCTCGGGAACGTGCTCTCGGTGCAGATCTGGCGGGCGGTCGAGGAGGAGCTGCCCGACCTCGACGCACAGCTCGAGGCGGGCGAGTTCGGCCCGCTCTACGCGTCGCTGCGCGAGCGGATCTACCGGCACGGGCGCAAGTTCACCCCGGTCGAGACGCTCGAGCGCGCGATCGGCGCGACCGAGATCGACCCGCAGCCCTACCTCGCCTACCTGCGCTCGAAGGTCGCCGGGCTCCAGCCCGCGTAGCCGGAGGGAGACTTTGTGTTTCTGAAACACAAACCCTCCGCTCGGCCCCGTCCGTAGACTCAGGCTCGTGGAGGACGTCCTTCGGCGCTCGCAGGCACTCGTCGAGAGCTTTGAGGCGCTCGTGCGCACTGAGCTACCGGCGGACGCGGAGATCTTCGACGCGCACGTCCATCTCGGCACCGACATCGACGGGATGGTCGGCGACTTCGACGAGCTCGTCGCAGGGCAGGAGCGCCATGGAATCTCCGGAGCGTTCGCGTTCTGCCTCGACGAGCCCGACCGGCACCCGTCCTTCAGTGCCGCGAACGACCGGACGCTGGCCGCCGCCGAACGCTCGCAGGGCCGGTTCGTGCCCTTTGTCCGGCTCGACCTGACCGAGGACCCGATCGCCGAAGCCATGCGCTGCCTCGACGCGGGCGCGCGCGGGATCAAGCTGCATCCGCGAGCACAGAAGTTCCACTCCAACGACGAGCGGCTTGCGCCGGTCTTCGAGCTCGCTGCCGAGCGCGGCGTGCCGATCCTGATCCACGGCGGCCGCGGCCTGCCGCCGATCGCGGCCGGCCTCGCCGACCTCGTCGAGCGTTACGACACGACGCTGATCATCGCCCACTGCGGCATCGCCGACCTCGCCGCGCTCGCGAGCCATTTCTCCGGCCGGCCGGGAGTCTTCTTCGACACGTCGGTGTGGAGCGCCCTCGACCTGCTCGATCTCTTCCGACTCGTCGCCCCGGAACAGGTGCTCTACGCCTCGGACTACCCCTACGGGCAACAGCCCGGTTCGCTCCTGCTTACCCTCCGCACGGCAAGGATCGCCGGCCTCGACGACACCCAGCTGCGCGCGCTGCTCGCCGGCAGCGCCAAACGGATCAGCAACGGCGAGGAGCCGCTGGCGCTCTCGCCGCCGCAGGGTCCGGAGTCGATCTCGCAGCCGCTGACCTTCGCGCGCATCCACGCGTACCTCTCGATGGCGACGCCGCTCCTCTGGATGCGCCAGGCCGACACGATCGGCGTCCTCGGGCTCGCGCTGAACGCCTGTGACGAGCGTTCGAACGGCCATCGCGAGCAGACCGAGCAGATCCGCGAGCTGCTCCTGGCCGCGCGCGACCTCTGGCTTGCCCTGCCCGAGGTCGACGAGGCCGACCGCCCGCGCACCGGCCGGGCAGCTTTCCGGATGGTGCACCTCGCCAACATCCTCGCGGTCACCGCCGGTGCCTAGCTTGCGCGTGAACGGCCACGACCACACCTTCGACGCGCCGGTCGGTCAGACGCTCGCCGAGACGCTGCGGGACGACCTCGGCCTGACGGGGACGAAGATCGCGTGCGGCGAGGGACACTGCGGCGCCTGCACGGTTCAGCTCGACGGCATCCCCGTGCTCAGCTGCATCACGCTCGTGCACACGGTGGGCGAGCGCGAGGTGACGACGATCGAGGGGCTGAAGGATCACCCGCTCGTCGACGCCTTCGTCCGCACGGACGCGCTCCAGTGCGGCTTCTGCACGCCCGGCCAGATTGTCTCCGCGGCGGCGCTCGTCGCGTCGAGCCCGAGCCCGTCCTCCGACGAGATCAAGCACCGTATGGCCGGAAACCTCTGCCGTTGCGGCACCTACCCGCGGATCGAGGAGGCGATCAGCTCATGGCAAGGCTGATCAGGTCCGAGAAGGAGGTCGAGGGCCGCTACGAGGAGGTCTGGACGCTCGTCGAGGAGGACGCGCTCGACCAGTGGTCGGCCGGACCGGGCGCCGTCGTCGGCCGCGACGCGCCGCGGCTCGACGGCTACGAGAAGGCCCGCGGTGAGGCGCGTTACACCGGCGACATCAAGCTCTCCGGGATGCTCGAGAGCGCGCTTCTGCGCAGTCCGTACGCGCGGGCGCGGGTCGCGAAGATCGACCTCGCAGCCGCGGCAGCCGCGCCGGGCGTCTTCGCGGTCATCGGCCCCGGCGAGGTCTGGGGCGTCGACGAGGAGGTGCACTTCGAGGGCGGCGCCGTCGCCGGCATCGCTGCCGAGACGCTCGCGCAGGCCCGCGCCGCGGTCGAGCTGATCGAGATCGAGTGGGAGGAGCTCGAGCCGCTGCTCGACGCGGACGAGGCGGTCAAGCGCGGCTCGACGATCCAGGACTCACGCAGCTACGAGCGCGGCGACTACGAGCAGGGGCTCGCGCAGGCGGAGGCTGTCGTCGAGGCCGAGTACACGACGCAGACGCTCAACCACAACCCGCTCGAGACACACCAGTGCGTCTGCGAGTGGCGCGGCGACAGCCTCGACGTCTACGTCTCGACGCAGTACATCTGGGGGCTGCGCCGCGACCTCGCCGAGAAGCTCGACCTGCCGCAGGACAAGGTGCGCGTGATCTGCGAGTTCATGGGCGGCGGCTTCGGCGCGAAGAACGGAATCGGCAACTACCTCCTGCTCGCGGCCGAGCTGGCGAAGCGGACGCGGCGGCCGGTGCGCTGCGCGCTCTCGCGCCGCGAGGAGAACGTCGTCGGCGGCAACCGGAACGCGACGCGCCAGCGCGTGACGGCTGCGGCGCGGGCGGACGGGACGCTGACCGCGCTCGGCGGGGAGTACACGTGCGCGCTCGGCTGGGAAGGCTGGCTACCGCCGACCGCCGGGCCGGTGCAGCTCCTTTACGCGTGCGAGAACGTGAAGACGGTCGAGCACGGCGCGAAGCTGAACATCCCCCCGATGGCGGCCTTCCGCGCGCCCGGGTTCGTCGAAGGGACCTGGTCGCTCGAGTGCGTGCTCGATAAGCTGGCGGCGCAACTCGGGGTCGACCCGCTCGAGCTGCGAAAGCTCAACTACGCGCACGCCGACACGATGGACGGCCGGCCGTTCTCCTCCAAGAACCTGATGGAGTGCTACCGGCGCGCGGAGCCGCACTGGGAGCGGCGCCACGAGGTACGCGCCCGCTCGGACGAGATCTGGAAACGCGGGATCGGGATGGCGAGCCAGAGCTGGTACGGCGGCGGCGGCCCGCCCAGCTACGCCTGGGTGCGGCTCGGCTCGGACGGGCGCGCGAACGTCGTCACGGCGATGCAGGACATCGGCACCGGTACCCGGACGGCGATGGCGATGATCGCGGCGGAGGAGCTCGGCCTCCCGCTCGACCGCGTCGAGGTGCAGATCGGCGACTCGGCCCGTGGCCCGTTCGCGTCGATCTCCGGCGGCTCCTCGACTCTGCCGTCGATGGGACCGGCCGTCCGCTCGGCCGCGGCCGACGCGGCGCGCCAGGTGGTCGAGCTGGCGGCGCAGCGCTTCGAGCGCGAGGAGGGGACGCTCGCGCTCCAGGGCGGCAACATCGTCTGCTCCGACGGCGGCAGCTGGCCGCTGGAGGAGATCACGGCGCTGCTCGACGACGGCCAGATCCTCGGCAAGGGCGCCCGCGGACCGAACCCGGCCGGGATGCGCGTGCTCACGTTCGGGATCCAGCTCGCCGAGGTCGCCGTCGACGTCGGCACGGGCGAGGTCAGGGTCGAGAAGATCGTCGCGATCCACGACGTCGGCCGCGTGATCAACCCGCTCGGCGCCCGCAGCCAGATCGAGGGCGGAGTCATCCAGGCGCTCGGACATACGTTCTCCGAGCATCGACTCGACGATCCGCGCACCGGCACGGTGCTCACGAAGACGCTCGACGCCTACAAGCTGCCGACGATCGCCGACGTGCCCGAGATCGTCTGCGACCTGGTCGACGAGCCCGACACACACCTGACGAACCTCGGCTCGAAGGGCCTCGGCGAGCCGCCGATCGTCCCGACGGCCGCTGCGATCGCGAACGCGATCCGCGACGCGACCGGCGCCGACGTCACCTCCCTCCCGATCACGCGCGAGGAGATCCTGCGCGCGCTCCGCGAAGCCGACGCCAAGACGAAGCGGAAGGAGCCGGTTGCAGCTGGAACGTCCTGAGTCGGTCGACGCCGCCGTTGCGGCGCTCGCGGACGGCCGCGCGCTCGCGGGCGGCACCGAGCTCGTGCCGCTGCTCCGGGACGGGATCCTCGAGGCGGACACGCTCGTCGACGTGCGCGACGCCGTCCCGCGCGGGATCTCCGGCGGCACGATCGGCGCGGGCACCACTCTGGCAGAGCTGGAGGCGTCCCCGGAGATCCCGGCCGCGCTGCGCGAGGCCTGCCGGCTCGCGGCCTCGCCGCAGCTCCGGAACATGGGCACGATCGGCGGGAACCTCCTGCAAGCCACACGCTGCTGGTACTGGCGACTCCAGTTCCCGTGCCGGCTGCACGGCGGCGACATCTGTCACGCGCACGAGGGCCAGCACCGCGAGCACGCCTTCTTCGCGAACGACTTCTGCGCCTCGGCGCACCCGTCCGACCCGGCCGCCGCGTTGCTCGCGCTCGGCGCCCGGCTCCGCACCGACCGCCGCGAGCTCGAGATCGCGGAGCTCTACCGCCTCCCGACCGAGGACGACCGCTCGACGACGACGCTCGCTCCGGACGAGCTGATCCTCGAGCTCGAGCTGCCCGAGGTCGAGGCGAGTACCTACCTGAAGGCGATGGACCGGCAGCGCTGGGCGTTCGCGCTCGTCGGCGTCGCCGCGGCGCGCGTCGGCGGCGAGACGAGGATCGCCCTGGCCGGCGCAGCGCCGATCCCGTGGCTCCTCTCCGGGCCGGGCGAGCTCGACGAAGCGACACCGCTCGAGGGCACCGCGTTCAAGGTCGAGATCGCCCGCACGCTCGTGACGAGAGCGATCGCCAGTCTCTAAGATCGTGACTTCCGTGCGCCTGCGACCTTTCGCCCTTCTCCTCGTGCTCGTACTCGCGCTCGCAGCCTGCGGCGGCGACGACGAGCCGGAGTCGGCGGGCACCACGGCCGCGACGACCGAGGAGACCCAGGCGACGCTTTCCGACGACACCTGCGAGTCGGTCGAGGCGCCGGAGCCGAAGCCCGACGGCGGCCGGACGGCGCCGACCGCGACGCTCGAGGTCGACACGACCTACGAGCTCGTTGTCGAGACGAGCTGCGGCGACTTCACGATCGAGCTCGACCAGAAGCTCGCGCCCAAGACTGCGGCCTCGCTCGTCTCGCTCGCGCGGGATGGCTTCTACGACGACACCGTCTTCCACCGCGTCGTTCCCGGCTTCGTGATCCAGGGCGGCGACCCGACCGGCACCGGCACGGGCGGGCCGGGCTACAAGACCGTCGACGTGCCGCCCGCCGAGACGACGTACTCGACCGGCGTTGTGGCGATGGCGAAGGCGGGCAACGAGCCGCCCTGGACCTCTGGCAGCCAGTTCTTCGTCGTCACCGCCCCGGATGCCGGCCTGCCGCCCGACTACGCCATCGTCGGCACGGTCACCGACGGGATGGAGACGGTGAGCGCGATCGAGGCGCTCGGCACCGGCGACGGACCGCCGTCGCAGCCGGTCGTGATCGAAAAGGTCGCCGTCGAGGAGGACTGATGGTCGGCGCCGTCGTCCTCGCTGCGGGTGCAGCGACGCGGTTCGGTGCGCCGAAGCAACGCCTGCTTCTCCCCGCCGTGCTCGAGCACGTGCAGGGCCTGGACCAGGTCGTCGTCGTCGCCGGCGCCTACCCGCTCGAAGGAGCGATCGACTGTCCCGACTGGGAGCGCGGCCCGGGCGCGTCGCTCCGTTGCGGGTTGGCGGCCCTCCGAACCGAGGTCGAGGCGGCAGTCGTGGTCCTGGCGGACGGCCCCTCGCTCGCGCCGGCTGCGATCGACCGCGTCGTCGCCGAGTGGCGCGCGTCGGGCGCTCCGATCGTCGCGGCGAGCTACGGCGGCGACCGCGGCCACCCGCTCCTCGTCGCTCGCTCGGCGTGGGCCGACATCCCTGACGAAGGGCTGCGGGCGTTCGAGCCGCAGCTCGTGCCGTGTGACGACCTCGGCGAGCCGGGCGACGTCGACGTTCCCGAGGATCTGCCGGAGAGGTTCAGGAGCGCCGCCGACGAACCGATGTAGGACGCATGGAGCTCGTCCGCCCCGTCCCCCAGAACCTCGAGGTCGTCCCGACCCGCAGCGCGCTCGCCGCGGCGCGGCTGCACCGCCGTCTGACGGTCGAGCAGGCGGCCAAACGTGCCGGGCTGTCGCCCGATCAGGTCGAGTGGCTGGAGGAGGGGCGCGTCTACCGTTTCCCCTCCACCGACCACGCGATCGAGGCGACGCTCTTGCTCGCCGCCGCGCTCGAGGTCGGCCAGCGGGAAGCCCGCGAGCTCGCCGGGCTCCCGGTACCACCGCGGCCGCTGGACGTCAACCCGGCCGCGCGGCTCGTCGGCGTCGCGGCGCTCTCCGCGGCGCTGATGGGATTCGTCGCGTTCGTGCTCGTACCGGGTCTCGCGGGGAAGCCGGCGCCGGTCGTCGACCCCATCGTCGCCCAAGCCGCATCGCTGCCGAAGCCGTGGCAGATCCAGGTCGAGGTGCTGAACGGCGCCGGCGACACCAACTGGACGCGCCAGGTCGGCAGCCGGATCCAGTCGCTCGCCTACACGGTCAAGAAAGTCGGCCGCGCCGACCGCTTCGACTACCCCCGGAGCGCGGTCTACTACTCACCCGGCGGTCGCCTGGTCGCGATCCGGCTCGCTCGCCAGCTCGGCTTCGTCACGCGGCCGCTCCCGGGAGGCACCGACCCGAGCCGCCTGGTCGTCATCGTCGGCCCGCAACGCGGCCCGGGCTAAAGGCCGTCGCCGGTTGGGCCGCGGAGCTCGGCGAGCTTCGCCATCAGGCCAGCCGGCATCCGCTCGCACGCCGTCGTGCGGATGTAACGGCGCAGGTGTGCCTCGAAGCGGTACCGGCGGCGGCAGTAGTCGCAGCGGTCGAGGTGGCCCTCCGCGATCACGACCTCGTCGGGCTTGAGATCGCGGTCGAGGTAGCCATGTAGCAGCTCCTCGCACTTCTCGCAATCGGCGTCGTGGCTCATGTCAGGCTCTCCTCCGCCAGCGTCTGCTTCAGGATACGGCGACCGCGGTGGAGGCGCGACATCACGGTCCCGATCGGGACGTCGAGGATCTGCGCCGCGTCGGCGTAGCTGAACTCGCCCAGGTCGACGAGGACGACGACGTCGCGGAAGTCGTGCGGGAGCTCGGCAAGCGCGTTCACGACCCCACCCTGCGAGAGCCGCTCGACGACCTGCTCCTGCTCGAGCGCCTGCTCGCCCTCGACCGCGGCGAGCCGGTTCGCGAGGTAGTAGTCGCTCTCCTCGAGCGGCTGCAAGTCGGGTGTGCGCTGGATCTTGCGGCCTCGGTCGGTGTTCAGGTTGGTCAGGATTCGCAGCAGCCAGGCGCGCATGTTCGTACCGGGTGTGAACGATCTCCAGCTCCTGAACGCTCGCGCATAGGTGTCCTGAACCAACTCTTCGGCCTCCTCCCGCGTACCGACCATTCGGCGCGCGACGCGATAGACCTGGTCTGCGAGCTCGAGCGCCTCCTCCTCGAAGCGGACACGCTCACGGGCTTCCACGGCGATCCGCCGCGCGTTTCCGGCTTGCGGGTCCTCCTCTGGCTCGGCTGCGCCGGACTCGCTCACCCGGCCACCCTAACAATCGGTCTGACGGGGTGGTCAACGCCTCCGGCCGCGCGCCTATTCCCTGCTCAGACGGGCTCTACCTCGGGGAAGCCGCCACGCTCGAGCGCCTCGACGATCGCGTCGCGGGTCGTCTGCGCATCGTCCCAGCTGAGCGAGACCTGGCCCATCAGGTTCGCGTTCGCGCCCTCGATCCCCTCGACCTGACGGAGCGTGCCCGCGAGCCGGCCGACGCACCGCTCGCAGCGGACGCCGCTGACGTGGATCACAGCGGAGACGGTGGCCATCTACGCCGATCCTAGCGAGAGCTCCGCGTCGGCCTGCTCGATCAGGAGCGGGTCGTGGGTGGCGCAGATCACGGTCGCGCCGGTCGTGCGGGCGACATCGGCGAGCAGCGTGCCGAGCGCGAGCGCGTTGGCGGCGTCGAGCCTGGCCGTCGGCTCGTCCGCGACGATCACGCGGGGCTGCACGGCGATCGCGCGAGCGAGGGCTGCCCGCTCGCGCTGGCCGGCCGAAAGCTTCGCGGCCGGCCTGTCGGCATGCTCGGCGAGGCCGACCGCCTCCAGCGCCGCTGCCGCCAGCTCGGAGGGACGCCCGCGCAGCTCGAGCGCCAGCTCGGCGTTCTCGCGCGCGCTGAGGAAGGGCGTCAGGCCCGCGGTCTGGCCGACGAACGCGAGACTCGTCCTGCGTAGCTCCGCTCGGCCGGCGCGGTCGAGCCCGGCGAGCGAGACGCCGTCGATGACGACGTCGCCCTCGTCCGGCAGCTCCAGCCCGGCGAGCAGGAGCAGCAGCGTCGTCTTCCCCGAGCCGGAGGGGCCGGTGACGACGGTGAGCCGCCCAGGCGCAAAGGCCGCGTCGAGCCGTTCGATCGGCGTCGCGGCGCCGAAGCGCTTCGTCAGCCCGCGCGCCTCGACGATCGGACTTTGTGTTGATTCAAGACTAACTCCCTCCGCAACGGCTTGGTTCGGCGGATTGAAGGGAGCTTGTGGTGATTCAACACAAGCTCTCTCCGCCGGCTCGAGGACGACGCCGCGGCCGCGGAGCGCGGCCGTCGCGTGCCGGTCGATCCCCGCCGAGCGGAGGACGTCCTCAGGGAGACGGAGCCAGCCGCCGCGGCCGACGACGATCGCCGCCTCGCCCGCGGCGCCGGCGAGCCGTTCGTCGGAGATGCGGCCGTCGCGGACGTGGATCACCCTGTCGGCGTGCTCGGCCGACGCCGGGTCGTGGCTGACGACGAGCGCGGTGCTGCCCGACTCGCGCACGAGCTCGCCGATCAGGGCGAGCACCTCCCGCGCTGTCGCGGCGTCGAGCTCGCCCGTGGGCTCGTCGGCGATCAGGAGCGCGGGCCTGCCGGCGAGAGCGGCGCAGAGAGCAATCCGCTGCTGCTCGCCGCCGGAGAGCTCGCGGGGATGGGCGTCGCGGCGCCCGCCGAGGCCGACGCGCTCGAGCAGCTCGTCCGCGCGGGCGCGACGCCGCTCCGCCGGCTCGCCGGCCAGTCCGAGCTGGACGCCCACGAGCTCGCGTGCCGTCAGCTCGCCTGCGAGCGCGCGCCAGTAGTGCTGGTCGGCGTAGCCGATCGCCCGCGAGCGGAAGCGGGCAGCACCCCACGCGCCGAGGCGCGAGACGTCGACGCCGGCAACGCACACCGATCCTGCGGAAGCATGGTCGAAGCCGGCCACGATCCGGAGCAGCGTCGACTTGCCCGAGCCGCTGGGCCCGAGCACGACGCAGAGCTCGCCTCGCTCGACCGCCAGGCTGATCCCCTGGAGCGCCGCGACCCCTCCCTCGGCCGACGGATAGACGCGGAAGACATCCTCGACCTGAACGAGCGCGGTCACTCGAGCACCTGCGCTCGGGGCGGCACGGGGGCGGCGAACGCACGCCGCGTCGCGAGCAGGATCAACCCCGCCGCCGCGAGCACGTAGAGGAGAACGGCCGCTGCGACCACGGTGCCGTCGACGTCGAGCACGAGCGGCGGCTCCGGCGAGGTCGCGCGCGCGGTCAGGCCGACGAGGTCGGTGACGACGGCGGCGAGTGCGATCCCCGTGAGTGCCCCGGCGACGAGCCCCGCCGCGGCGACCGTGAGCGCGCGCAGCCGGACGATCCGCCGCAGCAGCGACGGCGACGCCCCCTGCGCCTCGAGATCGAGCAGCTCGCCGCTCTCGTCGCGCAGGTCGCCGAGCACCGTCAGCAGGATCCCGGCGAGCGCCAGCGCGAGGGCGACGGTAGCGGCGACCGCGAGCGCGAGCAGTGTCCCGTGCGCGATCGGGTCGCGACGAGCGTCTGCTTCGAGCGCGTGCCGAGAGTCCACGGTGAGCACGTCGAACGGCTTGGCGGCGAGCGCGGCGTCGACCTCGCGTGCGCTCGCACCGTCGAGCAGTCGCAGCCAGACCTCGTTCAGTCGGGCGGCGCCCGGCCGCGCCAGGTTGATCAACGCAGACAGCGCGAACACGTCTCCCACGACCGTTTGGCCTTCAACGCCGGGAAACCGCCGGACGACGCCGGCAACGCGGACGGTGACCCGCTCGCCGGCGATCTGTAGCGGCAGCAGGCCCTCGTCGTCCGCTGCAGCGGCGATCCGCGGTGTCGCGAGCACGGGGACGAAGGCCAGGTCGGCAGGCTGCTCCGGCCGGATTCGCGTCTCGACTGCGTTCGTCAGCGTGTACCGCACGCGAGAGCCGACGAGCTGTGCGCCACCGACTCCGATCCAGCCGCGCAACGCCCCCGGTACATCGAGCAGCTCGATCGTGACCTCTCCGCTCGCTGCCTGCCCGGCATCGGCACCCCTTTCCTGCAGCCGCGTATCGGGCTCGACCGCGATCCCGGCGAGGCGACCGCCACGCGCGGGCGCCGGGATCTCGTCTCCGAGCGGCACCCGGAAGAAACGGCCGGTCTTCCCTTCGATCTCGGCAAAGAGCCGGACGTCATCGCCGCGAACGCGTGCGCGCAGGGCGCGGAGGCGCGACGGCAGCGACGGCACCGAGAACAGCCCCGGCGATTGCAGTCGTGACGCCAGATCCGAGAGCGGTCGACTCGAGTACGACTCGCGCCAGCCGTGCAACCTCGGCAACGTCGAGAGATCGACGCCGAGTAGTGTGATCCCGCTCTCACCCTCGAGGCGGCCGACGCCGCCGGTCAGTCGCAAGACCGGAGACGTGTCGGCGCCGGGCACGGCCTGGAAGCGCTCGAACGAGGCCGCGTCCTGCACCGGGATCAGGCGGCGCAGATCCTCGCGGACGACGTAGTCGAGCGGCACGCGCTGGGCGGCTTGGTCGCGCTCGCCGCGGGCGAGGGTGGCGCGGTAGCTCTCGGCGAAGAGCGCAAGCCCGAAGCTGACGACGAGGAAGGCGGTGGCCGCGACGGCGTAGCCGGGGTTGCGCGCGAGCGTGAGCGAGGCGATGCGGAGACCGAGCGAACGCCCGCGCGCGGCATGCTCGACGAGCCGGAGCGCCGGCCGCAGCAGCCGTGAAACGAGCACTGCGGCCGCGAAGGTGACGAGCGCGGGCAGCAGCAGGACGAGATCGCCCTCTCCGTCGCCGCGCGCGAGCTCGAGCACGACGAGGACGACGGCGGCCAGCGCTGCCGCGTCAAGGAGCCCGAACCGGTTCGGCGACGAGCGTGCGGTCACAGCGCCGACGAGCACGCCGGTGGCCGCAGCGGCGACGAGGATCGCGAGCGCGAGCCCCTCGCCTGAGAGGACGCTCCGCGTCAGGATCTCGCCGACCGGGGCTCCGGCCCGCTCCGCCACGAAGGTGCCGCCGAGCACGCCGATAGCGAGGCCGATCGCCGTCCCGACCAGTGCAAGCGCGGCCGACTCGGCGACGGTGACGAGCGCGAGCTGCCAGCCGCGCGCGCCGTACCACGCCAGCCGGCGGCGCGCGGCGAGCAGGTCGGGCCGCAGCGTCATCGCGGCGAGGAGCGCGAACGCGAACAACAGCGCGGCCGCCTCGCCGCCGACGACACCCAGCCGCCGGCCAGCCGCGCGGCTCGTCGCCTGCGCCTCCCGCAACTCCTCGACCGGGGCGACGAGGTCGAAGCTCGACGTCACCGACTGCAGCTCCGACCGCGCCTCCGTCACCGTCGCGGCAAGGCCGTCGACCTCCCACAGGCGTGGGCGCCCGGCTGCGAGCGGCGCCACCCAGGCGTAGCTCCGGTAGACCCGCTCGAGTGCGGGCGCTGCCGCGAGCGTGGTCACGCCCTCCGCGAGGAAGAGCGGCGGCGGGGCTGGCCGGTGGTAGCCGGCCGCGCGCGCGAACGAGGGGCTCACTTCGGCGTCGGCGAGCGCGTTGTCGGTCGGGGTGAGGAAGTCGCCGAAGAGGACGCGGTTCTCGAGCACCGCCTCACCCACCTCGACCAGCTCGACGCCTGCGAGCCGCGGCAGCCTCCCCTGCCTCCGCAACCGCAGCACCTCGCAGCGCGACGCCGTACACGACCGCGGCAGCCGGCCCGAGCGGAGCGTCACGAAGCGGCCGAGCCCCTCGACCCCGCCGAGGCCGGCGAACGTGCCGCCGAGCGTGGTCTCGCGGAAGAGGACGAGGGACGTGACCGGGCCGAGCCCCGTTCGCGCCAGCGCCCGCCGCGCCCGCTGCTCGAGGGTGGGCTGCGGCTCGTCGCTCTGTCCCGGAACGCCGAACCAGACCGCGCGAACCGACCGCTGGCCCTCCGGGATCCGGCCGACCGCCTGGGCGACGGCACGATCCTGTGCGACGAGCGCCCCGGCGCGGCCGCCGAGGACGACTGCCGCGCCCGCGGCGATCCCGAGCACGACGAGCACGACAGGCGCGCTCCGCCTGCCGAGCCGCGCGCCGACGAGCCGGAGCGGGTAGAGCGCTGCGCGGAGGCTCCTCATGCGTCGAACGACCGTCTCACAAGGTCGCCCGCGACCGCCTCGAGGCCATCCCGCCGGCCGACCGCGAGCTGCCGCAGCGCCTCGGGCGGCCCGCGCAGGAGCTCGACGAGCTGCCAGGTGCCGAGCGCCCGCGCCGCCGGCTCGACCAGCGCCAACATCTCCGTCGCCGCCGACTTCCCACGTTCGGCCGCGTCAGCGCGCCGGGACAGGTACGCAGCCTCCGGCAGATCGAGCGGGGCCGGTGCAGCGATACAGAGCGCCTGGATCAGCGCGGCGAGCGCTGCCGAGCGGCGTACGTCGGTCGGCTGGTCGGCGATTCGCACCTCGATCGTGCCGAGGCGCGGGTGCGGTCGGGCGTCCCACCAGCTACGTGTGTAGTCCTGCCCGGTCGCCTCGATGAACGCCTCCCAGTCTCCCGGCGACGCGAAGAACGGCGGCCGTGCGCCGCGCGGCAGCTCCCCCAGCCGTGCGGCGCGAGCGGAGAGCGCGCCCGTCTCCACGCCCCGCAGGTAGGGCGAGTTGAGGGAGAGAGCGAGGACGGCCGGCAACCAGGGAACGATCGCTGCGAGCGTGCGCAAGCACGTGTCGAAGCTCTCCATGCCGACGTGCACATGAAGACCGCAGACGAGCTGGCGGCGGACTCCGCTGCCCAGCTCCTCGAGCAGCTGTAGGTACCGCGGCTCCTGGACGATCGGCTGTTCCTCCGCAAGCGAGAACGGGTGCGTGCCGGCTCCGGCGACGGCGAGCCCCTCGTCTGCGGCGGCCTCTTTGACCGCGCCGCGCAGCCGGCGCAGCTCGGCCAGCGCGTCGGCGGCTGTCTCACAAACGGGCGTGTTCGTCTCGACGAGGCAGGAGAAAAGCTCCGTCTTCAACCCCTCGCGCGGCAGCAGCCGCTCTACCCCGGGCGCGAGCGCAAATGTCTCCGGGTCGAGCAGCATCAGCTCCTCCTCGACGCCGACCGTCAGGTGGCGCCCGAAGTTCACCGTCGCGCACCTGGCCCGTTGCTCGCGGCGCCCGGCCGGAGAGGACAGTACGGAGGTACCAACTCGGAGAGCCGGGCGCCGCGAGCAGCGGGAGGCGATGCTGCCGGGTCGGCTCTGCCGGTTCGGCGGTAGCGCCGCCCAGGGGCGCGACGGTTATCGGCCACGAACCGCGTGGACGGGCCGACCGGCCGCTTCCCACGCGTAGTACGACGCGCTCGGCCCGAAGCCGTTCTGGTAGGGGACGATGCGCGGGTTCCGCCCGACCTCCTTCGCGCGCTGCGCGTGCCAGAGCAGGTTCGGGTCGTCGCGCTCCTCCCAGACGAGCACGAGGTGCGCCGCCGTCATGAAGTCCGCCACGAATGTGCAGCCGGCGGCGGGACAGGGGAACGGATCGGTGCGGACGCAGCACCAGCCGGCGTGGTCGTCGTCGGCGTCGTCGACCCAGACGAGCTCGTGCTCGTCGAGCAGCTCGTCGTCCATGATCAGCGTCCCGCGCCTCGGCTCGCCCGCTTCCATCGCGGAAGCGTAGAGAAACGTGCGCTATCCCTGCGGCGAGGAAGGCTGGCGACCGAGCGTGACCGCGAGCGTGAAGATCTTCGCTCCCCGGTGGATCCGGACGTTCACCTTCTGGCCGGGCTTGCGGCGCGCGAGCGCCTCGCGCAGCTCGTCGAGCGAGACGACCCGCGTGCCGGCGAGCGCCACGATCACGTCCCCGCCGACGACGTGACTCTCGCCCGCCACGACGACGTCGCTCGTTCCGCCCCTGAGACCCGCCGTCGCCGCCGCGCTCCCCTCGGACACGCCCTCGACGAGCACCCCCTGGTCGACCGGCAGCCGGAGGACGCGCGCGAGCTCGGGGTCGACGGTGCTACCGGAGATGCCGAGAAAGGCGCGGTCGACCCTGCCGGTCGCGGTCAGCTGCGCGACCACCTCCTCGACGGTGTTCGAGGGCACCGCGAACCCGATCCCGACGTTGCCGCTCGACCCGTCGGCCCGGGCAATCTGCGAGTTGACGCCGATCACCTCGCCGTCAGCGTCGAGCAGCGGGCCGCCCGAGTTGCCGCTGTTGATCTGCGCGTCCGTCTGGATCACGTGGTCGATCGGATAGCCGTTCGGAGCCGTGATCGTGCGCTCCTGGACGGCGCTGACGATGCCGGCCGTCGCCGTCCGGCGCAGCCCGAACGGATTGCCGATCGCGACGACGGGATCGCCGACGCGAACGCTGTCGGAGTCCCCGAAGGCGAGCGGCACGAGCCCACGCGAGCTCGACTGCACCCGCAGGACCGCGATGTCGGTGGACGGGTCGCTGCCGACGATCGTCGCGCGGAGCGTGTCCTGGTTCGAGAAGCTGACCTCGATCTCGTCGGCGCCCTCGATCACGTGGTAGTTCGTGACGATGTGGCCCGCCTTGTCGATCACGAAGCCTGACCCGAGCGCCTGCTCCGGCTCGATGCGCGGCAGCGAGAAGCTGGGAGCGACGGACGGATTCTCGGAGACGCTCGTCGTCGAGGTGATCTGGACGACCCCTGGCGCGGCGCGCGCGTAGACCTCGCTGACGCTGAGCCGGCCGTCGTCGGCGACCGGGACGGCGGCGGTGAGCGCAGCGGAGGTTCTCACCACGGTGGTCGTGCCGCCGCCCAGGTCGCCGACCGTCGCCACGCCGCCGAGCGCGACCAGGCCGCCGAGGAGGGAGGCAGCGGCGAGTGCCGCGGCGCGGGAGAGGGTGGCTCTTCTCACCGGATCGTTCTACCGGGCAGGTCTTAACCGCCGATGTGAGGCACGTTAAGCGTCCGTTGCGGCGGTCTCGCGCCTACGAGTCCGGGTCGGGCGGCCGCGGCGGCAGCGGGTCGGGTCGGGGATCGGGCCGGGGGACGGGCGGAATCGGATCAGGGAGCACGGGGTTCAGCAACACGGGGTTCAACAGCACAGCGTTCAGCAGCACAGTGCTCACGCGAGCGCCGCGGTGCGCTCGGTCGCCTCCCGCTCGGCGCCGAGCGCCTCGTCGAGCTTCCGCTCGAGCTCGCCGCTCGCGTGCAGCTCCTCGACGATGTCGGCGCCACCCACCAGCTCGCCCTTGATGAAGACCTGCGGGATCGTCGGCCAGCCCGAGAGCGCC
>JBDSOJ010000120.1:0-5016 GCA_039914895.1 Gaiellaceae bacterium
GAGCATCCAGTCGCTGACCTCGATCATCGAGCCGATCCTGATGATCGGCGTCGGGATCATGGTCGGCACGATCGTGATCGCCATGTACCTGCCGATGTTCAAGCTGCTGACGCTGATCGAATAGCGGGCGGGGCGGCCGGGGCGGCGGCAATGGCTCGACTCGTCAACTTCCTGCTGGTCGGCTCGGCGCTCGCGGCTCTCATAGGTGGCGCGGTCCTGCTCGGCAGCCACGTGAGAGGCGACGCGGTGAGCAGGCTGACGGAGTCGGTTCCGGCCGAAGCCGCGGCGGCGACCGCAGACTCGCAGCTCCGCACCGCCGTCTTCGCCGCGAACGTGTACTTCCTGCGGCGGTCGACCTACGTCGGCATGACGGCCGACGCGTTGCGCGCGGACGTCGACGGCGGCATCGCGCCAAAGGTCTCCGTCGCGGACGCCGGTTCAGCCTCGTACTGCGTGGAAACCGTGGTCGCGGAGCGTGTGTTCAGCTACCGCGTGCGCAAGGGCGTCCTCGCTCCCGGCAGCGGCTGCTAACAGGTCTCGGCGAGCGGCGTAGACTCCCCGAGGTCGAAGGAGGAGGACTAAATGTACGTCCGGATCGCACGGTTCGAAGGCTCGGGGGACAACGGCCCGGGGGACAATTGGGACGAGCGGATCGCCTACGTTCGCGAGCAGATGACGTCTGGAATGGGAGCCGCGGAGGGGCCGCCGATCAAGCGCGCGCTCATGCTCGTCGACCGCTCGGGCGGTCGCGGCGCGGCCGTCGCCTTCTGCGAGACCGAGGACGACCTGCGCCAGGTGGACGAGTTCCTGAACAACATGTCGCCGCCCGCAGGCGCAGGTACCCGGGCTTCGGTCGAGCTGTACGAGGTCGCGGTCGACACCGACGAGATCTAGCTTCTACCCGCCCGCACGCGGCTTGCACGGACGCACGACATGAACCCGACCTCAGACGATCACGAGCTCGCTGCCTGGCTCGCCGCGCAGACGCACGCCGACTCCGGCCAGGTCGAGGCGGAGCTGGAGATCGGCGAGCGCCGCAGGGCGTTCGTCGTCGACGAGCTCGTCGAGGCGGGGTTCGCCGGGCCGGAGCTGCTCGACTTCGTCACGCGGCTCACCGGCATGGACAACGCCGCGGCCCGGGCGCTGATCGCCGCCCGGAGCGAGTCCGTTCGGAGCGATCACCGGGAGGCGTCAGCGTCGAAGCGCGACGAGCGGTTGGCGCAGAACGAGGTCATGTTTCGCCGGGTCAACGAGCGAATCGCCTCGGCCGATCACGATCCTGCGACTCCCCACGAGCTCGAGCTCGTCTGCGAGTGCTCCGACCGCGACTGCGTCAAGCCGCTCGCAATCGAGGTGGCGGAGTACGAGTGGCTCCGCCTGAACCCGCGCCGGTTCGCGGTTCTCCCCGGCCACGAGGCCCCGGCCGTTGAGGACGTCGTCGAACGGCACGACCGCTTCGTGGTTGTCGAGAAACACGTCGAGACGCACGATCAGGTCGACGCCGCCGACCCGAGGTCGTAGGAACCTCAGTTGCTCGGCGCCGACGGTGCCGGGCGGGGGGCCGGCGGCTCGGTCAGGAGCTTCACGGCGGCCGGGTGGCGCCGTGCCCACGTTGCGTACGACGCACCGCGGATCCGCAGCCACGCCTCGAGCTCGAGCGGGTTCGAGAAGACGGCGTTTCCCCACACGAGCGTGCCGGCCCGACCGGGTGGCGGCTGCTCGGTGCCGACGGGGCGCGGCCAGAACGCGACAACGGCCGTCACGACGAGGACAGCCGCCGTGATCGCCCACGGAAGCACCACGCTCCAGGGAAGCCTCGACTTTCGCTTCGGGCGAGCGGCTCGCCGGTGCGCCAGTTGCACGGTTCTCATCATTGCACGCACTGTCTCGGATCTCAGCTTCGAGCCGCTGTCGGGGAGAGATCCGGTAGCGACCACGCGGGCGGAACCGCGCCAACCGGTTCGCCGACGATCTCGGCCACCGCTCGCGCGCACGAGGCGTCGAACTGCGTCCCGGCGAGCGAGTCGAGCTCCGCCAGGGCTTGCTCGTGCGTGAGCCTCGCCCGATAGGCCCGCTCGCCGATCATCGCCTCGAAGGCGTCCGCGACCGCAATGATTCGCGACTCGAGTGGGATGTCCTCACCGCTCAGCTTCCCGGGATACCCCGTCCCGTCGTAGCGCTCGTGGTGATGGAGTACCCACGTCGCCTCCTCGACGAAGCCGGCGGCGACGAGGATGTCGCGGCCGACCGAGACGTGCTCTCTCATCAGCCTCAGCTCGCTCTTCGAGAGCGCCATCGGCTTGAGGAGGACGACGTCGGGGATGGAGATCTTGCCGACGTCGTGCAGAAGGGCTGCGATCCGGATCCGCTCGAGCCGGTGGCCCGCGATCCCGAGGGAGGCGGCGATGCCTGCGGCGAGCTCGGCCACCATCTCCGAGTGGTTGCTCGTGCCGTGGTCGCGCGCGTCGACCGTGCGGGCGAGCGCCGAGGCGAGCGCCTTGAGATGGGCCGACAGCTCCTCGCGTGTCGCGTCTGTCTGGGCGGGCTTCATTCCCGGCTGATACGCGACGACCGCGAGCTTCGCCCGCTTCGCCTCGTAGAGCGCAAGGTCCGCCTGACGCACGAGGACGGTGCGGTGCTCGGTTCCCTTCGTCTCCGTGACGCCGACACTGAGCGCTCGCGCGCCGTTCGCGGCCGCTGTCGCGGCGTGGATTCTGTGCGCGAGGTTGATCGCGTGCCAGTTACGGAGGTTGGGGAGCAGGACCATGAACTCGTCGCCGCCGGTGCGGAAGACGGTGCCCGTCTGCCCGATCTCGGCCTGCAGTGCCTGCGCCATGCGCACGATGTGCGCGTCGCCGGCCTGGTGGCCGAATCTGTCGTTGACCACCTTCAGGCCGTCCAGATCGACGGCCATGAGGCTGAAGACCGAGCCGGTGTTGTTCCTGCGCTCGATCTCGGCTGCGAGCTGATCGTGGAAGGAGCGGTGGTTGGCGAGCCGGGTCAGGCTGTCGGTTCGCGCCTCGGACACGAGCCGCGCCAGCTCTGGGTCGTCGCTGCGGGTCGTTGTTCGCGCCGACATGGTGGCGGCGCCGAGCGACCGGCGGAGCATGACCACGATGCCGACGAGCCCCGCCACGGCCAGGGCTGCAAGTGCGAGGTCGTTGGTTGGAAGCGTCCGGTCGAGACCCGAGGCGCCCGCTTCGAAGCGGTGGGAGATCAGCGCATCCACGCCCGCAACCGCGGCCCACACCGCCGTGGCCGCGAGCGACAAGGAAAAGCCGAGGTCGAGCATTCGCCGTAGGTTCTTGATCGAAATCAGTCCTCGCATGCCGCGATACGGGTCCCCTCCGGCAAGAACCGCGGGGTCATGACAAACGAATTTTATTTCGGAAGTGACGCTTCACCCATCGCCCTTTCGGTGGTTCAGCGTCTCGCTTCACCCGTCCGCGACTGCCGGAGTCGGGCGTTACAGGTCGTCGAGCGTTCGCGTCAGGCCGACAAGTTGCTGCTTCAGGCTCTCGGTCAGCTCTGTTCGTTGCGCCAGTTGCTGCTCGAGCTGGTTGATCCGTCTCCGGTCGTCGCTTCGCGTCTCGGCGCCGTCCGAGAGCCGTGCCGCCGCGGCGGCGGCGCGATCGACGAGCTCTGCCAGCCGTCCCGAGAGCTCGCCCATGCTCGCGCCCAGCGCCGCCGCGTCCGCCGTAGCCGCCGCGAGCGCGGTCAGGATCGCGTTGAGCTCCGGCTCCCTGCCCTGCCCTGCGCCGGCCGGTGTCCGGCTCGCATGCTCCGGTCGCGGCGGCAGGGGGGCGAGACCGGGCGCAGCTCGAGGCGGAGCTGGCATTGCGGCAAGCTGGACCGGCGATCGCGCTGGGGGCTGCTCGTGCTGCTCGCCGAGCGCCCCGTGGGTGGCCTCCTCCGCGCTGCCCGACAGCAACTCGCTGCGCAGCCCGGCTTCGAGCGCCGTCTTCGGGACGACGACAACGACGGTGTCCTCGCCGATCACCGCCCGGAGCGCGGTGAGGCGCTGCTCCGTCGGCTCGGCGACGGCGACGACCACTCGCCCGTCCTGAACTCGGGTCGGCAGTGCCTCGAGGTGCTGGGCCTCCTGCCGCGACATGCGGCTGAGAGCGTCGACGTCGAAGTAGATCGAGGCGCGGTCGACGTACGGGAGGTGCCACTGCTCGGCCAGCAGCTTGGCGACCTCGTCCTCCGTCGTCCAGCCGCGGCGGACGACCACCTCACCGAGCCGCTCACCCGTCGTGGCTCCCTCCCCGAGGGCCTCCGAGAGTTGCGCCTCGGTGAGAAAGCCGGCGGCGGTCAGGAGGGCACCGAGCGGGAGTCTCCCGGACGAAGTCTGGGCGCTGTCGGTGGTCTCGTGGTCGCTGATCTCCTCCTCCATGTCCAGTTCTCTAGTCGGCTCGGGGAGGGCATTGCTTGAGCCGGTCAAGCAGATCGGTGAACCATCGATCGAGTGACCATGACCGTGCGGCTGCCGCCGAGACACGGGACATGCTGATCGAATCCGTCCTGCTGATCGAGGCGGTCATCCTGAGCGGTGTCGCCGGCGCCTTGGCGCTGATCGTCCGCGAGGTCCGCACCGCTCGTTGAGGCCGGCGCGGCCCCGAGCCTGCGCGGCGAACCGGTCCCGGAGTGGCGCTGCTAGGTTCCGAGCCGTGTCACCGGACCGCCCGCAGCTCGACAAGCCCGAGGGGGACATCCCTTTCGAGCTCGTGATCGACGACCTCGTCGTCGGCGACGGCGCCGAGGCCGCCAAGGGCTCGAAGGTGTCGGTGCACTACGTCGGCGTCGCCTTCTCGACGGGCGAGGAGTTCGACGCCTCGTGGAACCGCGGCCAGCCCTTCGAGTTCAAGCTCGGCAAGGGCCAGGTGATCCCCGGCTGGGACGCGGGCGTCGCGGGCATGAAGGTCGGCGGCCGCCGGAAGCTGACGATCCCGTCGGCGATGGCCTACGGCGCGCGGGGGGCGGGCGGCGTGATCGCGCCGCACGAGCCGCTCGTCT
>JBDSOJ010000125.1:0-8084 GCA_039914895.1 Gaiellaceae bacterium
TCGGCGCCGGAAAGCGCGTTCGAGGCTGTCTTGCCGCTGCTGCGGGACGACGTCGCAAGCGACGTGATAGAGCTCGGACCGACCTACGCTGGCGCTCGGCTCGTCGACCCGGAGCTCTCCTGGCTGCGGCCAGAGCTGAACGTGACAGTCATCGCCATTCAGCGTCCTGGTGATGTAGCGTGGTCGGGTGGAGGGCGCATCTCGACGACGCCGCTCACGGCCGGAACAAGACTTGCCGTCTTCGGCGAAAGGCCTGACATAGCAGCGGCAGCCGAGCGCCTCGGTAGGTGACTCAACTCACCAACTGTTCCAGAGGGCGATCAACGCGGCAACCGTTCTCCGACCAGCGTCCAGCGACCATTGCTCCGAGCCGGACCCGAACCATCGGAGACGCTAGCGAGTGATCGCCTCCTCCACGGCCCGCGCAGTGAGCACGCGGCAGAGGTGCCGACGGAAGCCTGCGCTGGCCGAGGTGTCGCTCGGCGGGTTTGAGCCCTCGTCGGCCTTCGCCGCCGCCGCGGCCACTCCGTCTCGCGACACGCCCGCGAGCGCCTCCTCGGCCGCCGCCGCACGGAGCGGAGTCTCGCCCATGTTCGTCAGCCCGATCCTCGCGCTACCGATCGTTCCGTTTCCGGATTCGACGACTACAGCGACGCCGACCGTGGCCCAGTCGAGGGCCCGTCGCCGAAACTTGATGTACGACCAACCCGCATCGCCCAGCTTCGGCACGCGCACCTCGACGATCACCTCGTTCTCCTCGAGCGCCGTCTCGTAGAAGCCCTTGAAGAAGTCGGCCGCCGCCACGGTGCGCCGTCCGCCGGGCCCCTGCACGACGATGTCCGCGTCCACGGTAAGCGCGATCGTCGGCAGGTCGGCGGCCGAGTCGCCGTGTGCGAGCGAGCCGCCGATCGTGCCTCGGTGCCGCACCTGGCTGTCGCCGACCAGGCCGGCGGCGTATCCGAGCAGCGGGCAGTGCTCCCGCACGAGCGGGTCGTGCTCGAGGTCGTGATGGCGGGTCAGCGCCCCGATCGCCAGGTGGTCGCCGTCGTCCGTGACACTCGCGAGGCCCGAGATTCGGCCGATGTCGACGAGCGTCGCCGGACGGGCGAGCCGGAACTTCATGAAGGGGAGGAGGCTGTGACCGCCCGCCAGCAGCTTCGCGTCGTCCTTGCTTCCGAGCAGCTCGATCGCGTGCTCGACGGAATCGGCGACCTCGTATTCGAACTGTGCGGGAATCATGCCTGCGCCTCCTGGATCGCGCGCCAGACTCGCTCGGGGGTCGCCGGACGCTCGATGTTCCGTACGCCGAGGTGCGCGAGCGCGTCGACGACGGAGTTGATGACGGCCGGCGGGGCCGCGATCGTGCCGGCCTCGCCGATGCCCTTGACGCCCAGCGGGTTCGTGGGGCTCGGGGTGACCCTGTCGTGGATCTCGAACGAGGGGATCTCTGGCGGCCCGGGCACGAGGTAGTTCGTCATCGTCCCGGTCGTCAGGTTGCCCTCCTCGTCGTAGATCGCCTCTTCGTAGAGCGCCTCAGCGATCCCCTGGGCGACGCCGCCGTGCACCTGGCCCTGCACGAGCATCGGGTTGAGCTGCACACCGCAGTCGTCGACAGCGATGTAGCGCACGATCTCGACCGCGCCGGTGTCCTGGTCGACCTCGACGACGCAGCAGTGTGCACCGTTCGGCCAGCTGAAGTTCGGCGGGTCGTAGAGGTGCGTGGCCGTCAGCCCGGGCTCCATCCCGTCCGGCAGGTTGTGCGCCGTCCAGGAGTTGAAGCCGAGCGCCTTGATGTTGGCCGTGCGGTCGGTGCCCTTGACCGTGAAGTTGCCGTCCTCGAACTCGAGATCGGTCTCCGCGCACTCGAGCTCGTGCGCCGCGAGCGTACGGGCCTTGGCGATGATCTTCTCGCCGGCCTTGAAGAGGGCCACGCCGCCGACCGAGACGCCGCGGCTGCCGTAGGTGTCCATCCCGAACGGCACCATCCCGGTGTCGCCGTGCAGCACGTCGATGTCGTCGTAGTCGAGCCCGAGCTGGTCGGCGACCACCTGCGCGAAGGCCGTCGCCGAGCCCTGCCCGTGCGGCGAGACTCCCGTCAGCACCCGCACCGTGCCCGTGGGCATGAACTCGATCGTCGCCGCGTCCCAGCCGCCGGCGATGTAGTTCAGCGCGGCGAGCACGCGCGATGGGGCGAGGCCGCACATCTCGATCCAGGTCGAGAAGCCGACGCCGAGCAGCTTCCGCTCGCCGCGCTCGCGCCGCGAGCGCTGCTCTGCACGGATCCCCTCGTAGTCCAGGACCTCGAGGCACTTGTCGAGCGTGCCGTGGTAGTCGGCCGAGTCGACCGTAAGGCCGCTCGCGATTGTGTAGTTCGGGAATTTGTCGGTCGCGATGAAGTTCCGCCGCCGCAGCTCGACGGGATCCATCTCGAGCTCGCGGGCGAGCGCGTCCATCGCCCGCTCGATCGCGTAGGTCGCCTCCGGCCGGCCGGCGCCGCGATAAGCGTCGGTGAACGTGGCGTTCGTGAACACGTTCGTGTACTGGAAGTCGTAGCCCTCGCACTCGTAGCAGCCGTGGTAGAGCCACGCGCCGAGCATCGGTATCCCGGGGGTGATCAGGCGCATGTACGCACCCATGGACGCCTTGAGGTTGACGCGGACGGCCTTGAGGTCTCCCTCGCGGGTCGCCGCCAACTCGATCTCCTGCACCATCTCGCGTCCGTGCAACGTCGCGACGTAGTTCTCCGAGCGTTCCTCGATCCACTTCACCGGACGGTTTAGCTTCTGCGCCAGCGCTAGGCAGATCGCGTCCTCGGGGTAGGCCTCAAGCTTCGAGCCGAAGCCGCCGCCGACGTCCGGCGCGACGACGCGGAGCTTCGCCTCGGGGATGCCACAGGTGATCGCGAGCGTGGTGCGGAGGATGTGCGGGATCTGGGTCGCCGTGATGACCGTGTACTCGCCCATCGCGACGTTCGGGTCGACCACGACGCCGCGCGGCTCCATCGCGTTCGGGATCAGGCGCGCCAGGTAGTACTCCTCTTTGACCTTGACCAGGTTCGGGTCGTCGAAGAACGGGGCCGCCCGGCCTCGGGTCGGGGCAGGCGAGTCGCGCTCCATGATCCACGAGCCCGCGTCGTTCGTTCCGAACTCCTCGTGCACGATCGGCGCACCCGGCTCGAGGGCCGCCTTGATGTCGGTTACCGCCGGCAGCGGCTCCCAGTCGACCTCGACCAGCTCGAGCGCGTCCTTCGCGATCGCGCGGCTCTCCGCGACGACGACCGCGACCGGATCGCCGACGTAGCGTGCCTTGTCCTTCGTCAGCGGATGGTGTGGCGGGTTCTTGACCTCGGCGTTGATCGGCCAGGCCATCACGAGCGGCGCGGCGAACTCGAGGTCGGCGCCCGTGTACGCCGCAACGACCCCCTCGAGCTCCAGCACCTTTGAGACGTCGATCGAGCCGATCCGGGCGTGGGCGAACGGGCTGCGGACGATGCCGACCCAGAGCATTCCGGGCAGGGTGACGTTGTCGACGTAACCCCCCTGGCCGGTCACGAGCTCGGGGTCCTCCTTGCGGAGCTGACTCGTGCCGACGAACTTGGCGGGCCGTTCGACTGTCGCCATCGCTAGACCCCCGCCCCGGCCACGGCCTGAACGGCCTTAACGATGTTGTGATAGCCCGTGCACCTGCAGAGGTTTCCTTCGAGCCCGTGGCGGATCTCGTCCTCGCTCGGGTTCGGGTGCTCCTCGAGGAAACTCGTGGCCGCCATGATCATCCCGGGTGTGCAGTAGCCACACTGCAGCGCGTGGTTGTCGCGGAACGCCTGTTGCATCGGATGCAGCGCGCCGTCCGTCGCGAGACCCTCGATGGTCGTCACCTCGCAGCCGTCCGCCTGGACCGCAAGCACCGTGCAGGACTTGACGGACTGGCCGTCGAGATGCACCGTGCAGGCACCGCACGAGCTCGTGTCGCAGCCGATATTCGTGCCCGTCAGTCCGAGCTGTTCGCGCAGCGCGTAGACGAGCAGTTGGCGAGGCTCGACCTCGAGCTCCTCGCGGGCACCGTTGACCGTGATGGCGATGCGTCTCATTGCGAGCCTTTCTCTCGTGGACGGCGGCGGAGCACGCGCGCGAGCGAGCCGCGCAACGCTGTGAAGAGGAGGGAGAGCCCGGCGATCGGCCGCTGCGCCGGAGCCGGCGGAGGCGCGGCGGCGGGGACGCCCGGAGCAGCGACGGGTCCGAGCCGGGTTCGCAGGCACTCGGCGAACTGATCCAGCAGGCGCGAGGAGACGACCTGGATCACCGAAGCGCGCCCAAGTTGCGCCGCCTGGCCCGAGAAGCGGATGTCCGAGTCGAGCGTCACCGTCGTGCCGCCATCGTCGCGGCCGACCAGATGCGCGTCGACCGAGGCGTCGGCACCGCCCTTGCCGCGCGTGTCTCGACCCTTGACGGCGAGGCGGACCGTGCCCGCCGACGGGTCGTGCTCGACGATCCGCACGTCGTTCAGGAAATCGAGCCCGACGGGGCCGAGCTTCACCGCCATCGTCGTCTTCCAGACCCCGTCGTCGCCGACCTCGACGAGCGTGGCGCCCGGCAGGCACGGCACGACTCGCTCGGCGTCCAGCAGCAACTCCAGAGTCGCTCGAGGCGATGCCGGAACGTCGAACGCGTGCTGCAGCTTCATAAGCAAGGTGACGCTACACCCTCCCGCATCCTCCGGCGCACTCTTTACCCGGACGAAAGTTCATCTAGGCTCCTCGCGTGACCTTCGCGAGCCCGGAGGAACTCGAGTCCGCCCTTCGCGCCGAGTCCTACCTGGCCGACCACAGCCTCGCCGTCTCGCTCTACCTGGCGCTTGCGATGCGCCGTCCGGTGCTGCTCGAGGGCGAGCCCGGTGTCGGCAAGACCGAGGTCGCCCGAACGCTCGCCCAGGTGCTCGGCGTCGAGCTGATCCGGCTGCAGTGCTACGAGGGGATCGACGCTGGTCAGGCGCTTTACGAGTGGGACTACGCCCGCCAGTTGCTGCACGCTCGACTGCTGCAGTCGGGCGACGTCGACCCCGATGCCACCGTCGACGAGCTCTACGGGCCCCGGTTCCTGCAGGAGCGGCCGCTGCTTGCCGCCGTGCGCGCAGGCTCTCGGGCGGTGCTGCTGATCGACGAGCTCGACCGGGCCGACGACGAGTTCGAGGCGTTCCTGCTGGAGGCGCTCTCGGATTCCGCGGTGACGATCCCGGAGCTCGGCAGGGTCGGCTCGGCGGACGGTAGCCGGCCCGCCGTTGTGATCACCTCGAACCGCACGCGCGAGCTGCACGACGCGCTCAAGCGTCGCTGCCTCTACCACTGGATCGACTACCCGGATCCCGAGCGGGAGGCTGCGATCATCCGTCTGCGGGTGCCGGTGGCGGGCGATCGCCTGGCGCGCTCCGTCGCGGCCGCCGTGGCGCGCCTGCGCGGGATGGATCTCGTCAAGCCGCCGGGCGCTGCCGAGGCGATCGACTGGGCGGAGGCGCTCGCGGTGCTCTCACTCGACGAGGTGACTGAGGACGGCGCGCGCGCCACGCTCGGTTGGGCGATCAAGAACCGCGAGGATCTGCAGACGGTGGAGGCACGCATCGCCGAGTTGCTGGGGTGAGTGAGCGGCAGTTGAGCGCGGTCGATTGGGTGGTGGCCTTCGGCCGCGCGCTGCGAGAGGCCGAGCTACCGGTCGGTACGGATCGCATTCTCGCCTTCCGAGAGGCCGCCGATCTCGTCCCGGACGGCGAGCTCTACTGGGCCGGACGCGCGACGCTCGTCGGCCGGCGCGACGAGCTGCTCGTCTACGATCGGGTCTATCGCGACTTTTTCGGCGGCCGGCCGGAAGCGCACGCGCCGAAGCGCCCCGGGGGGCGTCTACACATCGCCGGGGCGGCCCTGCCGGGCGGGCGCTCCGTCGACGGGAACGGGGAGCCCGAGGCCGGGCTCGCGAGCGACGCGGAGTTCTTACGGCGCAAGAGCTTCTCCCGCTGCTCAGCGGCGGAGCTTGCAGAGCTCGCGAAGCTGATGGCCAGGCTGAGGCTCGACGCACCCGAACGGCGCACGCAGCGCCGCGGGCCAACCCGGTCGGGTGCCCTCGACGTGCGCCGGACGTTGCGCCGGGCGCTGCGCACCGGAGGCGAGCCTGCCGAGCTTCGGTGGCGCGACCGCCGCCGCCGTCGCCGGCGGCTGGTGCTGCTGCTCGACGTCTCGGGCTCGATGACCGCGTACTCACGGGCGCTCGTCGTCTTCGCGCATGCAGCGATTCGCAGCGACCAGCGGTTCGAGGCGTTCTCGTTCGGTACCCGGCTGACGCGGCTCACGCGCCCGCTTGCCACAGCACGCCCAGACGAGGCCCTTCGCCGGGCAGCGGCCCGGAGCGCCGACTGGGACGGGGGCACCCGTATCGGTGCCTCCCTGAAGGCGTTCCTGGACGGGTTCGGACACCACGGGCTGGCTCGTGGCGCGGTCGTCATGATCTGCTCGGACGGCCTGGAGGTGGGGGAGCCCGAGCTGCTCGCCACGCAGATGGCGCGCCTCAACAGGCTGGCGCATCGTGTCGTGTGGCTGAACCCGCTCAAGGAGAATCCGGACTACGCGCCGCTCACCGCCGGCATGAAGGCGGCGCTGCCGCAGGTCGACCTGTTCGCGAGCGGTCACAACCTCGCGAGCCTGGCGGAGATCGCGGACACGGTCGCTCGCCTCCGCTGACCCCGCCGGGACTCTGGCCTGACCGCCACCCTGTACGCAGCGACCGTTGCCCGCCACCAGGCGATCTTCTCCGGCGGCGACTCCCTCAGCGCCCTGCTCGGCCCGCAGGAGCCGCTCGGGCCGCCGAGCTGGGGCGACGACTCGTCCCGAAGCCGAGGCTTCCTCCCTCTTCCCGAGGCGGCGCGAGTGATGGGACTCAGCGAGGCCGCCACGCTCGCCCTCTGCGGCCGAGAGCTTGCCGCCGTCCAGCAGGGAAGCACGCTCCTCGTCCAGCCCGCAGTCGTCAGCGTCCTCGGTGGTGGGCGGCCCGTCTCCCCGCCCCTCGACGGGGACGAGGCGGCCTGAGCGAGCGCCCGCCTGTTGCCGAGCGTGACACCGCCGATGCGGAAACGGCTTACATCGAGAGATTAGGCCGAGACGAACGTGTGCGCTGGGTAAACCTCCGGTTCGGCCGTGACGCCGGCCTCTTGCAGCGTCGGACCGAGCTTCTCTCCAAATCGCGCGGCGGCCTCCTCCGACTCCCACACATCGACAACACGAAACCCGCCCTTAGCTTCTCCAGCAGAATGAACCAACAGGCCCTCGACTGGCCAGTCCGCAGGCGAGTTGAGGCCGCTCTCGCCGCTGATCTTGCGAACGACCTCCTCGTAGCTCTCCTTCGTCAACCCCGCTCCCTGATGAACGAGCACGACCGGCACCGCTACCTCTTCATTGTCGGAGACAGTGACGTTACGCCGACTCCCAACGCCGTGCAAGCTCCGGCCACGCCTTGTCCCTACCCGCCGAGGGGAGGGGGTCTGAGTCTTTAGGGCGACCGGCAGCGACCCCTCTAGAACCCTCGTCCTTGGCCGCCCGTTCCTGACCACTTTCCCACGATCGTGACAGGAGCGTTGCCTCGATGGACGACGGCGTCAAGGGCGACAGCGGCGACCTCCTAGCCGACCTCGGCTTCACGGATGCCGACTTGCTGGCGCTCGGCCTCACGGGGACGTGCTCGGTCTGCGGCGGGCCGATCGTGCAGCGGCGGGGAGCGGGCGAAGGCGTGAGACGGGCTCGGATCGTTGCCGCCAGCGGCGCTCGCGCCAGGCGCGCCGCGCCCTCCCCTAGCGCTTGCGGATGATGTTGTGAGCCTCGAAGAACTCTGGTTCGCCCGCAGCCTCGATTCCGGACTCGGCCAATAGGGGCATCAAGCGCTCCCCGTATTTATCGAACTGCTCTCGTGACTCCCAGATTTCGCTGACGCGCAAGTCCCCGTCTGTCCCGAAGCAAACGTGGTAGTCCATGCCGTCCGGAGGAAGCTCGATTCCGGCCTCCTCATGCCGGCGAATTGCGTCGTCGTACTTCTCCTTCGTGAGGTTCGCGG
>JBDSOJ010000142.1:0-4529 GCA_039914895.1 Gaiellaceae bacterium
TTCAAGGAGGCGTACTCGAAGGCGGAGCCCGTCCTGCTCGAGCCGATCATGGAGCTCGAGGTGACGGTGCCCGACGAGGCCGTCGGCGCGGTCAACGGCGACCTTAACTCCCGGCGTGGACGCTTGCACGGCATGGAGCCGGCCTCGGGGATGACGACGATCAAGGCCGAGGTGCCGATGGCGGAGATGCTCACGTACCTGCAGACGCTGACGTCGATCACCGGCGGCCGCGGCGACTATTCGATGCACTTCCTCCGCTATGAGGAGGTGCCCTCGCACGTCGCCCAGCGCGTGATCGAGGACACGAAGCGCGACCGGGAGGCAGCCGCGGCTCATTGACCCTGCCGCTCGTCGCTCCTGGACCGCGGTCGGCTCGTAGTGGCGCATCTCGGCGATGTCGCCGAGGTACGGGCGGATTGGCCCGAAGAAGTTCTTGAACTCGGGGCTCTGCCGGAAACTCGCGAGGTGACCTTCGGTCGAGTCCCATTCGATGCGCAGCACATAGGAGCTCGGCTCGTCGACGCAGCGTGACAGCTCGTAGCTGAGACAGCGCGGCGAGCCTGCGAGCGTTGCCTGGGCCTGCTCGAACACGGCTTCGAACGCGGTCTGCCGGGCTCTTCAATCGAGTAGCGGATGTATTCGACGATCACTTGGCGCTCCTTTCCGGCCCGGAAGCGGGAGCGCGCCGGGCGCCCGGCCTGCTCCCGCCCGGCCGCTGGTCAGCCGGTCGCCGGAGCCGCCTCGGCGGCCTCGGACTTCAGCCGCTTGAGCAGGTCTGCGACGTCGGCCAGCTCCTGCTCGAGGTCGCGCTGGTACGAGTCCAGCCGCTCTAGCACGTTCTCACGGGCGTAGAAGCGCGCGCCGAGCGGCGGGCGCCGGCGCTGGTGTTTGCGGTGCTGCATGGTCTTCACCTCCTCTCCTGATGTCGTTCGAGGAAACGGTCGATGCGGGTGCGCGTCTCCGCGAGCGAGGTGGCCCAGCGGTTGAGTGCCTCGCCGCCCGCGGCCGTGAGCTCGTAGGTGCGCTTGGCCGGCCCGGGCGGGCTGTCGTCCCACTCGCTGCCGACGAGGCCCTGCTCCTCGAGAGCACGGAGGACGCGGTAGAGGTTGCCGACGTCGACCCGCTCCTCGCCCGTCAGCTCCGGCAGCCGCTCGAGCAGGTCGTATCCGTGCGCCTTGCGCTCTCGCAGGAGCAGGAGCAGGGCAGCGACCTGAAAGCGCTCGATCCGCCCGCCCCGGCCGTGCCATCCTCGTCGTTGGTACATATGTGAGTTACATATAGCAAAACGCGCGCCTGTGGATAACTCGGGAGGTTTGCTACGGTCGCCGGAATGCGTGTGATGCGTTCAGCCGCAACGCGCACCTGCGCGATCTGCGAACGCTCGCTCCTGATGGGCGAGCATGCGCTCCGGTTCTCGCCCGGTGGGGACGAGTACGTGGACGTCTGCCCGCTCTGTGCCGAGATCGCGCTCGAGCACGGCTGGCTGCGCGAGGGAAGCCCGTCGCTGCCGGCGGTTCCGCTCGACTCGCGCCGCCGCAAGAGCCGTTGGAGCGGCCTGCTCGGCGGCGGTCGCCGCGCCGAGGAGGCGTCCGTCGCGGACGAGCCGATCCTGCGCCGGCTCTCCGAGCCCGAGCTCGCAGTGGTCGAGGCCGCCGACCTTTTCAACGCGAGCCCGCACCGGCGCACGGTGGCCGGTGTGGCGAAGAGCCTCGGCGCGCCCAAGGCCTCGATCGTCCCGCTCTCCGGGGTCAGCGGGGAGATGGTCGTGACCGTCGTGTGGGAGATCTCCTGGTACCAGTACCGCGTCTCCCCCGACGCCGCGCAGCCGGTGCGGCTCGTCGAGCGAGGCCACGACCTCGAGGAGCTCGAGAGCAGCTTCGAGGAGTGGAACGCGCACCTCGCCGACGACGGCCGCTTGATGCCCGACATCGCCAGGCTTTGAGCTTCTGCACCGGCGCGGCGAATCACCAGAACGGGTCTGGCGCCGACCGGCCGGAGTCGTAGACTGAGAGTGTGATCTACTGCGTGATCCCCCGCGATCTCGAGGCCGACCTGTTCGACAAGATGGTCGAGTACTACAAGGACAACCCTAACGTGACGGTGATCCTCGACCGTCGCGAGGGAGACGACCGGCGGAACGGTCGCGACTACGGCGGCAAGCGCGAGATCCGCGACCGTCGCCGCGCCCGGATCCCGGGGACGTTCCCCGAGACGGACAGCGTCACCACCGAGTAGTCCCTCATCCGGGGGACATGCCCTTGGCCGGGTCGGCCGAGAGACGTCGTATGTCTTACGACGAGTACGAGGGCCGTCGCGCGATCTCGATTCCGCTGGTCGCGGTCGGACTCGCCGTCGTCGCCGCCGTGGGCGTCTCCCTCTTCGCCGTCGCATCCGTCCGCGAGCAGCGCCTGCGCGTCGATCTCCTGCGCACCGACGTACGCGAGCTCGAGGGTCGCCTCGAGGAGTTCAGGCTCTCCGATCAGCAGCTCGACGGGCGGCTGAAGACGTCGGAAGGCAAGCTGCGCGAGAAGGATCAGGGGATCGCGCCGCTCGCCGCCCGCGTCCTCAAGAGCGTCTTCACCGTCAAGACCTCCGACGGGCTGGGAGCAGGGTTCGCAGGCTGGATCACGGACGGCCAGCTGTACGTCGTCACCGCCGCGCACGTCGTCACGGAGGTCGGCGAGCAGGTGCTGCTCGAGCGGAACACGGGGTCGTGGCGCGCCGAGGTCGTCGCGCGCGACCGGAGCCGGGACCTCGCGGTGCTTCGCGTCGAGGGGAAGCCGGTCGGCGCGAGACCGCTCTGGCAGCTGCCCCGCGCGAACAAGCCCCGCGTCGGCGACGCGCTGCTGCTCGTTGGCAGCCCGTTCGGGCTCGGCGGCTCCGTCACGAGCGGCGTTGTCAGCCGCGTTCGGCCGAAGGAGATCCAGACCGACGCCGCAGCCAATCCGGGCAACTCCGGCGGTCCCGCCGTCGACCGCAACGGCCGTGTTGTCGGCGTCCTCGTCGCCGGTGGCGGCGAGAACATCAACTTCGCCGTTCCGATCGCCCGACTCTGCGGCTCGCTGCGTAAGTGCGCAAGATGAACATCCGCAGTCGCGGATGCTCACCGCGCGTAGATCCCTAAGAGGGGCCGCTGCGCGGCCCACGATCCACGAGTTCTTCTGACTACACTGCGGCCGGATGGCGGTCGCGGAGCAGCAGTTCAAGAACTACGTCGGCGGCGAGTGGACGGACGCCGCCTCCGGCGAGACCTTCGAGTCGAAGGTTCCGGCGACCGGCGAGACGCTCGGGACGTTCCCGCGCTCCGGCGCCGAGGACGTCGACCGCGCCGTCGAGGCGGCCAAGGGAGCTTTCGAGGAATGGCGGCTCGTGCCCGCGCCCGAGCGCGGCAACGTCCTCTTCCGCTTCGCGCGGCTGCTCGAGGAGCAGAAGGACGAGCTGACCGAGCTGATGAGCCGTGAGATGGGCAAGGTGCTCGCGGAGGCCGGCGGCGACGTCCAGGAGGCGATCGACATGTCGGTCTACATGGCCGGCGAGGGGCGGCGCCTCTTCGGCCACACGACCCCGTCCGAGCTGCGCGACAAGTTCCAGATGTCGGTGCGGATGCCCGTCGGCGTCGTCGGCGCGATCACGCCGTGGAACTTCCCGATCGCGATCCCCGCGTGGAAGCTGGCGCCGGCGCTCGTCTGCGGGAACACGGTCGTGCTCAAGCCGGCCGAGGACACGCCGCTGCTCGCCGAGCGCTTCATCGAGCTGCTCGGCGAGGCCGGGCTTCCGGACGGCGCCGTCAACCTCGTCCACGGGTTCGGCGAGGAGGCGGGCGACCGGCTGGTGCGCCACCCGGATGTGCCGATCATCACCTTCACCGGCTCACGCGAGACGGGGGTCGCGGTGACGAAAGCCGGCGCGGACGGGCTCAAGCACGTCCATCTCGAGCTCGGCGGCAAGAACGGGATCATCGTCATGGACGACGCCGATCTCGAGCTCGCAGTCGAGGGGATCGTCTGGTCGGCGTTTGGAACGTCGGGCCAACGCTGCACCGCGGCGAGCCGTGTGATCGTCCACGAGGCGGTGTACGGCGAGCTGCAGCAGCGCCTCGTCGAGCGCGCCGAGCAGATGAAGATCGGCCCTGGCTGGGATCCCGAGACCGACCTCGGCCCAGTGATCAACCAGGAGTCGCTCGACAAGATCCATTCGTACACCGGGATCGGGTCGGACGAGGGCGCGAAGCTGCTGACGGGCGGCGAGCGTGCGACCGACGGCGACCTCGGCAACGGCTTCTTCTACCGCCCGACGATCTTCGCCGACGTCGACCCGCAGATGCGGATCGCGCAGGAGGAGATTTTCGGCCCCACGACGGCGTTGATCCCGGTCAAGAGCTTCGACGAGGCGATCCGGGTCACGAACGGGATCCGCTTCGGGCTTTCGTCCTCGATCTTCACCCGTGACGTGAACAAGGCGTTCCGCGCGATGCGCGACCTCCAGACCGGGATCACGTACATCAACGCCGGTACGACCGGCGCCGAGGT